>NZ_JBLYUB010000021.1:0-111078 GCF_049999945.1 Planosporangium spinosum | reverse complement strand
CCCGGCTGACCGTCATCGACGGCGAAGCCGAACCCGACGACAACTCCCCAACAGCGGAGATCGCCGCATAACATCAACCCGGATCTTCTCGGTGATCGTCTCTTACACCATCACCGTGGACGCGGCCTTGATCAGGCTCCTACCTCGCACCTTGCGAGCGCATCGGCTCGTCACCCCAGCCACAGTCATGCGCTGGCATCGGCGACTGGTCGCCCGCCACTGGGCATACCCGCACCGGTCTGGCCGGCCACCGATCGACCCGGCCATCACCGCCCTCATTGAACAGATGGCCCGGGACAACCCCGGCTGGGGCTACCAGAGAATTCAAGGCGAGCTGATCGGCCTCGGTCACCGCGTGAGTGTGTCCACGATCCGCCGGATCCTCAAGCAGCGCGGCATACCGCCAGCGTCGGTGCGCCGCGACCACACCACCTGGCGGAAGTTCCTCTCCGCCCAGGCATCGACCGTGCTCGCCTGCGACCTCTTCCACGTCGACTGCGCGCTCACCCTCACACGCTTGTACGTCTTCTTCGTCATGGAGGTCGGCAGCCGCTACGTCCACATCCTCGGCGTCACCGCCAACCCGGACGGGGTCTGGACCACCCAGGCCGCCCGCAACCTGGTCACGGACCTCGGCGACCGCGCCAACCAGTTCAGATTCCTCATCCGAGATCGGGCCGGGCAGTTCACCGCCGCCTTCGACGCCGTCCTCGCCGACGCCGGCATCACCGTCTGCAAGATCCCGCCGCGCAGCCCGCGCGCCAACGCGTACGCCGAACGGTTCGTACTCACCGCCCGCACCGAGGTCACCGACCGCATGCTCATCCTCGGCGAGCAACATCTCCGCCGAACCCTCGACGGGTACGCCCACCACTGCAACAGGCACCGCCCTCACCGGGCCCTGGGCCTGCGGCCCCCGCGGTCCGACCGTCCCGCCGTCGACCTCACCCACGAGCGAATCAGGCGTCGATCAGTCCTCGGCGGGCTGATCACCGAGTACGAACGAGCTGCATAGACCTGCAGGTCACCCACGATGCCAGGGTTTTGACACCCCACAGGCACCGGGCGGCTGCTGTCGAACGTCGACACCGCGAGCATGCCCGACGGGGTGATCTACAAGGCGTGCGACAACCGGCGGCCTCGGTCTGCCCGTCGTGCTCGGCCCGCTATCAGCGCGACGCCTACCAGATCGTGCGCAGTCTGCTGGTGAGCGGCAACGGCGTGCCGGAGACCGTGGCCACCCACCCGACGGTGTTCGTCACCCTCACCGCCCCGTCCTTCGGGCCGGTGCACACCCGGGTCGTCCGCCGCCACACCTGCGGCAAGCGCAGCGCGTGTCCCCACTTACCCGGCGGTGCTTGCGTTGTCCGCTCGTCGAAACAGGAAGTCGAAACAGGAAGATCCTTCAGGGATGACCTGCACGGACGAGATTTTCGGCGGGCGCAACGCCATCACTGTCTGCGTAGGACTGTAGCGTGTGTACGCACACTCCACAAGATCGTGGTCACAGACCGTAATCCGGTATAACTAGTCGACGCGTTGACGCAGGATTAGGAGCGTAATAACTATGTATTCTGCCCTTCCCGACATTCTGCTCTCGGACGGCGCCCAGCAGCAGATTGCCGCCGACTGTCGGGTGCTGGTCGAGCAGGAGCTTTCCGCCAAGTCCGGCGTGTCTGCCAGCGCTCTCAAGGTCGCCTACAAGGCGGTGACCACCTTCGCGCCCGGCTATTACCAGTCCACGGTCGAGAGCATGGTGCCGAACCTGCTGCACCGGCTCCAGCCCTTCTGGGCGGACTTCCGCGCGGCCGGGGGTGGGCAGTTTGGCGACTACCTCGTCAAGCGGAGCGAGGAGGTGTCGGAGTCCGTGCTCGCAGTGACCGACGATATGGCGCAGTGGTCCCAGCGCGGCTCGATCGTGAAGGCGTACAACGCGGTACGCGGCGGCGCGGGCAAGCATGTCGAGGCGGCGCTGCCGGCCGTCGGCGCGCTGATGGAGAAGTACGCAGCCTGACCGCGGACCCACCCGCGCCACTTAGCTTTTCGTTTAACCTGTCGGGTCCGTCGATGTGACCCTGGCCGATCATCAGCGCAGCCCTTGCGTGATCATGGTTCTTGCGAAGGAATCCAGATCAAACAAGGGCTGCGGTGATCGGTGTGCATGATGCGGGGCCGGTTGGCGTGCTCGGGGCCTGTCGGCGTTTCGGCGGGAGTTCTACCGGTGCCTGAGCAGGCGGGCCGCTGCGCTGTTCGAGCGGTGCTGTTGCGTTGCCGGGTTGACGGACGTGTTGAATCTGTGTTGTTGGTCCGCCGGCTTCGGGGCGGGATCAATCCCGGCACGGTCGAGGATGGCCCATACCGCTTTGAGTCCCACGACCTTCTGGCGCAGATGCTCTGCGGAATTGGGTGCCACCGTGGCGTCCCACATCACCGGCGCCGCCGACTTGGCTACCGTCTTGCCGGCACGGTCGATGGCCGTCAGGCCGCCCTCAGGTGTATTCGATACGGTCAACCCGAGCGAGCGCACCGGCAGGTTCAGGCTCGACACCTGCGCCACAGCGGCCTTGTTCTTGACCACGAAGTGCTGCTCGAACCCTGTGCGGGTCGCCCCCACCACCAGGTCGATCCCCGGCTTGACCTCGGTATAGGTTGTGGGGTTTCAATACCCTGTCGTCGGTGTCTGAGCTGGGTTTCTATGCAGCCCGTTCGTACTCGGTGATCAGCCCACCGAGGACGGGCCTGCGTCTGATCCGCTCGTGGGTGAGGTCAACGACGGACCGGTCGGAGCGTGGGGGCCGCAGCTGCAGCGCTCGGTGGGGCCGCCGCCCGTTGTAGTGACGGGCGTATTCGGCGAGTGTGCGGCGTAGGTGCCGTTCTCCGAAGATGAGCATGCGGTCAGTGACCTCGGTGCGGGCGGCGAGGACGAACCTTTCGGCGTAGGCGTTGGCTCGCGGGCTGCGCGGTGGGATCTTGCAGATGGTGATGCCGGCGTCGGGCAGCACGGTGTCGAAGGCGGTGGTGAACTGTCCGGCCCGGTCACGGATCAGGACCTTGAACTGCTCGGCCCGTTCACCGAGGTCCATGAGCAGATTCCTGGCTTGCTTAGTGGTCCACGGCCCGTCGGGGTTGCTGGTGATGCCGAGGATGTGGACGTAGCGGCTGCCGACTTCGATGACGAAGAAGACGTACAGGCGCTTGAGGGTAAGCGCGCAGTCGACATGGAACAAGTCGCAGGCCAGCATGGTCGATGCCTGGGTGGACAGGAATTTTCGCCAGGTGGTGTGGTCGCGGCGCACCGACGTTGGCGGGATGCCACAGCGTGTGAGGATCCGGCGGATGGTGGATGCACTGACCCGGTGACCGGGCCATCTGCTCAATCAGGGCGGCGACGGCCGGGACGACCGGTGGGCGTCCCGGCCGGTTCGAGAAGGCCCACTGCTGGGCGACCAGTCGTCGATGCCAGCGCATGACTGTGGCTGGGGTGACGAGCCGATGCGCCTTCAACGCCCGGGGCAGGAGCCTGATCAGGGCGGCGAGGGCAGCGCGGTCGGCCCAGTCCAGCCGCGGTTTCGGGTTCTGCCGGCGCAGGATCGCGTTCTCATGGCGTAGGACGAGGATCTCTACGTCCTTGGCCGCACTGGTCTGACCGAGCAGGGTCAGCCATTCGGCGATGCGGCAGAACACGAGGTAGAGCAGGCGTAGTAGCACAACCACGATCGTGTCTGAGGCCAGCACGGCGCGTCTGCATCTACCCAGGTCAACCCCAGCGACACCGTTTTGACACCCAACAAGTTCGAACAGTTCTACAACTGGCACCGCCTACACCAGGGCATCGCGAACCCACGCCCGCTGTACCCGCTGCCGCACCGATTGCCGACCCGGACAAGCTGGCCCGCCTGGACATCCGAAGATGTGATCGCCTCGGCGGCATCGTCCACGAGTACGAGCGCGCTGCCTGACCTGCGCGGACGAGATTTTCGGCAAGCGCAACGCCAACGCCGCGGTCAACCTCGCCCGCTGGCCCGACCAGCACACCTCACCGCCGCTACGTGCGACCGCCTGACGAGCGTACGAACGTCTGCACCCGCAGGCAGCGGGAAAGAGCCGACGGCCACCCACACCCCCGACCCCGGTACGGGGACGGGACCCGGGCCTGGGTCGGAACCGGCAGAAGACCAGCCGCACGGTCGGCTGGCGGCCGGACGGCGAACAAGCACCCAGCCCATACCGGGGCACGGTCAAGGAGAGCCGGTGTAGCCGAGAAATCGGCTACACGCCGTCACTGGTTCGTCGACGGCTGCCCTTGGACGACCTCACCGACGGCCGGACCGTAGGTGCTCTGAAGGTACGGACGGGCGATGTCCGGCTTGTCTGCGCCGACCGTGAGGTAGCCGTCCGGAGTGACCACTACCGCGTACACCGTGAAGCCATGCTGCCCCTGGCTGTTGTCGGACGCTATCTGCCCGGCCAGCGGATCGAGTTCCATCTTGGTCCGGGTGGTGTCGCAGAAGACCACTTGGACGTCGCCGGCGGACTGTCGCGCGGCCGCGTCGAACGCCGGTTCCGGCATGCGGTAGACGACGAGCGCGTCACGGGCGGGGTCAACGGCAAGCCCGGTGTAGGAGCTCTTGAATTGGCCGCGGCCGAGCGCGCCGACGGCCTGAGCGGCCGGTCCGAGCCGCCCGGACTGGGTACTGGCGGTAGCCTGCGGGTCCGTCGGGGCGCTGGCCGCCGGCGCCGCTAGGGCGTGGCAATCGACACTGGCCGTACCGCCGTGAGGCGTCTGATCCGTGGCTGTGGTGTGGTCGTTACGGCCGCCGCAGGCGGCGAGTGCCAGCCCGCTGATCGCCGCGAGGACCGCCAGCCGGCCCGCCCAGGTGCCGCTCATGGTCACTACCCCCTACAAGCGATTATCGTGGTTCTCAGACGGGTTGCCGCACCGCTTCGTTCCCAGTCTGCGCGGCTCGATTGTCCGCCGCTACCGCACCTGCTGAAGCTTGCCGTCCCCGGTCACTGTGACGGCGATGAACCGCGAGTCGACGGAGCAGCCACCGGGGCCGGTCTTTCGGACCGGTATGTCAAGCGGTGCGTTGGCGTCGACGAGCACCTGTCCTGTCGTGGAGTCGATGGCTTTCACACTGAGGGTCTGGGCCGGCCCGGGCGACTGGGGCAGCGGGATGAGTACCGCGGGGCTGCCTCCACTCGTGGCGTTTCCTGCCTCGTCCGCGTCGACGCAGACGCGGCCGTAGCACGCGTGGACCTTGACCGCGCCGTGGTTTGCCACGATCTGCGCGAGGCGGACCTCGACTCCGGAAGCCGCGCCGACTGGGTTGCAGTTCTGGCAGGCGACGGTCGATAGGGCGGAGAGGACGAGAACAAGGGCGGTCAGCGTGGGTGTCCGCATTGTGCTCCTCCTTGTCCGTCAGCGGGGAGGGGCGACGTTGATGGCCCCGTCGCCCCTCCCCGCCCATGGTGGCCGGGTGAGCTCGGTCTAGTACATGGATTGCCCGAACGCGCTGAGGATGTCCGGCGCCTCGGTCCAGAACACCCGGGAGTTGACCTGGTAGTTCGAGGACACCATGCCGCGCGCCTGGCGCGGACCGCTGCTGCCGCTGCAGACGCAGAACACCAGTCCGCCGCTGTCGCCCGACCGGACGGCGGTGCCGGTGTTGTTGCCCGTCTGGCCAACGACGCCCCGCGAGCTCATGCACGGGTACGGTCCGCCGCAGTGGTTGACCACGATGTCCGGGATGATCACGGTGATGCCGCAGATGATGCCGGAGGTGTATCCGTCCTGGCAGACGCTGTCGTTGTAGTAGGAGTACGCGTTCCCGGCCACTCGGCGTGGGTCGTAGGCGCTCGGGCCGCTGTCGAACTCGTACTGATCACTGCGGGCGTCGATGAGCGCGGCGTCCCACTGCTCACTCCAGTTGATGACCTGGCCCTCGAAGTTGCCGTTGCCGTTGTAGATGTTGACGCCGGTGCGGGCGCAGTGCGCCGCGGTGAACAAGTAGGTCGTGTTGGAGTTGTGGGTCGTCAAGCCGGTGGTGCAGGCGGCGCCCACGGACGTGGTGATGTAGCCGCCGGAGTAGTACGGCGCGAAGTCGGCGTAGCGGCTCTGGCTGGTGGCGACCGGCTCGGTCTTCACCGTGACGGCCACTCTGGCGATGCTGCTCAGTTGAGAAGCCGGATCCGCGGCTGCCGTCATGACGCCTGCCGCAGGCTTCGGGGCGACGCCCACGTCCAGCCCGGAGCCGTCCGGCGGCACCGCTGCGGAGCTCACGGAGATGTTCGACTGCGGGGCCTGGGCGATCACCCGATCCCGGGCGGCGTGCAGAGCAGCGCGGGTATACGTCGCGGGGTGCACGCGCACCACCGCGGTGTCGAACGGCCGCTGGCCGGCCGCGGTTCGAACGAACTCGGCGCTGCGGTCCGGCTTGGTCAGGTAGAGGTCGACGGTGCGGTGGACGGGGTCCAGCCCGACGCCCGCGTAGATGTCCGCCATGGCGTTGCGGCCCACGGCGTCGAGCGACGAGGCAGCGACGCGGAGCGGATTGAGAATCGCGTTCTGGGCGTCGACGGGAAGCTCCGAGATCTGCTCCCTGGTCAGCAGCGGCGCGCTGGCCGCAGCGGACCGTGTAGCCGTCGGTACGGACACGCCGGTGGCAACGACGGCCAGCAGCGACAGCACCGCCAGGCGTCTGCGCGTTACCCGAGTGTGAACGTGGGCGAAACCCACCATGAACCCCTCCCCGTGACCGGTGGATCGTGAATGGGCCAAACATAGAAGTATCCACATTGCACGACAAGGCGATCGGAGATCCGTAATCTTCAGTATCAGCTGATGCCCACATATCGACGAACAGCGTTCAGCAATACCGCTTCCACCGCTTCTGGCTTCAACTACGGACAATTCCGTTTGCCATCCGGGAAGCGCAAACCCAACAACCGGATCCGTGGACGCTCGGCATATCAGCAGAGACTATCTCGCGAACGGTGTTTCCGGCGGTCCTGTTAGTACGTTTCGGCGGCCGGGAAGCGGTCGCTGAAGGTGATGGCGAACGCGTTCAACGCGGGTTTCCAACGCATCGTCCATCGGGTCCGGCCGGTCCCGGTCGGGTCCAGGGACCGGGTCACGAGATAGAGGCACTTTAACGCGGCCTGCTCGTTGGGGAAGTGGCCGCGAGCCTTGACCGCCCGCCGGTAGCGGGCGTTCAACGACTCGATCGCGTTGGTCGAACAGATGACCTTGCGGATCTCCACGTCGTAGGCCAGGAACGGGATGAACTCCGACCAGGCGTTGTCCCACAACCGGACCACCGCCGGATAACGGCTGCCCAACTTGTCGGCGAGGTCGTCGAACGCGGCCCTGGCGGCGTCGGCGTTGACCGCGGTGTAGATCGGCTTGACGTCGCGTTTCAGCTCGTCCCAGTACCGGCGCGAGGTCAGCCGGAACGTGTTGCGGATCAAGTGGATGATGCACGTCTGCACCACGGTCTGCGGCCACACGTTGGTGACCACCTCAGGCAGGCCCTTGAGACCGTCGCAGACGCAGAAGAACACGTCCTTGACACCGCGGTTGCGCAGGTCGGTCAGCACGCTCATCCAGAACTTGGCGCCCTCCCCGCCGGTGCCGGCCCACAGCCCCAGGATGTCCCTGTCGCCGTCGAGGCTGACCCCGATCGCGGCGTAGAACGGCCGGTTGGCCACCTGCCCGTCACGGACCTTGACCACGATGGCGTCGATGAACACGGCTGCGTAGATCTCGTCGAGGGGCCGGTGGGTCCACTCCTGCATCTCGTCGATGACCTTGTCGGTGATCCGAGAGATCGTCTCCTTCGACACCGACGCGCCGTAGATCTCGGCGAAGTGCGCCGCGATCTCCCCGGTCGTGAGCCCCTTGGCATACAGTAACGATTCTGCTACGCCATGTTGGACAGTGTTAATAGGTACACAGCAGCAGACAGAACGACAGCGTTCAACTCTTCAACGCCTACCCTGTGCCATCGCGTTCGCCACTTCTTGATCTTCGCTGTTACCACGTCTGTTACCACGCCCGATCAAGTGCGGCGCCTGCCGGCCAGTCCGGACCGCTCTCCGGGTAAACTGCCTGCAAACATCTTTACCGCGCCTTTCGGGTTTCGCGGCTATGCGGATGCGTTGGCCCAGGCCAGATGTACGGCTCGGATTTCCTGATGGCTGGGCTGGCCGGGTACTTCGGGTTGATATTGGGCGGCGATGAGGACCCGGCGGAGTTTGACGATCATGTCGAGGTAGGACGGGCATTGCTTGGTGGTGTACCAGGGCGCATGATTCCGCTGGTCGCGGATGACGTCGGGGTGGTGGCCGGCGAGGGGGTACCAGACGATGACGATGCTTTGGGTGTAGAAGCCGAACGGGACGGTGCGTTCGACCGCCGCTGGTCGGTCCGGCGAGCACGCCGCGCCGGGTGACCAGCTCGATGGTCGCGTCGATCGCGACGCCTGAATCGATGGGGACGATCTCGGTGTAGAAGTCGGGCTGTCACAGCCCGACCTCCCACATCTCGGCCTCGGAGCGGATGCCCGGGATGAAGTAGGCACTCGACTATTTCCGGCACGGTGCGTAATAGTTGCCCTCCGCCCATTCGGAGGGCGTTTTTGGTTTGCCCTGGTCCGCCCCGTGCACTCCGCGCGTGGCGACGAATCGACGAGCGCCGGGGGCCGCTGTGCTGATGTAGTTCCGTTCGTGCTCGTCCGGTCCGGAACATCCGAGCGCCACCGGAGCACCACGGGATCACCGCAAGCGGCTGACAGCTCCTGCTTCTCTAGTGCCGTGACCGGTATGGTTCGCCGGGTCACAGAGGAGGAACGCGGTGTTCGTTGAGATCGTCTTTGCCGGTCTGCCCATCGACCGGGATGAGGTCGAGGAAGCGCTGGATGCCGCGTTCGGCCCCGACGGCGAGATCACGGGCGCGGGCAGCGGGATGCGAGGTTGAACGTCAGCGACTGATCACGCGGCGAGCGGTCGTCCGCCCCAGCGGACGCCCTTCTCGCTGTGGATACGAGCACGTTCCTTCCGCTGGGCGGCGAGGACGTCGGGGTGCCGGACGTTGGTGTTGCGCCAGCGCAGGTAGGCGTGCAGGGCCCGGGTCTGGACGGTGTGGTTGCGGTGGTGGGAGTTGGCAATGGTGAACTGCCGCAGCGGGCCGAAATGGGCCTCGATCGGGTTGGCCCAGGACGCATAGGTCGGGGTGAAGCACAGCTCGACCCGGTTCTTCCTCGCCCAGCGCCGGATCTGCTCGCCCTTGTGAGTGGACAGGTTGTCCACGATGACGTAGATCGGGGCGCCGTCCGGGCGGATCGACCTGAGCGCGGCCAGAGTGTTCGCGGCGCCCTTGTTGCGCCGGTTGACGCCCCACAGGGTGTCGTCGCCGACGGAGTAGCAGCCGTGGAAGTACCTGACGCCGTGGGTGCGGTGATAGATCGCGGGATGCCGCTCGGGCCGGCCCTGCTCGGCCCAGCACGACCCGCCGGTGGGGTGGATGCCGAGCGGGCCGAACTCGTCGAACGCGAATACGCGCTCCGGGAATCGCTCCAGCACGTGCTCGATGCGGTCGAGCTTGGCGTCGCGATCCGGGTCTGGAGACTCCTTCCACGTCTTGGTGCGCTGGAAGATGATGCCGCGGCGGGCAGGCACCGTAACGCCTCACGGCCGATCCGGATCACATGGCCGTGCACCTTGCGCAGGTAGACAGAGAGCTTCCGGATCGACCAGCGGGTGAAGGGCTCGCCGAGCTTGGTCGGGCGGGTGGTGGCCGTCTGGACGACGAATTCCTCGTCGTCAGGCCTGAGCAGGCGGGGACGGCCATCCCGCCCACCGAGGGTCCAAGGCGGCCAAGCCGGTCTCGTTGAACCGGTGGATCACATCCCGGACGGTGTCCTCGTCGGCCTGGACCAGCTTCGCGATCACCGGAACGCGGTTTCCGCCGGCCCAGGCCAGTAGCATCATCGCGCGCCGGAACCGCACCGAGCTGGTGGTGCCCCGGCGCACGATCCGCAGCAGTTCTTGCCCCTCCTGGTCGGTCAACCTGCGCACACGGACTGGCTCAGCCACCACACCCCCAGCAGTCGGATCGGACGACACCGCACATCCAACCGCCGGGAACACCAACTCGGCGACCCTACTGCTCAGAGCACTAGTTCTTGGCGGCAAGCAACTGCAACTCCTGAAATTGCCGCTTGTCGGTGGGCCTCGGTTGGCACAGCACCCGGGCGACCTCGCTGACGTTGACGTCGCGCAGCAGCCCCGCCAAGTGGTCGGGTGACCAGCGATAGGCGGTCACCACCGAGTGGTCGAAGGACTGTGTCGGGATCGTGGGGTCGTCGGTGGCGAAGCAGCTGGTCAGCAGCTGGCCGCCGGGGGCCAGGACCCGGGCGAACTCCGCGATCACGGCCGGGAGGTCCTTCGGCGGGGTGTGGATGATCGAGGACCGCGAGAGCACGCCGCGCAGCGCGCCGTCCGCGATGTCGAGCGCCGCCATCGAGCCCACCTCGAACCGTAGATCCGGGTTGGCCTTCCGGGCCAGCTCAATCATCGCCGGCGAGGCATCGACGCCGAAGGCACGTAGCCCCAACCCCCGCAGATGAGCGGTGATATGCCCCGGCCCGCACCCCAGGTCTGCAACCTCGCCCCCGCCCCCAGCACGCACCGACTCGGCGAACGCGGCGAGCAGTGCCCGCTCCAGTGACCGTTCGCGCAGGGTGTCGGCGAAATGCTGCGCGTACAGCGTGGCGACGGCGTCGTAGGCGTCGCGGGTGGCGAGAAGGGAGTCCAGTTCGATCATTCGGGGACCGTAACGGATGGCACTGACACGGGGCGGCGCGCGGCTCGACACGAGCCGCGTCGTGGTCTGGAAGGTCCAATCTAATGCCGTGCCGGGCCCCCAACACGGTGGACCTATCCGGTCACGGCACTAGCTGATCGGGGGTGGGAGAAGGGGCTGCGGCTGCTAGGTCAGGATCGGCAGCAGCAGGTGGGAGTCGTGCCGGCCGCCGGTGTGGATGATGTGTCGGCCGTGGTTGTTCGCGTGTGCGTCGCTCATGCGGGGCATGCCGGTGCCGATCAGGTTGTGGCCGGCGATCACGAGGCGGAGTTGCTCACCGGGGTGCATGATCAGGCCGATCGGGTAGAGCGGGATCTCGATCGGCACGATCTGGCCTGGTTGCAGCGGCTCGGAGCGGTCGAAGGTGTGGACGGGCAGTTCCTCGGTGGAGGCCTGTTCGTCGAGGTGCCGCAGGGATACCCGCAGCCGGCCGTTGGCTCCCCGGTATTTCAGGATCGAGGCGCTGTGCCGGGTCATCAGGCGGATCACCAGGCTCTTCGTGTCGACGTTGAGGACCTCGATCGGCTTGCCGTGGGCGTCCAGCTTTTGCAGGACCAGGAAGAGGTCCATGTCGTCGGCGCCGTCGGCCTCGACCCAGAGTTTGACCTTCGGGTATCCGGCGAGCTCGGTCTCGCGGTCGAAGGCAACGGTGAACTCGGCGCGCCCGGACTTGTCGTCCCCGGGGTAGCTGGATTGGGACTCATCGGGAACGCTGCTGGTCGACATGCTTGCCGAGGTGCTGTCCAGGTAGTAGCGGACGTTGTTCGTGCCTTTCGGCGGGAACTGTTCGCTGGGGCGGTTGACGACGTCGTGCCCGTGCAGGTCGAGCAGGGAGTAACGCACGCGCGGGGTGTGTGGCCAGTCGTTGTCGGCGCCTTTGAGGTAGTGGTCGAAGAACGTGGTGAGGTCGCGCATGCTGTCTTCGCTGTAGTAGTCGGGCCATTCCATGCCGTTGTGGATGCGCAGCCATTTATGCTCGGACGCGAGCAGCCGCCATGCGCGGAACGTGCCCTGGGTGTGGAAGGTGTTGGTGTAGCTGGCGACCACGTACGCGGGGATGGTGATGGTGTCGAGGCGGGGGATCTTCGTCTCCCAGTAGTCGTTCATCAGCGGGTATTTGGCGGCCGCCGCGACGACGTCTTCGACGTTGTTGTTGCCGATGTTGTTCAGGGCACGTAGCTGCTCGACGACGCCGAAGTCGGGGATTCCGCCGCGCAGGACGATGTCGCGGTAGAGGTCGGAGAAGCCTTCCCACGGTGCGATCGCGGCGAGGTGCGGGGGCTGTTCTGCGGCGGTGAACCACTGTGAGACGGCGAGGTAGGAGTTGCCGCTCATGGCGACCTTGCCGCTGCACCAGTCCTGTTCGGCGAGCCACTCGACCAGGTCGTAAGCGTCCTGGCCTTCTTTCCGGCCGAATACGTAGGTGTCGCCTTCGGAGTTGAACGCTCCGCGGGCGTCGGGGTTGCAGACGGCGTAGCCCTGCGCGCACCAGTAGCCGGGATCGGGTGCCTCGAATTTCATCAGGCCGGACAGCTTGCTCTGGTCGATGCCGAGCCGCTTACGCACGGCCGTGACGGACGGGATCGCGCCGCGGCTTTTGCCGTACGGGCTCCAGGCGATGATGACCGGGATGTCGGTGGCGCCGGCCGGGCGAAAGACGTCGACGTAGATGGTGACGCCGTCGCGGAGCTCGACCGCGATGTCCTTCTCGAAGACGATGTCGGTGGTCAGCGGCGCGTAGGGCTTGCCGTACCGCCAGCCCTTCGGAAGGGTTCGCGTGCCGGGATCGAATCGGCTGAACCGGCCTTTCTCCTTGCTCTCGTCGTAGGGGTTGTTCTTGACGAAGATGGCCTTCTCGTCGGACATGGGGTGGTGCCCTTTCGTCAGATGGCGACGGTGCGCAGGAACGTCTCCGCGGACGATCGGCAGACGTCGACGGTGTCGGGAACCTCGAGGGTGGGCAGATCGCTCATGACCGGCCGGAGCATGAAGTGCGTGGCCGCTGTCGCGGTACGGCGGTCATGGCCTCGCGGTGGCGACTGCGGATGACGAGCCAGGTCAGCCAGCCGAGGCCGATGATGAAGCAGAAGCTGATCAGGCGGTAGAGGACCACCGTGGCGATGGCGGTGGCAGTGTCGACCCCGCCGGTGACCAGGCCGAGGATCAGCGCGCTGTCGATGATCCCGAGTCCGCCCGGGATGATGGTCAGGGTTCCGGCGGCCATGCCCGCGCAGAACGCCAGCAGCAGCTGGATGCCGTTGATCGAGCCGTCGCTGACCGCGTGGAAACACATCCACAGGCAGCCGGCGTCGACCACCCAGTTCAGGACGGCGAAGGCGGCCGCCGCCGCGCCGTGTCGCGGGGTCAGGCGGGCCGCGTTCAGCTGCGTGATGAAGCCGCGTACCTGCTCGACTCCGTCGCCGGCCGGCCGGTGCCGTATCCGGTTGACGGTGGCCAGGACGCCGCGGATCGCCGGTTCCAGCAGCTGGGGTCGGCGGGTGATCTGCCGGATCCCCAGGGTGATCAGTGCGATGAGGACGGCCAGGCCGCCGAGGCTGTACCACTGCGCGGTGCCGTGCGAGGCCAGTGCGCTGACGGCGGTGACGACGGCGAGTGCCGTGGCGGACAGGATGCCGGACAGGGCGATGCACCACGAGGCGACGGCCGGGCTGGCGCCGAAGCGGCGCATCTGCTGGTAGTTGAAGCGGGTGGAGAACGCCGGGCCGCCGGGCAGCGTGACGCTGAGCGAATGAGCGGCGTAGGCGAGGGCGACGTGCCGGTAGATCGGCACCCGCAGTCCGGCCGAGAGCAGCAGGCTGCGCTGCATCCGCGCGTAGGCTCCCATGGCGATCAGTTCCGCTGCCACGGCCGTGGTGAGCCAGTACGGATCCGGGGCGCTCAGCTGCGACAGCGCCGAGGACAGCGACGGCCAGCCGATGATGAGCTCGACCGTGAACAGTCCGAGCACCGCCGCCACCAGGCTGCGGCGGATCCACGGACGCGCACGGGGGCTGCGGGACACCGGTATGACCTCAGCTTCCCGGGCGGTCGTCACTCAGTGCTCCGGCCGGTGCGAGCGCGGCGGCGCTGACCATGTGCCGGCGCCGGGTCCGGCGCTAGCTCGGCGGGCAGCTCCCCGGTGAGGTAGCGCTGCACGGTCGGACCTGCGACGGCGACGACCTGCTCGGCGCTCGCGGAGGCGATCGGCTCGAGCTTGAGCACGTAGCGGGCCATTACAAGACCGACGATCTGCGAGACCACGAACGCGGTGCGCAGCGGCGCCTCTTCCTCGTCGAGGTCCAGCCCGGTGATCACGCGTTGCAGAATCCGGGTGAAGACGAACTCGCGCATGAGCCGGGCGGTCCACTCGTTGGTCATGCTGGAACGCAACAGAGCCAACGCTGAGGCTCCGGAGGCGGAGTCCCAGAGTCTGAGCACGAGGTGGACCACACGGTCGCCGGTCTGGTCGCGAGGCGCGGCCAGCAGCTCCGGCACCAGATCGTCGGGGTCGAACGGGACGTGCATGCTGGCCAGGAACAGTTTGTCCTTGGTGCCGAAGTAGTGGTGCACCAGTGCCGGGTCGACCCCGGCACCGGTGGCGATCGTACGGATCGAGGCGCCGTCGTAGCCCTTGTCGGCGAAGGCGTCGCGGGCGGCGGCGAGGATCGCCTCGCGGGTGTCGGTTGCGCCCGGACGGCGTCCGCTGCGTCGTGCCAAGGTCATTGTCCCTTCGTCAGATGACGTCGCGGCGGCGGAAACCGGCGAAGGCGACGATGGTCAGGAAGACGGCCACGAGGCTCACCCAGCCCAGGCCGGACCAGTCCGGGTTGGTGGCGGTGACGTTGGGGACGTGCCACAGCGGGCTGATGCCCAGGATCCAGTCCCACAGCTTGAACAGCGGCCCGAGCAGGGTCAGCACGAACGTCGCGACCACGCCGAGCCAGCCGGCCAGCCGTACGCGAGGGTTGGCGCCGACCGTGGCAAGGGCGAGCGCGACCAGCGTCCACACCGCGGGAATGGTCGCCAGCGCCTGCAGGACGACGTCACCGACCGCGATGCCCGGTTCGGCGCTCGCGGCGACGACGCCGATGACGGTGCCGCTGACCAGCAGCGCGACCGCGGGGCCGGCGAATGCGATGATCGCGTTGCTGGCCAGATACTTCGGGCGGCTCAGCGCGGCGCCCAGCAGCGGTTCGACCCGGTAGTCGATCTCTTCGGCGTAGACGCGCAGGACGATCTGGACGCCGAAGACCGCGGCGATGATCCCGACCAGTTGCAGGATCGTGACCAGGAACGAGAAGACGAGTCCGGCCTCGGTGGTGGCGCCGGCGGCGATCAGGCCGCCCATGGTGGGGTTGTTGGCGAAGACGTCGCTGACGGAGGTGGCCAAGAATCCGAAGACCGCGCCGAGGCCGGCGAACGCGACGAGCCAGGAGATCAGCGAGCTGCGGTTGATGCGCAGCGCCAGACCCCAGACGGAGGCGACCATGCCACCGCGGGCCGGGCCGCGCCGGGCAGCGATCATGCCCTGGCCGAAGTCCCGGTGGGCGGACAACGTCATCGCCGTTGCGACGAGCGCGACGGCTAGACCGAGCGCCAGCAGCAGCGGCCAGCCGTTGTTGCCGGTGGCGGGGCGCACCTGTTCGAGCCAGCCGAACGGGGTGAGCCACGCGGTTGACGCGGACGCCTCGCTGGCGTCGAGGTAACCGCGCACCACGTACACGGTGCCGAGGGTGGCGACGGCGATGCTGTTGGCGGCGCGGGCGTCCGAGCCGATCTGCGCCGCGATGCCGGCGAGGCCTGCGAACATCAGTCCGGAGGCCGTGAAGGTCGCCGACAGCGCCAGCGAGTTCAGCCAACCCCCGCCGAACGCGACGGTGATCAGCCAGGAGAAGACGCCGAGCGCCACCGAGGCCATCGCCGCCATGAGCATGGCGACGGCCAGCCGGGTCTGGCGGCCCATGACACCGGAGGCCAGCAGTTCGGCCTGACCGGAGTCCTCGTCGGCGCGGCTGTTGCGGACCACGATGAATATCGCCATCAGGGCGGCGAAGAACGTGCCCAGCGCGCCGGCCCGCCAGGCGTTGAACCCGTCGGCGGTGAGCAGGTCCCGGGCCGGGCCGAAGATCAGGCTCAAAGCGGGGTTCGAACCGAGCGTGGCCGACAGCTCCCGACGGCTGGCCAGGTCGGGAAACACCCAGTCGTAGGCCAGCACGGACGAGGCGGACAGCGCGGTGATCAGCGCGATCCAGGGGCCGATATTGCGGGCGTCTTGTTTGAGGGCGGCGCGCAGCAGCGGACGGGCGCCGGTCAGGGTCTGGTTCATGCCGCGCCGCCGGTGCCCCAGCGGGCCGACTCGACGCCGGCGTCGGTGCCGTATTGGCGCAGGAACAACTCCTCCAGCGACGGCGGCGCCACGGTCAGCGAGGTCAGCGGGTACCGGCTCAGCTCGGCCATCGCCGTGCTGAGCTCCGCGTTGTCGACGGTGCCGGTGAACCGGCCGTCCTTGAACTCAGCGTCATGGACGGAGGACAGGTCGTCCAGGTTGTCCGGCGGGTCGGCGAAGACCGCATGGACGGTGGTGCGGGTACGCTGCCGCAGCTGATTCAGGGTGCCGGTCTCGACGACCTTGCCGGCGCGGATGATGCTGATCCGGTCCGCGAGGGCTTCGGCCTCGGACAGGATGTGGCTGGACAGCAGGACGCTGCGGCCCTTCGCCTTCTCCTTGGCAATCTCCTCCTGGAAGATCGCCTCCATCAGCGGGTCCAGGCCCGAGGTGGGCTCGTCGAGGATGAGCAGGTCGACATCGGAGGCGAGCGCCGCGACCAGCGCGACCTTCTGCCGGTTGCCCTTGGAGTACTGTCGGCCGCGCTTGGTCGGGTCGAGTTCGAAACGCTCCAGCAGCTCCTTACGGCGGGCCTCGTCCAGGCCGCCGCGCAGCTTGCCGAGCAGGTCGATCGCCTCACCGCCGGTCATGCCCGGCCACAGCGTCACGTCGCCGGGCACGTACGCGAGACGGCGGTGCAAGCTGACGACGTCGCGCCACGGGTCGCCGCCGAGCAGTCGCACCCGGCCGGCGTCGGCCTTGAGCAGGCCGAGCAGCACCCGGATGGTGGTGGACTTGCCGGCGCCGTTCGGACCGAGGAAGCCGTGCACCTCGCCCCGGGCGACCGTCAGGTCCAGGCCGTCCAGAGCCCGGAACTGACCGAACGACTTGACCAGCCCTCGCACCTCGATGACCGCGTCACCGTCGTTGTCCGGTGATGTCATGACTATGCCCCTCCCGAGTAACCACGAAGAATTCCACACCTGAGGAGTTCATCTTCGAGAGTAAATTCTACGACTGTAGAAGTCAACTGTCGTTGAATCAGGCCGCCGTGCTGGTAAAATCCTCGGCCGTGGAATCCGGGAGCCGGCGCGCCGTCGGCCGGCGTACGGGCGAGAGCGGTACGCGGGCCGCGATCCTTGCCGCCGCACGGGAGCAGTTCGCCAGCAAGGGCTACGACGGAGCGTCGCTACGGGTGATCGCGGCGGCCGCGGGAGTCGACACCGGCCTGATCCGTCACTTCTACGGCAGCAAGGACAACCTGTTCGAGGCGGCCCTGCAGATCCCGCCGGCATTCACCCAGCAAATGGCCAAGGCCCTCGCCGGCGATCCGGACGGCATCGGCGAGCGGCTGGTGGATGCCTACCTGCGCCTCTGGGAAGACCCCGCGACCGCCGAGCCCCTGCTGGCCGTCGTGCGCTCGGCCATCTCCTCCGACCGGGCCGCCGACCGCCTACAGGCCATGCTCAACGCGCGATTCCTCGCCGAGATCGCGCCGCACCTGCACCGGCCGGACGGCGAGGCCCGCGCCGCCCTCGCCGGCGCCCACTTGCTCGGCGTCGCGATCGCCCGATACGTGGTGCGGGTCGGCCCGATCGCCGCCCTCGATCGCGATGTCCTCATAGCCCTCTGCGCACCGACGATCCAGCGACTGCTCGTCGACTCCGCCTGAGAAGCCCGCGCCGGTCGGCGGCCGGCCACCCCGGGCACCGGCCGGATGGCTGGTCTCGACAACGTCGTCACCACCGCCGGCGGCGGGGTGCGCAGTCTGGCGTTGCTCGACGACGGCACCGTCCGCACCTGGGGCGGCAACATCGCTGGTCAGCTCGGCAACAACACCACGACCAACAGCACCACCCCGGTACAGGTCTGCGCACCCGCCGGGGGCAAGGTTGCGGCCTGCTCACAGTTCCTCACCGGGGTCAAGGCCATCACCGCCGGTGGTACGCACAGCTTGGCGCTGCTGTTCGACGGCACCGTGCGTACCTGGGGGCTCAACGACGCCGGCCAGTTGGGCAATGGCACGACCACCAACAGCCCCATCCCGGTACAGGTCTGCGCCGCCGGTGCCTCCGCGCCATGCACCCAATTCCTCACCGGCGTCAAGTCCATCGCCGCGGGCAACCCGCACAGCCTCGCAGTGCTGTTCGACGGCACCGAGCGCACCTGGGCTTCAATAGCGAGGGCCAACTCGGCGACGGCGCCAACGCCAACCGATCCACGCCAGTACAAGTCCTCGCGCCCGAACAAACCGATCCCAGCCCTGACGGCAACTGATCCCGCACAAGAACCCCGACCTGGCCGGGCTGACCGGCCCGCAGATCATGGACAAGGTCGTGGCCGGTGCCACCGACCGCGGCATGATGGTCATCCTCGACCGACACCGGCCCACCTCCGCCGGACAGAGCAACCTCTGGTACACCGACCACGTCAGCGAAGCCGCCTGGATCAAGGACTGGACCGACCTGGCCCAGCGTTACCGCGACAACCCGCTGGTCATCGGCGCCGACCTGCACAACGAACCGCACGGCGAGGCCACCTGGGGCGACGGCAACCAGGCCACCGACTGGCGGCTCGCCGCCGAACGCGCCGGCAACGCCATTCTCGCGGTCAACCCCGGCTGGCTCATCGTCGTCGAGGGCATCGAGAAGTACCAGAACGTCTACTACTGGTGGGGCGGAAACCTGATGGGTGCCCGCGACAACCCGGTCCGGCTGTCCGATCCGTCCAAACTCGTGTACTCCGCCCACGACTACAGCCCGAACGTCTACAACCAGCGCTGGTTCAACGACCCCCCCCTTCCCCGCCAACCTGCCGGGCCTGTGGGACACCCTCTGGGGCTACCTCGCCAAGGAAAACCGCGCACCGGTACTGCTCGGCGAGTTCGGCGGCCGATCCGTCGGCACCGACAAGGAAGGCGTCTGGCAGCGCACCCTCGTGAAATATCTCAAGGACAACCACATCAGCTACACCTACTGGTGCTGGAACCCCGACTCCGGCGACACCGGCGGCGTCCTCGCCGACGACTGGACCAGCATCAACACCGACAAGATGAACCTGCTCAAGACCTATCAGGCGGCCAAGGCCGCACAGCGCGTACTCGTGCATGGCTGACCCCCAGCCGAATCCCTGCCGGGAGGTTCCCGCCCACCAACGGCCCGCAACTCACCACATCAAAAGCGCACAGCCGACGGGCTCAGACGGCATGCGCGGATGTTGAGGACTGGTGTCGGGCGGGGCGAAAACGCGTCACGCGCAGCCGTAACCCAGCGGTGGACAGAGAGGGCCGGCAGGAGAATCCTCGCGTGATCGACGCCATCGAGTTCGACGGGTAGCGGCCCAGTGATCAACCGGCGGCTCCGGCAAGCGTGGACAAGGCGCGCACCGAAACGAGCATGACCGGCACGTTGGTCCGCTGAAGGGTCGCGCGGACAACGCGAGCGCGGCCGGCGGTGAACTCCTGTGACCAGCCGAGCACGATCAACTCGCAGCCGGATTCGCGCGCGACGAGCGGAACCAGGTCCTCACTCCGGCCCAGGCGCGTCTCCAGGCGGACCGCACCGGATCCCCACGGACAGTGGCGGGCCAGGAACTCGCTCCCCCAGACGGCGTACTCGTGTTGGGGCTGGTCGGTGAAAGCCGGCATCGTGTCAGGTCCGAGAACGTGCAGGACGACGACGTCGAGCCCTACGTCCATCGCGAGCTCGATCAACGGCCGTGGTGCCAGCGATGTCGCAGCGGTGCCCTCGAGCGGAACAAGCACACGGCTGTACGAGGCGTGGGGATCCGCCTGCGGCGGGACGACGAGCACCGGCTTCGCAACAGTCGTCGCGACGACCACGGCAACGGGGCTCAGTGGCTGCGGGTCGGCCGGCATGGCGCGCGCCCCGATGACGAGCGCGGCGACCTCGTCGACGCTGGCCGCTTCGACGATCCTTGTGACGACGTCCCCGTCAACGACGCGCAGTGGCACGCCGGCTTCTGTCACCAAGCTGCGCGGCACGTCCGTGCCGTCGACCTTGACGTGCAGCGCCGTCACCTCGGCGCCGAGGAGCGCGGCGAGAGCGCGGGCGGCGGCCAGCACCGGCTTCGCCGCGGGGCTGCGGTCGAGCGCCGCCAGTACCTGTCTCATGTCGGTGATACCTCCCACCGGCCGCCTGCCTGCCGAAGCTGAAGCGCGTCGGAGTCGATCTCCACGCCCCCTGGCTCGACACGCAGGCGGAACGGCTGTCCTTGATAGCGCAAACCCAGCTCGAGGGCGTTCCACTGCGGCGGCAGGCGGGGATCGACGACGAGGTGCCGTTGCGTCGGGCGTACGCCGGCGAATCCGAAGGCCAGTGCCTGCCAGAGCCCGCCCATCGTGGCCAGGTGCAGGCCGCCGGCGGTGGTGCCGGTGCGGTCGTCGAGGTCGATGCGGGCGGCGACCCGCAACCATTCCAACGCGGAGTCGAACCGACCGACGCGGGCCAGCAGCGCGGCGTGGACCGCCGGGGACAGCGAACTGCCGTGCGCGGTGCGCGGTTCGTAGAAGTCCAGGTTGGGAGGCAGTGAGCCGGGCGCGACCTGGTCGGGGACGAGGTGGTGCAGCATGAGAACATCCGGCTGCTTGAGGATCTGCGTCTGCTTGATCCGTTCGGTCCCGAGCAGCAGGTCTGCGGCGACCGGCCGGGCGGTGAGTTCGGCGATCACGATCGGCTCCAGGCCGGAGAAGCCGGTGGACTGCTCGTACACCCCGGTCCGTGCGTCGTACCCGTCGACGAGCGCGTCCGCGAGCGCGAGCCAGGCCGCCCGTTCGGTCGAGCCGATGCCGTCCAGCGCCGCTGCCCGTCGCAGGTTCCACCGCGCCATCACGTTGGTGTACGCGTTGTCGTCGACCGGTTCGTGGTACTCGTCAGGGCCGGTCACCGTGTCGATGTGCGCACGCCCGTACCGGTCAAGTCGCACCCGGGAAGCCCAGTAGCGGGCGGTCTCGACCAGCAGGTCACGCCCCGCGCCTGCGGCGAAGGCCGCATCGCCGGTCCAGTCGAGGTAGCTGGCCGTCGCCCAGGCGACGTCCGCGACGATGTGCTCCTCCCACTCCCCCGTCCGCACGCTGATGAGCTCGCCGGTCGGCAGGCGGGCCGACGTGGGGGTGACGTCGTCGCCGTCGGCGGCGGACTCCCACGGAAAGCGTGCGCCCGCCCGCCCCCGCCGGCGCGCCAGGGCACCGGCCGCAGGCAGGCGACGGGCCCGGTACTCCAGCATCGCCCGGGCGGAGCCGGGGTGGGTGGCGGCGAGGAACGGCAGCACGAAGACGTCGCTGTCCCAGAAGACATGCCCCCGGTACGCCGGTCCGGTCAACCCGCGCGCGCCAACCGCCGCCTCGCCCTGCCCGCCGACGGAGGCCATCAGGTGGAACAGCGCGAACCGGATCGCGTACTGCAGGTCCGGGTCCCCGTCGACGACGACCTCCGCCTCCTGCCAGCGCCGCGCCCACGCCTCCCGGTGCTCCCCCAGCAGACGGTCGAACCCGACCGCGTCTGCGGCCGCCGCTGCCGCCTCGGCGACACCCGGGTTCGGGTCATAGGCGCCGATGCGCTCGAAGACGGTGCCGTGACGGCGGTCGCGAAACGCGACGCTGACCGGCCCGCGTACCGTCGTCTCACCGCCTGGCGGCAGCAGCGCCGGATCTCCGTACACGCGCATCGCGACCGTGCCGGGCCGGGCGAGCGACGAAAATCGCACCGAGGCGAGCGGCCCGTCCTCGTACAGGACGCCGGCGCGCAGGTCGAGCGTCCTGCGATGTGGGCGAATCTCCTCCCCTCCCGCCAGCCGCGACCACGACGGCAGCCGGGCGAGCTCGGTGGCAGCCCCCTCACCGACGTAGCACCCGGCGAGGAAGACGCCCGGCGTCGTGGCCCGATCACCCACCAGCGGGCTGCCCCGCGTGCCCAGTCGGCCGTCGGCGAGCGTCAGCAACGATTCGTGCACCCGCTCCCGGTGCGGATCGAACCCCTCCACGGCGACGCTCCACTCGGGAGCACCCCGAGCGCTGAGCACAGCCGACGGGGCCTGCTCGATCTGCACGCCGCAGCGACCACCGGTCACGCGCGAATCTCACGCAGGTTGGGCAAGTCGGGTGGCGGCGATCCCGGGCACCGCAGCCGGTAGTAAGCCCTCCACCAGCGTGTCCCCAGCGCTCCGGCAGCGCCCGGTCCCAATCGCCTCGCACGTTCGGGAGCAGGATGCTGCATCTGGCGCGGATCGCCCCTCACCTCGCAGCGTCCGCTATGTCGATCACTTCATCAGCCATGCGCCGCGCGGAAGTCGCAGGCGGGTCTCCGTACGGAACTCCAAGTCGCAGCGCGATCATCGGGTAGCCGGCTCCGCCGAACAGGTCGTACAGCAATCGCCGGGTGGCCGCTACCTCGATGACGTCGCTGATCGGCGACGCCGCGAGCGATTCGTCGGTGGCAGTAAGCAGGACCGCCGACAGCGCCTCCCCCGCCGCCAGCCAATCCGCGGGTGTGTCCGTATCGGTGTACAGGACGGCGTAGCACGCGTGCCGGTCGACGAGGTGGTGCGCCGTTTTGTCCGGCAGGGCAACAGGGTCGAGGTTTCGCATCGGCACCGGCCGCGGTAGCTGGTGGGCAGCCGTGGCCGGTTCGATCCCGTCCCGGGTGCCGCGAGTCCGCCCGGTCCAGGCCGACAGCTCGGCCCGGTACCGCGGATCGGTGAACTCGACATACCCGGCCCGGGCCGCGGCGTGCGCCAACGTGGCCACCTCGTCCGGTTCCAGCAGCCGCAGGCGGGCCCCCTGTGCCCCGGCCGCCTCGCACAGCCGGCCCGACGCTGCCGGCGGCACGTCCCCGTCGTCGAACGGGCGGCGGTCGGTGTGGCGCAGCGCCATCGCCTGCCGCAGCCGCAGCACTGCTCGTTCCGGCGCCCGCGCACCGACCAGGCGGATCCGGGCGAGCAGGTCCGGATCGCCTTCCTCGGGTAGGCGGGCGACCTCGGCGGTGAATCCTGCGGCGGCCAGCGCGGTCCGCGCGTGGTGCAGCGCCGCGCCGCAGCTGACGGTGAGCATCCGGCCGTCGGGGTCAACCGTGCGGAGCTGGCGTTGGCGGTCGGCGCGCAGTTCGGCGACGTCGCCGGCGATCTGCCAATGCCACGGCTGACTGTTGAAGATCGACGGCGCCCGGCCGGCCTCCGCAGCGGCCTCGCTGAGCGCCCGGGTAGCCGCCTCTGCCTGACTCGCGCCGCGCGGCTCGATGAACTCACTCATGGCGCTCTGTCCCCTCACTGTCAACCACGTCGCCGGTACCACCGGTTGACGCGAAGCCATCCGACCCGTTCCGCCCAGCAGATACCCCGGTTCATCGTCGTTACCGTTCGGCGGCCCACCGCATGCGGATCTGCTCGGCGCGCTCGGTCTCCTCCAGCCGCTGGTCCAGCGCAGCGAGAGCCTCGGTCAGCCGCGGTATCCAGCGGTCGCCCAGCGCCCGCACCCTGCGGCGGGTTTCGGCCACCTCCGCGTCGATGACCCGGCAGGATTCCGTCGCGGCAGCATGGGCCACCGCGGCCTGCAGTGCGGCACGGTGGGCGGCGATCGCCTGATCCAGCGCGACGGTACCGGGTACTCGCTGCCCGCCGGTTGGCCTGCACGTCGCCTCCAGCGGGTACCGGGCTCCCATCACGCTGCCCCACTCCACGGTAACCTCGGCGGTCGGCGCACCGGTCGCGAGCCGGATCTCACGCTGTCCGCCGAGCATCGCCGCACGGGCCAGCCACCGTTCGGCCTCGCGGCAGCGGGCCTGCCACGCCACACCGGTCTGTTCGGCCACCTGCCGCAGGCGCTCCTGCTCGGTACGCAGGATGCGCAGCTTGCGGTCCAGCAGCCTCACGCCGCGTTCGGCGGTGTCCAGGCGACGGCGCAGCCACAGCCGCCCGGCCCGACCGGGCGGTACCCGCCGCAGGTCAGGCATGGTCTCCACCGCCCAGATGCGCGTCGAGCAGCGCGGCCGACAGCATGGTCAACTCCCGGCGCGGCAGCACCGACAGCGCCCGCCAGGCCCGGTCCAGGCTGTCGTCGATCGTCCGGTTCTCGTCGGGTCGCTGCGCCAGAAAATCCCGTTCGAACGCCTCGGCGAAGGACAGGTACCGCCGGTCGGTGTCGCCGAGCGCGCCCGCGCCGACAAGTTCGGCGAGCTCACTCGCCTGGCGGGCGCGGGCGAGGGCCGCGATCAGCTGGGCGGCGACGTCGAGATGGTCGGGGCGGGTACGCCCAGGGCCGGCGCCCTTGCGCATCAGCCGGGACAGCGACGACAGCGGGTCGACCGGCGGGTACGTGCCGCGGGCGAACACCTCGGGCGACAGCACGACCTGGCCCTCGGTGATGTAGCCGGTCAGGTCCGGCACCGGGTGGGTGATGTCACCGGCCGGCATGGTCAACAGCGGCAGCAGGGTGACCGAGCCGGGATGGTCGCGCACCCGTCCGCACCGCTCGTAAATCGACGCGAGGTCGCTGTACAGGTAACCGGGGTAGGCGTGCCGGCCCGGGATCTCGCCGCGGGCGGCTGACACCTCCCGTACCGCCTCGCAGTAACTGGTCATGTCGGCGGCCACCACGAGCACGTGCCGGCCGAGCGTGTACGCCAGGTGCTCGGCGACGGTCAGCGCGATACGTGGGGTGAGGATGCGCTCGATGACCGGGGCGTCGGCGGTGTTGAGCAGCAGGGCCAGCTCACCGGCCGCCGACCGTTCCTCGAGCGCGTCGCGGGCGGCGTCGGCGTCGGCATGGGTGAGCCCCATCGCGGCGAACACCACGCAGAACAGCTCCCCGCCCCCGGCGGTGGCCTGGCTGGCGATCTGGGTGGCCAGCTCCAACTGCGGCAGCCCGGCGACTGAGAACACCGGCAGCTTCTGCCCGCGGACCAGCGTGGTGAGCCCGTCGATCGCGGACAGTCCGGTGAGCACCGGATCGGTCGGTGGCTGCCGCCAGGTCGGGTTCAGCGGATACCCGTTGACCGGCGCCGACTGGGTGGAGTAGATCGGGGGCCCGTCGTCGAGCGGCTCGCCGCGGCCGTTACAGACCCGACCGAGCCAGCCTGCCCCGACCGGAATGCGCAGCGGACTGCCGTCGAAGGCGACCGACACCGCGTCGCGGTCGACGCCCTCAGTGCCCTCCAGCACCTGCACCACGGCCAGGTCGTGGTCGACCTCGAGGACCAGCCCGTGGCGTACCTCGCCCACGCCTAGCCGGATGCGCGCGAACTCGTCCCAACCCACACCTGCGACGCCGCGGACGACGAGCAGCGGGCCGCGCACCTCGCCGACACCGGTGTACTCGACGGCGATCATGCCAGCTCTTTCAGCCGACGCAGCATTGCCTCCCGCGCGCGGCGCACGGGTTCGGCGTCCGCCGGCGGGGCGTCCTCGCGGGCACGCAGGACCGGCGAGAAGTCGCACTCCTCGATCGTGGCCGCCGGCACGCCGGCGTCCACGAGTTCCCCGCAGCGGCGGGCCACGTCGAGGACCGTCTCGACCAGCGCGGCCGACTTCGCCGGAGCGCAGTAGGCGTCGTTGGCCGACAGCGCGCTCTGCTGCAGGACCGCCTCGCGAATCAGCCGACCGGCAAGCAGCACCATGCGCTCGCGGCCGGGCAGCGATCCCACGCCGACCAACTCGGCGAGCGCGGCGAGCCGGTCGGCGTCGGCCAGTGTGGACATCATCCGGGCCCGCCGGTCGACCCACTCCGCGTCGCCGTTGCGGGTGTACCAACTGCCGACGGTCGCGGTGTCCCGACAGTAGGAGCCGGCCCAGGCCACCGCTGGATAGTGCCGGGCGTAGGCCAGATCCCGATCAAGAACCCACAGGGTACGGACGAAGCGTTGGGTGTGTGCGGTGACCGGTTCCGTCATGTCGCCGCCCGGAGGCGAAACGGCGCCGACGATGGTGACCGAACCGGTGTCCCCACCGAGAGTCGTCACCCTGGCCGCCCGCTCGTAGAACGCTGCCAGGGCAGAAGCCAGTCCGGCCGGGTAGCCCTCCTCGGCCGGCAGCGCGCCCGTCCGCGACGCGAACTCGCGTAGCGCCTCGGCCCACCGGGAGGTGGAGTCGGCGATGACGACCGCGTCGTAGCCCATGTCCCGGTAGTACTCGGCGACCGTGACGCCGGTGTAGATGCTGGCCTCCCGCGCCATGATCGGCATGTTTGAGGTGTTCGCAATGATCACCGTGCGGTCGGCGAGCCGCCCACCGGTACGAGGATCGGACAGCTCGGCCAGCTCGGCGACGACGTCGGCCATCTCGTTGCCGCGCTCGCCGCAGCCGACGTAGACGATCACGTCGGCGTCGCCCCACTTGGCGATCTGCTGCAACAGTACGGTCTTGCCGGTGCCGAAGCCTCCCGGCACGGCAGCGGTGCCACCCTTGGTCAACGGGAACACCGCGTCGAGCACCCGCTGCCCGGTCACCAGCGGCTCGTCCGTACGCCGGCGTTCACGGTACGGGCGGGGCCGGCGTACCGGCCACCAGGAGGCGAGGGTGACGTCGGTGTCGCCGACGGTCGCCACCGGTTCATCGGCCCGGTACTCCCCCGCCGGACGCAGCCGCTCGAGGCGTCCGGAGACGCCGGGTGGCACCTGTACCCGGTGGGTAATCGCCCCCGCGCCGCTGACCGTGCCGACAAGGTTTCCTTCACGCACCTGGTCTCCTACCGCAGCGATCGGCTGAAACGCCCAGACGCGCCGGTCCTCGCCACCACCTGACGCGCCGGCGGCGAGCCAGGTGGCGGCGTCGCGCAGTGGGCGCAGCAGGCCGTCGAAGACGCCGGCCAGCAGGCCGGGCCCGAGCCGCGCGGCCAGCGGCCGGCCCAGCGCCCTCGCGGGGTCGCCGGGGGCCAGCGACCCGGTGTACTCGTAGGCCTGCAGCGTCATCCGGTCTTCGCGAAGTGCGACCACCTCCGCCGGCAACCAGCCAGCACCGACCTCGACCAGCTCCGCCATGACCACGCCGGGCAGCGGGTCGACCTCGACCAGCGGCCCGTTGACCCGCAGCACCGTGCTCATGTCGGCTCCCCGGTGACCGTGACGTCGAAGGCCCGGTCGGCGAAACCGGACAGCGACAGATCGAGCCGGTGCCCGGGCGACTCCGCGACGATGCCGCCGCCTTCCGCCTCCTGTACGCGCGCGTCCGGGCCGAGCGCGCGACGGGCAGCCGCAACCAGCCGCGCCCGCAGCTCGGGGTACTCCGGTTCGTCACGCAGACGCGCCGCGGCGGCGCGGGTGGCCGACCGCAGCACCTCGTACGCCTCCCGTCGCGCGCGCAGGACGGTGACACGGGCTCGCCGGCGGGCGCGCGACCGGTCGGCGGCCACCAGCGCGGCCGCGTCCGCGAGGCCCTCCTGCCGCGCCTGGCCGAGGATCCGCGCCGCCTGGTCGCGGGCCGCCGCCAGGACCGCGTCCGCGTCCGCCTCCGCAGCGGCCACGATCTGGTCGGCGTCGGCACGGGCGGCCGCGAGCAGCGCCTCGCGTACCGGGGCGAGCACGTCGACGGGGGCCGACTTCAGCGTGGTCACGGCATCACCACCGTCAGCCGCCCACCCGGTGCACCCGTTTCGGCAGCGAGCATGTGAGCGGCCGCCGGGGTCAGGATGACGACCTCGACGTCGTCGGGCAGCGACCGCCACGCCTCGCGTACCGCCGCCGGCTCCTCGGCCGAGACCACCAGCGCGCCAACCAGCCCGAAGCCCTGCACGCGTACCGGTTCGCCGATGACCGCTATCCGAGCCATCCCCGTCACGCCCGTCCGATGATGATGATCGACACGATCAGCCCGTAGATGGCGATGCCCTCGGCCAGCCCGACGATGACCATCGCCCGGCCGAACAGTTCCGGGCGCTCACTCATCGCGGCGAGGGCCGCGGCTCCGGCGTACGCGACAGCGATCCCGGCGCCGATCGAGGACCCGGCGACCGCGATGGCGGCGGCGATCAGCGCCATCGCACCCGCGTGCGCGGACGCGCCCTGGGCGACGGGGTCGCTCGCCGCGGCGTGGGCCGGCCCGCCGGTCACCACCACGGTCGCGACGGCCACGGCCGCGAGAATCAGGAGCCCGTTCACGGCGGCGAGCAGCCGGAGTGCCAGCCGTCCCCGGCGGCGTAACAGGATCAAAGCCGCGACAGCGCCGCCGATCAGGGCGGGAAGCGCGATCAGCCAGGCGAGCATGGTTCCTCCTCGCTCCGTACCGGTGCGGCGGGTAGCGGTTCGGCCGTCGGCACGTGCCACGGCCGGAACGGGCGACCCTGGAGTTCGAACACCCGCGAGAACAGCTCGTAGTACTCCAGGCGCAGCGCCTGGACCGCCGCGACGAGGGCCTCCAGCCCGAACGCGACCGCGTTGCCGACGGCGAACGCGACAACCGCGCCGGCCACACCCGCCGCGCCCCGGTGCCACAACGCGACCGTGGCGCGCCACACGATCGCGCCGAGGACCGCGTGGGTGAGGCCGAACGCGGCCAGCCGGGCGAACGACACCACGTTGGCACCGATCCGGATGACCACATCGAACAGCTCGATGCTCGCCTGCACCACACCGGATGCCCCGCCGCCGGCAGCGGCGAGCAGACCGGCGTACGACAGCGCCAGCGCGACCAGCGCGAGACCACCGGCGGTGAACCCGGCCCACGCCAGGTGGGCGTACCAGGCCAGGGTGGCCAGCCCGGCGGCGAGGAACAGCAGCCCGCCGGCGAGCCCGGACGGGGCGTACAGCGCCACTGCCCAGCCGCCCTCCCGCACCCGGTTGACCGTGCCGAGCAGGTAGGCGCCGGCCAGCAGCACCGCCCCGAACCCCACGGCGGCAACCAGCAGTCGCACCGGCTGATCCATCGGGGCGAGCCACAGCGTCGGCACCAGGCCGGTGGGGCCGAAGCACTCCCCGTACGCCATGCCGAACAGCGCGCTCGCCAGCCCTGCGGCGGCGATGAACAGCCAGTACGGGCGCGCTCGGGCGAGCCACCCGAGCCGCCCGAGCCTGATCGCCACCGCGATTCCGATCAGGAGCGCGCCGTGCCCGACGTCGCCGAACATCGCCCCGAACATGACGACGTAGGCGAGGCCCGCCAACAGGGTCGGGTCCACGTCGCGATACGGGACGGTCGTGTACGCCTCGACCAGCGGCGCGAACGCCCGCCGGGCCGGCCCGGGCGGCGCGGCACTGGGCGGCTGTACGCCCCGTGGCATCGGCAGCGGTACGGCCGCCGCACCGACCTCGGCCAACCGACCGGCAAGGCCGGCCAGGTCGGCTTTCGGCACCCAGCCCACCAGAGCGGCGACCTCACCCCGCTCGACCATCTCCGCGCGGTACCCGGCCAGCTCCGTCTCACCCGCGACCAGGTCGGCGCGACCGGTGCGGGTAATGAGGTCCAGATCCGGCTCGGTAACCGACAGCTGCGGCGGCACCCCGCCGGCCCGACCGGCCGGGGACGCCTCCGCGCGCTCGATCTCCATCATGCCGGCGTCGGCGAGCCGTACCAGGGTGGCTCGCACGGACATCCGCGGCGTCACCACGGCGACCCGGCTCATCGGTACCGGGGCGAGCGCCTCACGCCAGCGCACCGAACACCTCCGACACGTCCGACCAGCCGCCGCCGTCCACCCGGGCCGTGGCCTCGAGCGCCGCGCGCGTCTGCCACGCGTCCACCGCGAGCAGCGCGGCCGCCCCGACCGCCGCGTGCGGTCCGAATCCGGGATCGGCCAGCAGGCGCGCGCCGTCCGCCCGTACCCGGGCCCACCACCTGATCTCGGCCCGCCACAGGTCGGCGGGCTCCGGTACGTCGCGCAGCGCCCAGGCGGCCGATGGCGACACCGTCCCGGCCAGCTCCTCCACCGTGGACGCCTCCGGCCAGGCCCGGCCGAGCAGACGATCCACGGCCCGGAGCGCCGGCTGGGGCAGGTGGCGGCGCTGGGCGGGATCGGTACGCGCGACCAGCAGCGCGACTGCCCCGGCAGCCCACGCGCCCGCCGGCGCGACCCCGGCCGCCACCCGGTCGGCCCAGCTCAGGCGCAATGCCAACGACAGCTCGCGAGGCCTGTCCGTTCCCGGATCTCCCCAAGGCGAGCGGGCCAGAACGTCCCGCAGTTCGGCCGGCGACGTTGTTGCGGCCAGGCGCGGCCACGCGGTGGCCAGGGTTCCCAGTCGAAACGGCGGCTCCACCGGCTGGCCGGCCGCCGTGAGCGCCCGCAGGTGCTCGTCGACGTTGGCCAGTTCGAACCAGCCGGCGAGCAGCCGCAAGGCCCGTACGCCGTCGCCCGGCACCCAGCCGGCCAGGACCCGTACGTTCCACAGCAGGGTGTCCGCGACGCCGCGCTGCGCGGCGCCGAGGGTGTCGCCGGCACGGACGAACCGGCCGTACGGGGAGCGGGCCAGCGCCGTCACCGCGTCGTCGAGCGTCCGGCTGCCGGCGAGCTGCCGCGCACCGGCGCTGCCCAGTTGGCGCCGCGGCAGTGCCCGAGCGCGCACGCTGCCGGCCACCCACCGGGCGCTCACCGGGCGTGCTCCGCGGCAACCAACTCGGCCTCCGCGACACCGGCCAGTTCGGCGCGCGCCGCCGCCACGGTACGCGCGATCAGCTCCGGTGCCCGTTGCCGGGCCGCCCGGCGTACCTCGTCGGCGTCACGGTCGGCGCGCTCGTTCAGTTCGGCGATCTCGTCGTCGGCGCTCCGGCGGACCGCAGCAGCCGCACGGGCCCGCGTCGCCGCCGCGTCCGCGGCCGCCCGGGCGGTGATCTGTTCGGCGCGTGCGGCGGCTTCCGCCCGGATCTCGGCCGCGCGGGTCTCGGCTGCCTGCCGCAGTCGGGCACACTCGCGCTGCGCCTCGTCCAGCGCCGCGAGGACCGGTACCAGTTCAGCCTCGACCGCGGCGCGGCGGTCAACCGGCACGCCGGCACCGCTGGCCGCACCCGGCGCACCGGCCGGGCGGAACCGGTCCAGGAAATCACGTACGCGCGGCATCGGCGTCTCCTTCCGCGCCGACTCTCTTCCCCCAACTGGCGGGCGGCACACGGTCGCACCGCCCACTCGGTCGCCGACCTTCGCCTCGATGCGGCCATCGGCTGGTCCGCGGGACCAAAGACCGGTCCCTTCGGGCCGTACGGGGGCGGTATTCCCCCGGGCTACCCGAGGACGCTGGAAGTGCCCCGAAGCGTCGGCGGGAGGGAGCCGCACGATGACCATGCAGGCTGGTAGCGCCGGACCCGAGACATCCCCGCGGGAGCCGATGCCCGTGGTCGCGGGTGTGGACGGCTCGCCCACCGCCTTCGCCGCGGCCGAGTACGCCGCGGGCGAGGCGCAGCGGCGCGATGTGCCCCTGACGCTGGTACACGGCTTCACCTGGCCGCTGTTCTACCCGCCGCTGACCGGCGACTACCACCCGACCGACCCGCTCCCCCGCACCCGGGCCGGCATGATGCTCACCAACGTCGCCGAACGCATCCGGCTGACCCACCCCGACCTGACCGTCGCCGTGGAGGTGCTCGACGGACACGCCGCGGGCGTCCTCGTCGACCTTTCCCGGCATGCCTGCCTGGTCGTTGTCGGGCACCGCGGGGAGGGCGGCTTCGCCGGGCTGCTCGCCGGCTCCGTCGCGGTCAACACCGCCACCCACGCCCACTGCCCCGTCGTGGTCGTCCGCGGCACCTCGACCAAGACCGACGCGTCTGTCGTGGCCGGCGTCGACGGGTCGGCCGGTGCCCACCGCGCCATCGAGTTCGCCTTCGACGAGGCCGCCCGGCGCGGCGCCCCGCTGACCGCGGTCGGCGTCTGGCCGTCCGACCGCGGCTGGCCGGACGCCTTGACCGAACACGGCTACCCCACCCCCTCGGCGACCGACCAGATCACCGCCGACATCGCCGACTGCGCCGCCCGGTACCCCCAGGTCCAGGTACTTATCCAGGTCGTCCGGGGTAGGTCGCCAGCCGGTGCGCTGGCCACCGCTGCCGAGGGCGCCAGCCTGGTCGTGGTCGGCTCACGGGGCCGCGGCGGCCTGCGTGGCCTGCTGCTCGGGTCGGTCGGCCGGGCGCTGATCGAACACGCCCCGTGCCCGGTTGCGATCGTCCGGCCGGCCGACTGAACCACGCTCCGGCGAGGAGGCACACCGTGGATCACACCAAGATCGTTGTCGGTGTCGACGGTTCCGCGTGCAGCTTGGAGGCCCTGCACTGGGCGGCGCGGGAGGCGCAGCTCCACCACGTCTCGCTCGAGGTGGTGCTCGCCTACCACTGGCGGGTACCGGGCGCACGGCTGGCGGCCAGCCCGGAGCTTTCCGACCAGGTACAGGACGTCGCTACGGCCGTCGTGGACACGGCGGTTGCCGAGGCGCGTACCACCGCACCGCAGGCACACGTGCACGGCCGAGCGGTGCTGGATGAGCCGGCACCGGCCCTACTCGCGGCAGCAGCCGACGCCGGCATGGTCGTCGTCGGCAGCCGAGGCGCGGGCGGCTTCACCAACCTGCTCGCCGGCTCGGTCAGCATCCGGGTCGCCACCCAGGCACCCTGCCCGGTCGTGGTCGTCCGCGGCCGCAGCGACGACGACGACACCGACCCCGTGGTCGTCGGCGTCGACGGATCAGCACCCGCCGACGTCGCCGCCGGTACCGCGTTCGAGGAAGCCTCCCGACGCGGAAGCGCGCTGGTGGCTGTGTGGGCGTTCACCGTGCCGCTGCCGCCGTGGACCCTCGGCCCGCCCCCGGTCGTGTGCGACCCGGCCCAGGTCGCCGCGGAGCTGCGCGCCAGCCTCGTCGGCCACCTCGCCAAATGGCGCGACAAGTACCCCGACGTCCCGGTCGAGTACGTCGTCAGCAGGAGCAGCGCGGCCGCCGCGCTGGTGGATCAGTCACTGCGCGCGTCGCTGGTGGTCGTCGGTAGCCGCGGGCACGGCGCGGCCAGGGGCATGCTGCTCGGTTCGGTCGGGCTGCAGCTGATCCACCACGCCGGCTGCCCGGTCCTGATCGCCCGGGCGCGGAGCGGAGGCTGACCGCCGATGAATACCAGCCAGCCCGCTGTCGTCACCACCACGCCGCCGGCGCAGGCCCATGACGCGCTGGCCGCCGACGGGCGGGTCGTCCGGATCCGCCCCGTTGACCCGCAGGACGCCACCGCGCTGCGCGCGCTGTACGACAACGCGAACGACCGCAGCCTGTACCTGCGGTTCTTCGCCAGCGGCCGGAGACAGATCGACGCCGAGGTGCGGCGGCTGACCCGGCCGACCGCGCCCGACCATCGGGTGATGGTCGTGCTCGACGCGGACCGGCTGATCGGCGTCGCCTCCTACGAACGCGGCGACAGCGAGCCCTTCGCCGAGTTCGCCCTGCTCGTCGCCGACGCCGAGCACGGTCGCGGCATCGGCACCCTGCTACTGGAGCACCTGGTACGCCAGGCGCGCGGAGACGGCATCCGCGAACTGTGCGGCGACATCCTCGTGGACAACCCGGCGATGCTCCGGGTGGCGCGCGATCTGACCCCGGGGATGCTGGTGCGTGCGGACGCCGGCGTGATGCGGGTGTCGATATCCACCGCGGCCGATGACCGCGCGCAGGCGCTGATCGACCTGCGCGAGCGCAGCGCGGAACGCAAGGCCCTGCACCCGCTGCTCGCCCCGGTATCGATCGCCGTCATCGGCGCCGGCCGCAAACCGGGCGGGGTCGGCCACGAGGTGCTGTGCAACCTGCGCGAGCACGGGTTCATCGGGCCGCTGTACCCGGTGAACCCGAACGCCGACGAGGTCGCGGGTCTCAAGTCCTACCCGACCGTGAGCGCCGTGCCGCAGCCGGTCGACCTCGCCGTCATCGCGGTCCCCGCACCGGCCGTGGAGGCGGTCCTCACCGACGCGGGCATCGCCCGCGTCGGCGCGGCGGTTGTCCTCAGCTCCGGCTTCGCCGAGACCGGACCGGCGGGCACGGCCGCGCAATCCGCACTCGTACGCGCCGCCCGCGCGCACGGCATCCGGCTGGTCGGCCCGAACTGCCTCGGCGTGCTCAACACCGACCCGACCGTGCGGATGGCCGCCACCTTCGCCACGGCCGTACCGCCCGTCGGGGGCCTGGCGATCGCCTCCCAGTCGGGTGCGGTCGGCATCGCCGTGCTCGACCACGCCGCCCGCGCCGGCATCGGCGTCTCCCAGTTCGTCTCGCTGGGCAACAAGGCCGACGTCTCCGGAAACGACCTGCTCGCGTACTGGTACGACGACCCGACCACCCGCGCGGTGGCCCTGTACCTGGAGTCGTTCGGCAACCCGCGCAAGTTCGCCCGGATCACCCGGGCGCTGGCCCGCCGCAAGCCGGTCCTCGCCGTCAAGGGCGGGCGAAGCGTCGGCGGGCAGCGTGCCGGCGCCTCGCACACCGCCGCGGCGGCCGCCCCCGATGTCGCCGTCGACACCCTGTTCGCGCAGGCCGGCGTCGTCCGCACCGACACCCTCGGCGAACTGCTCGACGCCGCCCGCCTCCTGGTGAGCCAGCCGCTGCCGGCCGGCAACCGCCTCGGCATCGTCGGCAACGCCGGCGGGGTGAACGTCCTGGCCGCCGACGCCGCCGACGCGGCCGGACTCGTCGTGCCCGAGACCACCGCCGGCAACCCGGTCGACCTCGGCGCGTCCGCCACGCCGGCGGCGTTGACCGACGCCGTGGCGCGTATGACCACCGGCGGCGGGGTGGACGCCGTCCTGGCGATCTTCGCTGCGACCCGTGCGAACGACGTGCCCGGGATGCTGACCGCGCTCGCCGACGCAGCGGACGCCGCGCCCAGCGTGCCAGTGGCGGTAGTGCTGCTCGGCGTGCCCGACACCCCCAGCCACCTCGGGCAGCGTGCCACCCCGGTGTACGCACTGCCCGAACAGGCGGTCCGGGCGCTCGGCCACGCCGCCCGCTACGCCGCCTGGCGCCGTGAGCCGCTGGGCTGCCGGCCCGACCTGTACGACGTCGACCCCGCGCGGGCCCGCATCCTGGTCGACCGCGCGCTCGCCACCGGCGGGGGCTGGCAGCCGCCCGGCATGGTCACCGGCCTACTGGCCTACTACGGCATCCGGGCCGTCGACACCGTCGTCGCCTGTGGGCTCGACGACGTCGCGGCAGCCGCCGCCCGCCTCGGCTACCCGGTCGTCGTCAAGGCCGCCGACCCGACAATCACCCACAAGACCGACCGCCACCTGGTCCAGCTCGATCTCGCCGACTCCGGTGCCGTCCGGGACGCGTACGCGGCGATCACGGCCACGCTCGGCGACCCGCAGGCACCGGTCGTGGTGCAGCCGATGCGCCACGGCGGCGTCGAACTCGCCGTCGGCGTCGTCCACGACCCGCTGTTCGGCTCGCTCGTCATGCTCGGCCTCGGCGGTACCCACACCGACCTGCTCGGCGACCGCACCTTCCGGCTGCTGCCCGTCACGGACCTCGACGCCCACCGGATGTGGCGGTCGTTGCGCGGCGCGCCGCTGCTCACCGGGTACCGCGGCGCGCCGGCGGTCGACACGGCCGCGCTGGAGGACCTGCTGCTGCGGGTCGGCCGGCTCGCCGAGGACGTACCCGAGATCGCCGAGCTCGACCTCAACCCGGTGCTGGCGTTCCCCGACGAGGTGGCGACCGTCGACGCCAAGCTCCGCCTGGCGGCCATCGGCGCCGAGCCCGACCCGGACCTGCGGGCGCTGCGGGAGCCGGCGTGAACCTTCGCGGCGTTCGGATCGAGGTGCGCGGCACGGTGCAGGGCGTGGGCTTCCGCCCGTACGTGTATCGGCTGGCCACCGCGCACGGCTTGCACGGCGAGGTCCGCAACGCCGGCGGCCGGGTGCTGATCCGCGCCGCTGGCCCGCCGGATCGGATCTCGTCGTTTCTGGACCGGCTGGCGATCGATGCGCCGCCGGCCGCGCGCGTCACCGGGCTGGCGGCCGTCGACGTGCCGCCCGAGGCCGTACCCGACGGCGGTTTCCACATCCGCGAGTCGGCGGCCGACGGCTTCAACGTGGCGGCCGGCCGGGAGGTACCTCCGGATCTCGCCACCTGCCCGGCGTGCCTCGCGGAGCTGTTCGACCCGGGTGACCGCCGCTACCGGTACCCGTTCATCAACTGCACCGACTGCGGACCGCGCGCCACAATCGTCGACGACCTGCCGTACGACCGTGAGCGCACCACGATGGCGCGGTTCCCGCTGTGCGGAGACTGCGCGGCCGAGTACTGCGACCCGAGCGACCGGCGCTTCCACGCGGAGCCGGTGGCGTGCCCGTGCTGCGGTCCGCGACTGTGGTGGCGCCCGTCGTCGCCAGCAGCGGACGCGGATGCGTTGGCGTGCGCGGTCGACGTCATCGCGCACGGCGGCCTGGTCGCGGTCAAAGGCGTCGGCGGGTACCAGCTGGTCTGCGATGCCGCCGCCGACGCAGCCGTGGCGCGGGTGCGGGCAGCCAAGCACCGCCCGACAAAGCCCCTAGCGGTGATGGTCGCCGACCTCACCACGGCGGCGGCCATCGCCCACGTATCCCCCGCCGAAGCGGCCGCCCTCACCTCGACCGCCCGCCCGATCGTGCTGATTTGGAAAACCGGGTCAGCCGGGATCGCCGATGGCGTGTGCGCCGGCCTGCCCGAGATCGGGCTGTTCCTGCCATACAGCCCGCTGCACCATCTGCTGCTCCACGCGCTGCGCCGACCGCTGGTCGTCACCAGCGGCAACCGGTCCGGCGAGCCGATCGCCATCGACGACGAGGTCGCCCTCAACACGCTCGGGCCGCTCGTGGACGGAATCCTCGGTCACGACCGGCCGATCCGGTCCCGCCACGACGACTCGGTGGCACGGGTAACCGCCGGCCGGGTCACCGTGATCCGCCGAGCCCGCGGATTCGCCCCGGCGCCGCTGCCCCTGCCGGTTGCCGCACCGGAGCCGATCCTCGCCGTCGGCGCCCAGCTCAAGCACACGGTCACGGTGGCGGTCGGCAGGCAGGCGGTGATCGGCCCGCACACCGGCGACCTGCAGGACGCCGCCACCCACGACGCGTTCACCGACACGGTGGCCAGGCTGTGCCGGTGGCGCGCGGTCACCCCGCGTGTCATCGCGCACGACCTGCACCCTGGATACCTTTCCACGGCGTACGCCCGACGCCAGCCGGCGCGTCGCATCCCGGTGCAACATCACCACGCGCACGTCGCCGCGGTCGCCGCCGAGCACGGGCTGACGGCTGAGTTCCTAGGCGTCGCCTACGACGGGCTCGGCATGGGCGACGACGGCACCCTGTGGGGCGGCGAGATTCTGCACGCCAGCTACACCGGGTACCGGCGGCTGGGCCGCTTCGCCCGCGCCCCGCTGCCCGGCGGCGCCGCCGCCGTGCGCCAGCCGGCCCGCATGGCGCTGGCCTACCTGTACGCCGCCGAAGATCTCGGCGGCCCGCGACCTGATCCGGCGCTCGCCGCCGACCTGCTGGGCCGGCTGGACGCGCGGGAGGCGGCTGTCGTGCGCCGCATGATCGACCGTGAGGTCAACTCGCCCCCCGCCTCCAGCTGCGGCCGGCTGTTCGACGCGGTCGCCAGCCTGCTCGGACTGTGTGATCAGGCGACGTACGAGGGCGAGGCGGCCGTGCGGTTGGAAGCCGCCGCCGCACCTGGTCCGGGCATCCCCGCGCTGCCGTGGCGACTGGTCCACCGGGAGGGCCTGACCGTGTACGACCCGACACCGACCCTGCGCGCGATCCTGGAGTCCGACCGGCCCGCCGGGTGGGTGGCCGCCGCGTTCCAGACGACTCTCGTCGAGGTCACCTGTGCGCTGGTCGACGACGCCGCCAAGCGCACCGGCGTCCGCGCGGTCTGCCTCGGCGGCGGTGTATTCGCCAACCGCCGCCTCACCACGGGCCTGCTCGACCAGCTCGGTCGGATGGGTTTCGAGGCGTACACCGGCGAGCAGGTACCGGTCAATGACGGCGGGATCAGCTACGGCCAGGCGGCGATCGCCGCAGCACGACTGTCGGAGGAGTGACCATGTGCCTCGGGATACCGGGACGGATCATCGACGTCAGCGACGGGTGCGACCTGCGCACCGGCACGGTGGACTTCGACGGGGTACGTCGGCAGGTGTGCCTGGCGTACGCGCCCGAGGCCGGCGTGGGCGACTACGTCATCGTGCACGTCGGGTTCGCCATCAGCGTCGTCGACCCCGCTGAGGCCGAACGGACCCTGGCGGTGATCCGGACCATCCCGGACGCCCTCGCCACGGAACTGGGGCCGGCATGAAGTATCTCGACGAGTACCGCGACCCGGTGCTGGCCCGCCGCCTGCTGGCCGACCTGGCCTCGGTAGCCGGCCACCCGTGGACCATCATGGAGGTCTGCGGCGGGCAGACCCACACGATCGTCCGGCAGGGCATCGACGAGCTGCTGCCTGCCGGCATCCGGATGATCCACGGTCCCGGCTGCCCGGTCTGCGTCACCCCGCTGGAGACCGTCGACAAGGCACTCGCGATCGCCGCCCGGCCCGGGGTCATCTTCGCCAGCTACGGCGACATGCTACGGGTACCCGGCTCGCACGGCGACCTCCTCGGCGTCAAGGCACGCGGCGGAGACGTACGCGTCGTGTACTCACCGCTCGACGCGGTACAACTGGCCGCCGCCCACCCCGACCGCGAGGTGGTGTTCTTCGCCGTCGGCTTCGAGACGACCGCACCGGCCAACGCGATGGCCGTCCTGCACGCCGCCCGCGCCGGCCTGCGCAACTTCAGCGTCCTGGTCAGCCACGTGCTCGTGCCCCCGGCGATCACCGCGATCCTGGACGCCCCCGACAACGAGGTGCAGGCGTTCCTGGCCGCCGGGCACGTGTGCGCGATCATGGGCTGGACCGAGTACGAGCCGATCGCCGCCCACTACCGCGTGCCGATCGTGGTCACCGGCTTCGAGCCCCTCGACCTGCTCGAAGGCATCCTCATGGCGGCACGCCAACTGGAGGACGGCCGGGCCGAGGTGGAGAACCAGTACGCCCGGGCCGTACGCCGCACCGGCAACACTGCCGCGCAGGCCGCGATGCGCGAGGTCTTCCGGATCGCGCCGCGGACCTGGCGCGGCATCGGCCCCATACCCGCCAGCGGGCTAACCCTCACCGAGACTTACGCCGACTTCGACGCCGAGCGCCGCTTCGGCGTCGGCGCGGTGCGTACCCGCGAGCATCCGGCCTGCATCGCCGGCGACATCCTGCGCGGCACCCGCCTGCCCACCGACTGCGCCGCGTACGGCGTTGAGTGCACCCCGCGCCACCCGCTCGGCGCGCCCATGGTGTCCAGCGAAGGCACCTGCGCCGCGTTCTACTCGGCCGGCCGACAACCATCCACTATGGAGGCGACTGCGCGATGACGAATCCGCTCCTGGCGAGCTGCCCAGCCCCGGCGACTCAGTCCGATCGGGTGCTGTTGGGGCACGGATCGGGCGGGCAGCTCATGGCCGAACTGCTGCGCGACGTCATTGCCCCGCACCTGTGCGCCCCGATCGAAGATGCGGCCGTGGTGCCGTTTGCCGGAATCGAGGCGGTGCTGTCCACCGACGGGTTCGTCGTCACGCCCCGGTTCTTCCCCGGCGGCGACATCGGTTCGCTCGCCGTCTACGGCACCGTCAACGACCTCGCCATGCGCGGCGCCGAACCGGTCGCGCTGTGTCTGGCGTACCTATTGGAAGAGGGCCTGGACACGGCAGAACTCCGGAAGGTGACCGCCTCGGTGGCCGCGGCCGCGCGTACGGTCGGGGTGCCGGTGGTCACCGGTGACACCAAGGTGGTCGGCCGCGGCGCCGGCGACGGCATCTACATCACCACCACCGGTCTGGGTCGGCGGCTGCCGGGCGCGGACGTATCTGCTGTTCGTGGCCGGCCCGGCGACGTGGTCGTGCTGTCCGGGCCGATCGGCTGCCACGGCACCGCGATCCTGTCTGCGCGGGAAGGCCTGGACCTCGAGATGGGGGGCACCGGCTTCGGGATCGAATCCGACATCGTCTCGGACAGCCGGCCGCTGCACGGTCTGGTGGCGGCGATGATCGCCGCGGGCGGCCCGGACGTGCACGCGCTGCGCGACCCGACCCGCGGTGGTCTCGCCAGCGCGCTCAACGAACTCGCGGCCGCCAGCCGCGTCGGCATCGACATCGAGGAGGCCGCGGTACCGGTGCCGGCGGCCGTCACCGCCGCGTGCGAACTCCTCGGGCTCGACGTGCTGCACGTAGCCAACGAAGGCTGCCTGGTCGCACTGGTGGCCCCGGGCCGCGTCGACCGGGTACTCGCCGCGATGCTCGAGCGCCCGGAAGGCAGCGGGGCACGTACGATCGGCGAAGTAGTCTCCGGCCCGGCAGGCCGGGTGACCGCCCGTACGCTCGTCGGCGCACGGCGTATCGTCGACATGCTCGTCGGCGAACAACTGCCCCGCATCTGCTGAACGCGGCCGCACGCGGACATCAGGGCAGAGGTTTGGCGGGCGGAGATGCCCCTTTGCGTTCCAGCGGGGTCGCAGGTCATCACCGGCCGGGACGGCCGGCCCTGCTATCGCCACGGAGTTCAGGCCGAGGCTGGTTTCGACGGAACCGGACTCCGCGAAGAAGGCGCTGGCCGGATGACGCCGATGATGTCCTGGTTCTACGGCGCCCCCTTGCTCTACGTGTTGCCCGTCGTTCTGGTCGCCATCCTCGCGGTCGCCCTGGCCGTCATCTTCAGCCGCTTCTCCGCCCGCCGCAGGTCCGAACGTTCACACGCTCGCCGAAGGGAGAGAAACAATGAACCACCGGGTCGTCGTCGGGGTGGACGGTTCACCCCCCAGCCTGGCCGCTGTCGATCTCGCCGCGCGGGAGGCCAGGCTCCGCAACGCTCCCCTGCATCTGGTCTACGCCTACATCTGGCCGTACGTGGACGTTCCCGTCGGCACGTCGGCGGTGAGCCGACTGGGCGCCGATCTGCGTAGCGACGCCGAGCGGATCGCGCGAGAGGCCGCCCACCGCGCCCGGGCCGCCGCACCGACCCTGACGGTCACCAGCGAGGCCGTGAACGGAGCGCCGACCGCCACCCTGCTGGAGCAGTCGCGTACCGCGTCACTCGTGGTCGTCGGCGACCGCGGGCTCGGTGGGTTCACCGGCCTGGTCCTGGGCTCGGTGGCCGTGCAGTTGGCCGCGCACGCCGCCTGCCCGGTCCTCATTGCGCGTGGACATGCCGATGCCGCCGGAGACGTGCTGCTCGGAGTCGACGGCTCATCGGCGAGCGAGCCGGCCGTCGGGTTCGCTTTCGAGGAGGCGGCGCTGCGCGGGGTGGCTCTGACAGCCCTGCACGCCTGGACCGCGCCGGTACGCGCCGAACCCGGCGACGTGCTGCCCATGGTCTACGACGCCGCCATCGTCGAGGCCGAGGAGGATCGGGTACTGGCCGAAGCGCTCGCCGGCTGGCGCGACAAGTACCCGGACGTGCCGGTACGCCGCCGGCTCGTTCGCGGCCCGACCCGCCGGGCGCTCATCGGCGCCACCAGAGACGCCCAACTCGTCGTCGTCGGCTCCCGTGGCCGGGGCGGGTTCACCGGCCTGCTGCTGGGCTCGGTCAGCCAGGCGGTGCTGCACCACGCCAACTGCCCGGTCGCGATCGTCCCTGATACCCGGGCAGCAGCCCGCTCGTCGTGAGGAGCTGCTCTATCTCGTCGGTGAGGTACCCGGCCGCTTCGACAACCGCGGGTGTCAGCCCGACGCCGTAGTCGATGTCGGCCGCTTCCACTGTGTACAGGGCGAGCCGCCGGGGCAGCCGCCCGAGTACGCGGGCCAGCTCGACCGCGTCGCCGAGGTCGAGGCCGTGGGCGGCGCGGCAGCGCTCGGCCGGCGGCGGGTCGGCCACGGTCAGGCGGTGGATCCGGCCGGGGTGGGCCGGCGCGGCGCGGACGGCGTCGACCACGACGGCGAGGTCCTGGCCGTCCCACAGGTCGATCAGCTCGGTGGTCTCGCCGGCGCTGGCCGCGAGAACCTCGTCGGTCGCACCCCGTTCCCGCAGCCGCTCGATCACGTACGGACCGATGCCGTCGTCGCGCCGGTACGGGTTGCCGACGCCGATCACGATCATGCGCGCTCCACGGTGAGGTCGAGGAAGTGGGTGGCGCAGGAGATGCACGGGTCGTAGTTGCGGATCGCCTGTTCACACTGGTGGGTCAGGGCATGGTCGTCGAGGTGCAGCCGGGCGGCGACAAAGCGGCGCAGGTCGTCTTCGATGCTGGCCTGGTTCTGGGAGGTGGGCGGGACGATGCGCGCGCTGGTGATCGTGCCGTCGGTGTCGAGGACGTACCGGTGGAACAGCGTCCCCCGCGGCGCCTCGGTGGCGCCGCAGCCGACCCCGGCGCGTGGCGGCACGTCCACCGCCGGCGCGGCCGGTGGCTCGTAGGAGTTGATGAGCCGCAGCGCTTCGTCTGCGGCGTACACGACCTCGACTGCCCGGACGGCGATGCTGCGGAACGGGTTGCGGCAGTCGGCACCGAGTCCGGCGGCGTCGGCGGCCTGCCGTGCCAGCGGTGACAGCCACCGCCGGTTGAGCGTGTACCGGGCGGTCGGGCCGGTGAGGTAGCCGCCGCGGCCGTTCAGGCGGGCGTGCAGGGCGGTGGAGTGCGACACCTGCTCCTCGACGACGAACTCGTCGAACGCGGCCACCGGGAACTCGCACCCCCGGTCGGTGGTCGGGGTGCCGTGCTCGATCGCGTACCGGCCGGGCTCGACCAGAGCGAGCAGCTCGTGGTCATGGTGGAAGTCCGGGTACTCGAAACCGGCCACCCACTCCACGGTGGCCAAGGCGTCGTCGCGGGCCCGGCGCAGCGGCTCGACCAGTGCGATCAGCTCGGCGCGGGTCGGTACCCGGTAGAAGCCGCCGACCCGGACGTTGACCGGGTGGATGGCCCGCCCGCCCAGCAGCGACATGATCGCGTTTCCGGTCTTCTTGAGCGCCAGGCCGCGTTCGACGACCGCGCGATGGTCGCGGGCCATCTCCACCACGCCGGGGTAGCCGAGGAAGTCGGGCGCGTGCAGCAGGTAGATGTGCAGCGTGTGGCTTTCGATCCACTCGCCGCAGTACATCAGGCGGCGTAGGTCGGCTACGCGGGCGTCCACCGTGACGCCGCAGGCGTCCTCGACGGCCTGGCAGGCCGACATCTGGTAGGCCACCGGGCAGATCCCGCAGATGCGGGCGGTGATGTCCGGCGGCTCGGTGTAGCCGCGGCCGCGCAGCATCGCCTCGAAGAAGCGCGGCGGCTCGTAGATCTCCAGCGCAACGTCGGTGACGCGTCCCTCGTCGACGCGTACCCGCATGGCGCCCTCGCCCTCGACCCGGGCCAGCGCCCCCACACGCAGCGACCGGTCACCCCGGTGCGTCATGAGATCTCCTCACCTGTGGCATGCCGAGGAACGCCGGCGCCGCATGCTCCTCTGGTGCTCCGGGCGCGGTGGCGGCGTCGAACGCGGCCACGTTGAACGTCGCGAAGATCCGTTCGATCTCCGCCTCCGGCATGCCGAGCACCCGGAACTGCGCGGTCAGCGCCTCCGCGTTCACCGTTGCGGCCGGGCCGAAGCAGCCGTAGCAGCCCCGGCCGTACGCCGGGCAGAGCGCGCCGCAGCCGGCCGCGGTGACCGGGCCGAGGCAGGGCGTTCCCTTCGCCACCATCACGCAGGGCGTGCCGCGGCGCTTGCACTCGAAGCAGACGCTGTGCATCGGCAAATCGGGTTTCCGACCGGCCAGCAGGGCCGCGAGGGTGTTCACCAGCTGGGTGCGGTCGATCGGGCAGCCGCGCAGTTCGTAGTCGACTGGGACGTGGGCGGCGATCGGCGTGGAGCGCTCCAGAGTTGCCACGTACTCCGGCCGGGCATAGACGACCGCCCGGAACTCCTCGACGTCGGCGAAGTTGCGCAGGGCCTGGACCCCGCCGGCGGTGGCGCAGGCGCCGATCGTCACCAGAATCTTGGACTGGTCACGGACCCGCCTGATGCGGTCGGCGTCGGCCTGCGTGGTGACCGAGCCCTCGACGAGCGAGATGTCGTAGGGCCCCTCGACGGCGGCACGCGAGGCTTCCAGGAAGTGTGCGATCCGCACGGCGCCGGCGATCTGCAGGAGCTCGTCCTCGCAGTCGAGCAGGGTGAGCTGGCAGCCGTCACAGGAAGCGAACTTCCACACGGCGAGCGTGGGAGGAGTGCTCATCACCGCTCCTTGACTATGATCAGCGGCTCGGCCCGGTCGTAGCCCACGACCGGACCGTCGCGGCACAGCAGCAGCGGGCCGAGCTGGCAGTGCCCGCACAGCGCGGTGCCGCAGTGCATGTTGCGCTCCAGCGACACCCGGATCGCCGCCGGTCGCACGCCTCGCCCGAGCAGCGCCCGTGCCGTGAACCGCATCATCACCTCCGGGCCGCACACGAACGCGACGGCTTCCTCCGGCGTGAACTCCAGGTCGGCCAGCAGGGCGGGGACCACGCCGACGTGCCCGGTCCAGCTCGTGTCCGCCCGGTCGACGGTCACGCCCACCTCGGCGCCCGCCGCCCGCCACTCGTCGTACTCGGCCGGGTGGAGCAGATCCGCCGGGGTGCGGGCGCCGATCAGCACCGCAACGCGCCGGTAGCGCGCTCGCTGGTCGATCGCGTGGTAGACCACCGGCCGCAGCGGCGCCAGACCGACGCCACCGCCGACGATGACGAGATCGGCTCCCTCCGGCACGGGCAATCCCCAGTCGGTGCCGTACGGGCCGCGCAGCCCCAGTACCTGCCCCGGCTGGGAGTCGTGCAGGGCCCGGGTCACCGCGCCGACGGCCCGGATCGTGTGCACGACCCGGCCGGTGTCGGGCCGCCCGCTGACCGAGATCGGCACCTCGCCGACGCCGAACGCGTACACCATGCTGAACTGCCCCGGCCGCGCGGTCGCCATCGCCTGCTTGACCGGTTCCAGGGTCAGGGTCACGCTGTCGGAGGTCTCCTGTCGGCGCCCGACGACCCGGTACGGCAGCGGGATCATGGTCACGACGGCACCTTGTACAGGTCCAGCAGCCGCATCCGGGTCGCCTGCAGCCGTTCCACGACCACCTGCGTGAACCGGCTGGTCAGCTGGTAACCAAGCTCCGGGTTCTCGGCGCAGAGCCGGCACACCCCGGGACCGTCCAGGCTGACCGCGGACGTGGTCTCCACCGCGAACGCGCCGAAGTGCCAGCGGTACGGCGGGAACAGCCACGACCAGCCGAGCACCGCGCCGGGGCCGAGCGTCTCCACGACGACGTCACCCCGTCCGGGCACGTGCGTGTCGAGGTCGACCCGCCCGGAGTTGATCAACCAGAACCGGTCGGCGTGGCCGCCTTCGGAGAACACCCGACTGCCGGTGCGCAGCACACACCGGCTCGCCAGCCGCGACAGCAGCCGGAGATGATCATCGGGCAACCCGGCCAGGAACGCACTCGCGGCCAGCAGGTCGTACGCGCTCTCCATCACCGCTCCCCGCACGAGCAGTCGCCTCCGCGGCACCCGCCCGTCGCGGCGTCGTACTCGGCGGCGAGCGCGTGCGTCTCCTCGGTGATGTCGATTCCCACCGGACACCACACGATGCACCGGCCGCAGCCGACACAGCCGGACTCGCCGAACTGGTCATGCCAGGTGCCCAGCTTGTGAGTCAGCCACTGCCGGTACCGGCTGCGCCGCGACGAGCGCACCGGGCCGCCGTGCAGGTAGGAGAAGTCCAGGTCGAAGCAGGATTCCCAGCGCAGCCACCGCTCGGCGTGATCCCCGGTGAGGTCGGTCGTGTCCTCGGCGCTCGTGCAGAAGCAGGTCGGGCACACCATCGTGCAGTTCCCGCAGGACAGGCAGCGGGCCGCCACGTCGTCCCACCGGGCCGCCTCGAGGGTACCGGCCAGCAGCGCCCGCAGGTCGGCCGCCGGGAGCGTGCGGCCCATCCGCTCGGCCGCGACCTCGACCGCTTTCCGGGCGCGGGCCGTGTCGTCCGGCTCCGCAACCTCATGGGGCAGCCGGTCGAGCAGGTACCGGCCCGCGTCGCTGCCGGCGTCGACCACGTACCGGAGACCGTCGCCGTCGGCCAGCTCGGTCAGGGCCAGGTCGTAGCCGTCTTCGGCGCCCGGGCCTCCCCCGGCCGACACGCAGAAGCAGGTCTCCCCCGGCTCGGTGCAGTTGGCCGCGACGATGAAGATCCCCTCCCGCCGCCGGGCGTACCGGCTGTCCGCCCCGGCACCGAGGACGTGATCCAGCACGGCGATCGCCCGCAGATCACACGGGCGCACCCCGAGGAACGCGTACCGGGGCGGCTCGTACGCCGGCTCGGTGACAGTGAAGCTGCCGTCACTCTCGCGCTCCGCCGACCAGAGCTGCTGACGCGGCGGGTGCAGGAACTGCTTCCACGACTGCGGCCCGGCCGAGTTGGCGAATGCCGCCCGATCATCGCGCTCACGCAGCCGGTATCCGCCCGGGGAAAGGGTGACGCCCCAGCCGTAGGGCAGCGCGTCGGCGCTGTCGATCTCGGCCAGCACGATCGCGCCGTCCCGGACCGTCGGCCCGACCACCCGGTACCCGTCTTCGCGCAGGGTCGCGACCAGCGGCTGGAGCGAGTTCAGCAGCATGGGCATAGCGCGTCCCTCCGGACGGTCACCTCCATCCGACCCGAGCATGCCCGCCAGCGGTTAGGGTCGAAGGTCCTCAGGCTGTGGTCACAAGTGACTCTAGGGGCATCACCGTCGCGCAGCCGACGCTGCGGATACGACCCCGACGAGGAGGCCACGCCATGCCCACCACCGCCACCGACGCGCTCACAACGGCGGCGGAAGCCGCGCTGCGCGCACCGTCGATCTTCAACACTCAGCCCTGGCGCTGGCGTGTTGGACCCGACATCCTCGAGCTGTCAGCCGACCCGGACCGCCAGCTGCCGGTCACCGACCCCGACCACCGGCTGACCACACTCAGCTGCGGAATCGCCCTGCACCACGCCCGCACAGCCCTAGCCGCCGAGGGCCGCACCGACGCGGTTGACCGGCTACCCGACCCGGCCCGCCCCGACCTACTCTCGCGTATCCGGATCACCGGCCATCGCGCACCCACACCGGCCGACATCCGGCGCTACCAGGCCACGCTGATCCGACACACCGACCGGCGACTGTTCACCGACCAACCCGTATCGGCCGACGCGCTCGGCCGACTCCGCGACGCCGCCGAAGGCCAAGGGGCTCACCTGTACCTGATGCGCGCGGAGGACATCCCAGCGTTAGCGGCCGCGGTATCCCGCGCCCAGACGGTGCAGAGCGCCGAACTGGCCTACCGCTCCGAACTCGCCCATTGGACCCGAGAAGCGGAAGCCGGCGGATCCGGCGTACCAGCCGACACCGCGACTCCGCCAATGCCCCGCGTCGTGCCGGTACGAGAGTTCGGTATCGAGGGCACCGGCGCGCTCGCCCCGGGCACGGCCACGACGAGGCGGCGACCTACGCGGTGCTCGCCGGTGACGCCGACGATCCCGTGGCCTGGCTGCGTGCCGGCGAGGCGCTGTCGGCTGTCCTGCTGACCGCGGTCAACGAGAATCTGGCGGTGTCGCCGATGAGCGACGTCATCGAGGTACCCACCGCCCGCATCCAGCTGCGCAACCAGAAACCTGGATCAAGCCCGTGACCTGCGTCGGGACGGCCGGATTTGAACCGACGACCCCTTGACCCCCAGGACGTTGCGCTACACGTTCCCGCACGTCAAACGCGCTATACCTCCCCGACTGACGTGTCGCGAGGTGCTGCACGTTCGGCATCGCGCACAACGTGTGGTCCCCGGATGGTCCCCAGCAGTCCCGGCCGACCAAGCGCGGGTACGCGGCTTGCCGGCAGCAGAAATCCGGCTTCCCGGCCGGCCGACCACCGGGAGGCCGGGCGGCTTCCCGGGCCGCCGACTCTCCGCGTGCGCCCGGACCGCCCGGAAGCCTCAGCACGTAGCGTCAGCTTGGGAATTGCATGAGGATTGCGTCCCGGCCGGCACTGACACTGATCATCGCGGTCTCCTGTGACCTGAGCTACCCCGGCTGATCCTCTGCTTGTGGCCCACGCATGCCCCGGCATGCTTCGCGTTCTCAGCGAGGGATCTGTACCGGTGGTGGCGGAAAAGCCTCGGGACTGCACATGCACCGGCGGTGCGCGATACTGACCGTCGCGAATCTATGGGGAGGCGCGCATGGGCGGCAGGGCACTTGTGCTGGGCGGCGGTGGGGCGACCGGACTTGCCTGGGAGGCAGGCATCCTTGCTGGGCTGGCTGACTCCCACCTCGATATCACTGCGGCTGACGCGGTAATCGGTACGTCGGCAGGCGCACTGGTCGGAGCCCAGGTCTCCACCGGCGCTGGCCTGGAGCGGCTGTACCTCACCCAACTCGACGGGGGTGGACCGGCTGCGACCAAGGCGCCCGTGTCGGCCATGCTCCGATTGGCGTGGCTCTTGTTGCGCAACCGCGAGCAGCACCGGTACCGCGTGCGTGTCGGTGAGTTCGCGTTGGCAGCCGCTACCCAGCCGGCAGTCGAGTAGCGCGAAGAGATCGCCGCCCGACTGCCGGTGCACACCTGGCCCGACCAGCTCTTGATGATCATCGCGGTGGACGCGGCGTCGGGCGAGCGAGTCCCCTTCTCCAACAACGGCGAGGTTTCTCTGATCGACGCGGTGGCCGCGAGCGCGGCCGCACCTGGATTTCGGCCTCCAGTTCGGATTGGCGGGCGGGTGTACATCGATGGTGGCGTCGCCTCGTGTGCCAACGCTGACCTCGCTACCGGCTATGACCGGGTCCTCGTGATTTCGCCTGTAGCGAGCGGTTCCGGCCCGATCCCCAGCGTCAAGGCCCAGGTGGCGGAGTTGGAGAAGACGACGCGGGTGGCCCTGGTGGTTCCCGACCGGGCGTCGCGCAGGGCTATGGGCCGAAACCCCATGGACATCACGCGGAGGGCCGACGCCGCACGAGCTGGACGCGCCCAAGGCACCGCGGTCGCCGCCGAGATCGGGAAGGTGTGGTCACAGTAGGTGCCGCCGCAGGTCACGGTCTGAAGCTCGACCGGCGTAACTGCCTAACAACTGTCCCGCTCAGCGCGATGCATCGCGGACGGTCGGTACTCGCCGCCGGCGCGGCCATCGTGACCAGTCTGCTTTCTTGACCGCCGGTCAAGGTACGCCAGGAACGCCCAGCAAAGATCAACGTGGTCCCCAGGGTCAATCCAAAGATCTGGATCAAGCCTGTGACCTGCGTCGGGACGGCCGGATTTGAACCGACGACCCCTTGACCCCCAGCTATATAACGATTCTGCTATGCCATGTTGGACAGTGCTGATAGCTACATAGAAACGGACAGAACGGCAGTCTTCGGCTCTTCACTGTCTCCCCATGCCATCTCGTCCGCCACTTCGTGATCTTCATTGTTACCACGTCTGTTACCACGCTCGATCAAGTGCGGCGTCTGTCAGCCAGTCCGGACCGCTCTCCGGGTGAACTGCCTACAGACATCTTTCCCGCGCCGCTCCAGCCCGGCCAGGACCGATCGCGAGGTACGGTGCACGAGCCGAGCGACGCGCACGTGGAATGGATGACGCTGGTGGCCCGGCACAGCCGCAGCAGCGGTGCGCCCTCGCCGTTGCCGCTGGCCATGGTGGAGCGGTGGCGGGATGTGCCGTGTGCGGTAATTGTCGGTGAGCAGGACTGTTTCCTGCCCACCGCGCGGCTTCGGGCGGCGTTCCGGGAGAAGTTGGGCGTCGGCCTCGGCGTGGTGACGGACGCCGGTCACCTCACCACCGAGGAGTGCCCCGAGTACCTGGCCGAGGTCATCGACGCTACCGCCCTCCTGCGTTGATATCCGCACAACGCCCGGATCACAGCGCCGCCGGCGATGGACGAACCCGTCGTGCGATCAGGGCTGGAACCGGTAGCCCATGCCGGGTTCGGTGAGCAGGTGACAGGGCCGGCTGGGGTCGGATTCGAGTTTGCGGCGCAGGTGAACCATGTACTGGCGCAGGTACTGGGTTTCGGTTTTGTAGGTGGGTCCCCAGACCTCCTGGAGCAGTTGTCGTTGGCTGACCAGCTTGCCGGGGTTGCGGATCAGCACGGTCAGCAGCTGCCATTCGGTGGCCGTGAGGTGGACGGTAGTGCCGTTGTCGGCTTGCACCCGGTGGCTGGCGAGGTCGATGGTGTAGCGGCCGATACGCGCGCCTGGTGGTACCTCCGGGCTGGTGAGGCGTCGGGTGACGGCGCGGACGCGGGCGAGCAGCTCGTCGACGTTGAAGGGTTTGGTGACGTAGTCGTCGGCGCCGGCGTCGAGGGCGTCGACTTTCTGGCGGCTGTCTAGGCGTCCGGAGAGGATGAGGATGGGGACCGGGGTCCAGGTGCGCAGCTTGCGGATGACCTCGGCGCCGTCCATGTCTGGCAGTCCGAGGTCGAGGATGACCAGGTCGGGGCGGTGGGTGGCGGCGGCGTGTAGGGCTTCGGCGCCGTCGGCGGCGGTGACGACGTCGTAGTGGCGGGCGTGCAGGTTGATGCGCAGGGCGCGCAGGATCTGCGGTTCGTCATCGACGATGAGCACGCGGGTCATGGGGTGGCTCCGTCACTGCTAGCCGGCGAGGAGTCGAGGGGCTCGAGGATGGCCCGGTCGAAGCTGCGGTCAGCTGGCGGTGGGGCGGCCGGCAGCGTCAGGATCATGGTGAGCCCGCCGCCCGGGGTGACGTCCGGATTCAGGGTACCGCCCATGGCTTCCACCAGGCCGCGGGACAGCGCCAGCCCCAGGCCGACGCCGGTGGCGTTGTCGCGGTCACCGAGGCGCTGGAAGGGCGCGAAGATGCGGTCCCAGTCGGTGGCGGGAACGCCCGGCCCGTGGTCGATCACGCGTACCTCGACCTGGCCGCCGTGCGCGCTGGCGGTGATCATCGGGGGATGGTCGGGCGGGCTGTAGCGGACCGCGTTGGACAGCACGTTGACCAGGGCCCGTTCGAACAGGGCCGGGTCGACGCGCACCTCGGGCAGGCCGTCGGGGATGCGGAGGGTGATGGCGCGGCCGGCGTCGCCGAGCTCGTCGACGGCGGCGGGAATGGCTTCGGCCAGGCTGATCAGCTGCGGGAACACAGCCAGGGCGCCGGCCTGCAGGCGGCTCATGTCGAGCAGGTTGTCGACCAGCCGGCCGAGCCGGTCGTGGGATTCTTCGGCGGTGGCGAGCAGTTCGTCGCGGTCGGCGTCGCTGAATTCCACGTCGGGGCTGCGCAGGCTGCTGACCGCGGCCTTCGCCGAGGCCAGCGGGGTGCGCAGGTCGTGGCTGACGGCGGACAGCAGGGCGGTGCGCAGCCGGTCGACCTCGGCCAGCGGTCCGACGGCGGCGGCCTGCTCGGCGAGGCGTTCCTGGCGCAGCGCGATGGCGGCCTGGGCGGCGAACGCCTCGACGAGCCGCCGGTCGGCGGCGGCGAGGGGGTGTCCGCGCAGCACCAGGGCGATCTGGTCGTCGACGGCGACGTCGGCGTCGCCCTGCGCCGGGGTCAGGCACGGCTGGTCGCCGACGGCGGCCGCTACCCGCCAGGCGGCGGGGTCGCGCTGCACGTCCGGGCCGGGTCGGGCGTCGGGGCGGCGCTCCAGCAGGGTGACGCCGGTCAGCTGGAAGGTCTCGCGCAGTTGGTCGAGCAGCGCGGGCAGGGGGCGGCTGCCGCGCAGCACGCTGCCGGCGAGGGTGAACAGTGTTCCGGCCTCGGCGCGGGCGCGGGCGGCCTCGCTGGTGCGTCGGGCGGCCAGGTCGACGACGGTGCTGACCGATACCGCGATCAGCAGGAAGACCGCGAGGGCGAGGATGTTCTCTCGCTCGGCGATGGTCCACTCGTGGATGGGCGGGGTGAAGTACCAGTTGAGCAGCGCGAACCCGGCGACCGCGGCCAGCAGTGCGGGGTACAGGCCGCCGACGAGCGTAACCGCGACGACGGCGGCCAGGTAGAGCAGGATGTCGTTGGACAGCGTCAATTGGCCACGCAGCTGGGTGAGCGCGGCGGTCAGCAGCGGGAGCGCGACCGCGGCGAGGGCGAACCCGGCCAGCCTCCGACGCAGCGTCAGTCCCCGGGTGAGGGCGATCGGCACCCGACCGCGTTTGACCTCCTCGTGGGTGACCAGGTGCACGTCGATCGGGCCGGACTCGGCGGTGGTGGTCACCCCCACCCCGGGGGAGAAGAGCTGCGCGAGGCGGCCGCGGCGGCTGGCGCCGAGCACGAGCTGGGTGGCGTTGACGCCGCGGGCGAAGTCGAGCAGCGCGGCCGGGATGTCGTCGCCGACGACCTGGTGGTAGGTGCCGCCCAGACTTTCGACGAGCGCGCGTTGGCGGGCCAGGTGCGCCGGGTCGGCGCCGGCCAGCCCGCTGCCGCGGGCGACGTGCACGGCGAGCAGGTCCGCGCCCGTGCTGCGGTCGGCGATGCGGGTGGCCCGGCGGATGAGCGTGTCGCCCTCGGGGCCGCCGGTGAGCGCGACGACCACCCGTTCGCGGGTCTCCCAGGTCGTGTCGATGTGGTGTTCGGCGCGGTAGCGGTCGAGCTGTTCGTCGACCTTGTCGGCCAGCCACAGCAGGGCCAGTTCGCGCAGCGCGGTGAGGTTGCCGAAGCGGAAGTAGTTGCTGAGTGCCGCGTCGATCTTGTCCGGGGTGTAGACGTTGCCGTGGGCCATCCGCCGGCGCAGCGCCTCGGGGGTCATGTCGACCAGTTCGATCTGCTCGGCCCGGCGCACGACCTCGTCGGGGACGGTTTCGCGTTGCGGTACCCCGGCGATCTGCGCGACGACGTCGTTGAGCGATTCCAGGTGCTGGATGTTGACGGTGGTGATGACGGCGATACCGGCGTCGAGGAGTTGCTGGATGTCCTGCCACCGTTTGGCGTTGCCCGAGCCAGGCACGTTGGTGTGGGCCAGCTCGTCGACCAGCGCGACTTGTGGGCGGCGGGCGAGCACGGCGTCGAGGTCCATCTCGGTGAACGCCGCGCCCCGGTAGGTGATCGTCTTGCGGGGTACCACCTCCAGGCCGTCCACGAGGGCCTCGGTGTGCTTGCGGCCGTGGCACTCGACGAAGCCGACGACCACGTCGGTGCCACGCTCGCGGCGACGCTGGCCTTCCTCGAGCATCTTGTAGGTCTTGCCGACGCCGGGGGCGGCGCCGAGGTAGACGCGCAGCTGACCGCGAGCCATGTTTCGCCGCTCCCTTCCGCGCCGGCCGCCCGACGCCGCGCGTCACCTGCGGTACGGGTACCGCTGGTCCAGGTCGAGGTTGAGCGCGGCGACGTTGACCGCCGGCTGGCCCAGGAACCCGAGGGCCCGGCCCGTGGTGTGCGCGTCGACCAACTTCAGCACAGCCGCGACGTCGACGCCGCGGACCCGGGCCACCCGTGCCGCCTGCAGTCGCGCGTACGCCGGGCTGATGTGCGGGTCGAGGCCGCTGCCGCTGGCGGTGACCGCGTCTGGGGGCACGGCCGGCACGGCTGGGGCGTCGCCGCGTACCGGGGTGACGATACCGCGGGAGTAGTCCACGCCGGGGTGCGCGCACTCCACGGCGACGCCGAGGTAGCGGGTGACGAACGATACGGCCGGGCAGGTCTCGTTGAGGCTGACCACCCGGGTCACCGGCCCGGTGACGCCACCGCGCCGGAACACCGCGAGCACCGCCCCGACCCCACCGGCCGTGCAGTACGGGCGGCGCCCGTCGATCCCTTCCAGGGCGCCGACTGCCCGGCTGCGGTCGCAGATCTGGGTGAGCAGGCTGGGCTTGTCCGGGCCGCGGTCGACGACGTTGTCGGGGCCGAGGTTGGAGGCGCCGCTGGCGGTCGGGTCGTACCCGTTGCCAGTTCCGGCCGCCGAGGGGCGGGACTGGAAGTACTGCGCGAGGGGTTTGCCGCGGGCGTCGGTGAAGGACTGGCCGATGAGGGCGCTGCCCACGGTGCGGTGCCCGTCGGTGAGTAGCGAGCCGTTTGCCTGGTGCGACAGTCCGGGGAGCTGGGCGACGGCGGTGACTACCAGTGGGTAGGCGACACCGGTGAGCACGGTGAACACGAGCAGCACGCGTAGTGCGGCGAGGTGCTGGGACAGCCAGGGCAGCCGGAGCATGGCTCACATCCCGGGGACGAACTGGACGAGCAGGTCGATGAGCTTGATGCCGATGAACGGCGCGATGATCCCGCCGAGGCCGTAGACGAGCAGGTTGCGGCGCAGCATCGCGGCCGCGCTCGACGGGGTGTAGCGCACGCCGCGCAGCGCCAGGGGGATCAGCGCCACGATGACGAGGGCGTTGAAGATGACCGCGGACAGGATCGCCGAGGTCGGGCTGTGCAGACGCATGATGTTGAGCCGGTCGAGCCCCGGGTAGACGGCGGCGAACATCGCCGGGATGATCGCGAAGTACTTGGCGATGTCGTTGGCGATCGAGAACGTGGTCAGCGCACCGCGGGTGATGAGCAGCTGTTTGCCGATCTGGACGATTGTTTGCCGATCTGGACGATCTCGATCAGCTTGGTCGGGTCGGAGTCGAGGTCGACCATGTTGCCGGCCTCCTTGGCCGCCGACGTGCCGGTGTTCATGGCTACCCCGACGTCGGCCTGGGCCAGAGCCGGGGCGTCGTTGGTGCCGTCGCCGGTCATCGCGACCAGCTTGCCGCCCTCCTGCTCCTTCTTGATCAGCGCCATCTTGTCTTCGGGCTTGGCTTCGGCCAGGAAGTCGTCCACGCCGGCCTCGGCGGCGATCGCCCGGGCGGTCAGCGGGTTGTCGCCCGTGATCATGACGGTGCGGATGCCCATGCGGCGCATCGCGTCGAAACGATCCCGCATCCCGGCCTTGACCACGTCCTTGAGGCCGATCACGCCCAGGGCGCGGGCCGGCTGGCCACCGTGGGCCTCGGCTACCACCAGCGGCGTGCCGCCGCTGGCGCTGATCCCGTCCACCACCGTGGCGACCTGGTCGCTGGTGTGCCCGCCGTTGTCACGGACCCATTTGAGGACCGCGCCGGCGGCGCCCTTACGGATCCGGCGGGAACCGGCCTCGTCGTCGAGGTCGACGCCGGACATCCGGGTCTGCGCGGTGAACGGCACCCACGTGGCGGAGGTCAGTTCGCCGAGCTGGCGTTCGCGCAGACCATAGTGCTGCTTGGCGTAGACGACGACCGAGCGTCCCTCCGGCGTCTCGTCGGCCAGGCTGGACAGTTGCGCGGCGTCGGCGAGCACCTTCTCGTCGACGCCGTCGACCGGCGTGAAGCCTTCAGCCTCCCGGTTGCCCAGCGTGATGGTGCCGGTCTTGTCCAGCAGCAGGGTGTTGATGTCGCCCGCGGCCTCGACGGCCCGGCCGGACATGGCCAGGACATTGCGCTGCACCAGGCGGTCCATGCCAGCGATGCCGATGGCCGACAGCAGCGCCCCGATGGTGGTCGGGATCAGGCACACCAGCAGCGACACGAGGACGATGCCGGTCACGCCGTGCGCGGTCAACGCGGGGCTGTCCGGGGCGAACGCCTGCACGCCCTTCGAGTAGATCGCCAGCGGCTGGAGCGTGGCGACCGCGAGCAGGAAGATGATGGTCAGGGCGGCGAGCAGGATGTTCAGCGCGATCTCGTTGGGGGTCTTCTGCCGGTTGGCGCCCTCGACCAGAGCGATCATCCGGTCGATGAAGCTCTCCCCCGGTTTCTGGCTGATGCGCACGACGATGCGGTCGCTGAGCACCTTCGTGCCGCCGGTGACGGCCGACCGGTCCCCGCCGGACTCCCGGATCACCGGCGCGGACTCGCCGGTGATCGCGGACTCGTCGACGCTGGCGATGCCCTCGATCACGTCGCCGTCACCGGGGATGACCTGTCCGGCCTCGACCACGACGATGTCCCCGAGACGCAACTGCTGCGCCGGCACGGCCTCCTCGTCGAGCCGGTCGGCGCCGGGCGTCCAGTTGCGCAGGCGGCGGGCGATGGTGTCCTTCTTGGCCCGGCGTAGCGTGTCGGCCTGCGCCTTGCCCCGGCCTTCGGCGACCGCCTCGGCGAGGTTGGCGAACACCACGGTCAGCCACAGCCAGCTGGTGGTCAGCCACGCGAACACGCTGGGGTGGGCGATCGCCAGCAGGGTGGTGAACACCGACCCGACCTCGACGATGAACATGACCGGGTTGCGCCACAGTGTGGCGGGGTTGAGCTTGCGCAGCGCGTCCGGGGTGGACGTCAGCAGCTGTCGGGGATCGAGCAGGCCGCCGGAGACCCGGCCCGGGCCGGGTTCGGCCTGCCGCCGCGACCGCGGCCTGTCGACGTTGGTGACGGTCATGAGGTTTCCTTGTCGCGATGTCACCGCAGGCCCTCCGCGAGGGGGCCGAGGGCCAGGGCGGGCAGGAACGTCAGGGCCACCAGAATGGCGGTCACGCCCACCAGCATGCCCACGAACAGCGGCTGGTAGGTCTTGAGCGTGCCAGCAGAGGCAGGTACCGGCGTCTGCCGCGCCAGCGAGCCGGCCAGGCCGAGCACGAAGACCATCGGCAGGAACCGGCCGAGCAGCATCGCCAGTCCTAGTGCGATGTTGTACCAGGTGGTGTTGACCGACAGGCCGGCGAACGCCGAGCCGTTGTTGTTGGCCGCCGAGGTGAACGCGTACAGCACCTCCGACAGGCCGTGCGCGCCGGAGTTGAGCATCGCCGCTCGGGCACTGGGCACCGCCATCGCCGTGGCGGCACCGACCAGTACCACCGCCGGGGTGGTCAGGAAGTACAGCGAGGCGAACTTGACCTCGCGGGCGCCGATCTTCTTGCCCAGGTACTCGGGGGTGCGCCCGACCATCAGCCCGGCGACGAACACCGTGAGCACGGCGAGGATGAGCATGCCGTACAGGCCCGACCCGGTCCCGCCGGGCGCGACCTCGCCGAGCATCATGTTCAGCATCGTCACGCCGCCGCCCAGCGCGGTGTAGGAGTCGTGGGCGGAGTCGACCGCGCCGGTGGAGGTGAGGGTGGTCGCGCTGGCGAAGGTGGCCGAGTTGAGCACCCCGAACCGGGTCTCGACGCCCTCGCTGGCCGCGCCCACCGCGCTCGGCACGGTGCCGGGGTGCAGCCCCTGCAGCACGTTGATCGTGACCACGCTGCCGAGGGCGAGGGTCGCCATCGCGGCGACGATGGCGTAGCCCTGCCGGTTGCTGGCGACCATGCGCCCGAATGTGCGGGGCAGGCTGAACGGGATCACCAGCAGCAGGAAGACTTGCAGCCAATTGGTCCAGGCGGTGGGGTTTTCGAACGGGTGGGCGCTGTTGGCGTTGTAGAAACCGCCGCCGTTGGTGCCCAGTTCCTTGATGGCTTCCTGGCTGGCCACCGGACCACCGGTGACGTGCTGGGTGGCGCCGGCGAGGGTGTGCGCCTCGTGGCCGCTCGCCAGGTTCTGCACCGCGCCGCCGGCGATCAGCACGATCGCCGCGACCGCCGAGATCGGCAGCAGCACGCGCACCACGATGCGCACCAGGTCGACCCAGAAGTTGCCCACCTGCGTCGTTTGGCGGCGGGCGAACCCGCGCACCAGCGCCACCGCCACCGCGATGCCGACCGCGGCGGAGGCGAAGTTCTGCACCGTCAGCCCGGCCATCTGCACCAGGTGCCCCAGGGTGGCCTCGCCGGAGTACCACTGCCAGTTGGTGTTGGTGACGAAGCTGACCGCGGTGTTCCACGCCCCGGCCGGCGGCACCGCCGGGAAGCCCAGCGACAGCCACAGCCGGTTCTGCAGCCGAAGGAACGCATACAGCACCAGCACCGACACCGCGGAGAACGCCAGCACGCTGCGGGCGTACACCGTCCAGGGCTGCTCGCCGTCCGTGTTGACCCCGACCACCCGGTACACCACCCGCTCGGCGCGCAGGTGCCGGGCCGACGTCACCACCCGGTACATGTAGTCACCCAGCGGCCGGTAGGCCGCCGCCAACGCGACCACCAGCACGGCGACGAAGAGCACGCCGGCCGCCGTGTCGCTCATCAGAACCGCTCCGGAAACAACAACGCGACCACCAGGTAGACGACCAGACCGACCGCCAAGAGAAGGCCCACCGTGTTCTCGGCGTTCACAGCCGCTCCACCGCCCGCACCGCGAGTGCCAGCACGGCGAACAGCGCCACCGTCAGCAGCACGAACATCACGTCCAACACGCCTGTCTCCCCATCTCCTCGTCGCTACGGGTGGCCCCTACCCCGTGGTCGTGCGGTGCGACCGGAGCCGCGGCATCGGCTGTAGCCGCCCAGCCTGCGCCCCGAGCAACACCGCGAACGGGTGCCAACGCCGCCGCTGGCGCAGGGCGCGCCGCGCCGCGCCGGTGACCGTGCCCGTCGCAGCGGCCGCCAGCAGGCCGATCACGAACCACCCGTCGAGCCATCCGTGCCAGCTGAGCTCCCCGTACCGGTTGACCAGAAACCCGTTGCCCACCGGCCACGCCACGCCGGCCACCGCGAGCGCGGCCCGGCCGTCGCCGGCCAGTACCGCGACCACCGCAACCGCCGCCGTGAGCAACCCCAGACGGGGGCACGGCGTGCGGGCCAACACCGCCGCCAGTTCCGCTGCCGCTGTCACGCAGACCGCTCCGGACGCCACCGCGATGCCCCTCGGGCAGCGCCCGTCGCCGGTCGGCACCCACCGGGCACGCCATCCGCGCGCTGTTACCGGCAGCCTCCCGGTCAGTCCGGCCACGGCGTCTTTCGCGTCCACAGTTCAAGTGAAGTCAGACCCGGGTCGGCCGCGCAGGGTCCTTTGACGGGTTGTCTACGGCGACGGGCCGAATATTGACGGGACTTCTACACGCCTGCACAGGCGGCAGCCTCGTCGTGTGCCCGGCTGGGCGTCACGATGGTGTGGGGCGCCCCCGTGCGGTGCGTGAGTGGAGCCGACCGTGGCGCGTCGCCGGAGGTGGAGGTTCGACGTGATGCGTACGCACACCTCGCCGGGCGACACCCGGCCGACGTCGCCGCGGGGCCGGCTGCACGTATTTCTGGGCATCGGCCCGGGGGCCGGTAAGACCTACGCCATGCTGGCCGAGGCCAGGCGGCTGACCGGCGCCGGCGTGGACGTGGTCGCCGGGCTGGTGGAGACCCACGGCCGTGCCGACACCGAGGCGATGCTGCAGACGTTGGAGCGTGTCCCGCCGCGACAGCTCCGCCACCGGGTGATGACCTTCGACGAACTGGACGTAGACGGGCTGCTCGCCCGGCATCCGGCGGTGGCGCTGGTGGACGAGCTGGCGCACAGCTGCGCGCCCGGCAGCCGGCACGACAAGCGCTGGGAGGACGTCGAGGAGCTACTCGACGGGGGTATCGACGTGATCACGTCGTTGAACGTGCAGCACCTCGACAGTCTCCACGACGCCGTGGAAACGCTCACCGGCGTCGCCCAGCGCGAGACGGTGCCCGATGCGGTGGTGGCGGCCGCCGACCGGGTGGAGTTCATCGACATCACGCCCGGGCAGCTACGCGCCCGCATCGCCGACCGCGACGTGTTGACCGCCGGCACCGCGACGACGGCGCTGAGCGCCTTCTTCGATGCGGACCGGCTCGCCGCGCTGCGGGAAATGGCGCTCGGCTGGCTGGACGAGCGCGATCTGCTCGACGCCGCCCACCGTGCCGCGGCAGGTGACACGGGGGCGCGACGGGCGTCGACCGAGCGGGTCGTGGCCGCACTGACCGGGGCGCCCGAAGGCGAGCATGTGCTGCGGCGGGCATCGCAGATCGCCGCCACCGTCGGCGGTGAACTGGTCGGCGTGCACGTGCGCGAACCCAGCGGGCTGACCGAGGCCGAGCCGGCGTGGCTGGCCGGCCAGCGCCGACTGCTTGCCGAACTGGGTGGCCGGTACGCCGAGCTGGCCGGCATCGACGTGGCCACCACCGTGCTGGACTTCGCACGCGGCGAGAGCGCCCGTCAGGTGGTCCTGGGCGCCACCCGCCGCTCCCGCCGCCAGGAGCTGCTGCACGGCTCGGTGATCAACAAAGCGATCCGCGACGCCGGGCCGATCGAGGTGCACGTGATCCCGGCCCGCCGGCCCGCCAAGCACGTCGTGCCGGCCGGGCTGGCGGCCCCGCCACCACCGCGGCGTGTCGCGCTACCGGCGCAGCGGCGATTGACCGCCTGGGTGCTTGCCGTGGTCTCCCCGGCGGTGATCACCCTCGGGTTGGTGCCGCTGCGGTCGTCGCTGGGGCTCGCCGGAGCCTTGCTCTGCGCGCTGGCCGCCGTGGTGGCGGTGGCCCTGCTGGGCGGGGTCCGCCCCGCCCTGCTGGCCACGGCGGTCGCCTTCGTGTCCGCCGACTTCTTCTACACCCAGCCGCTGCACAGCTTGCGCATCGCGCGCCTGGTGGACCTCGTCGGGCTGGCCACCTTCGCGATTGTCTCCGTCGCCGTCGGCGGGCTGATCGACCTGCTCACCCGGCAAGGAGTACAGGTGGCTCGCGCGAACGCCGAGGCCGACAATCTGGCCCGGTTGGCCGCCGACAGCGTGGCCGCCCCCGACGGCCTCACCGCGGTGGTCGGCTCGATCCGGCGCACCTTCGATCTCGACGCCGTCACCCTGCTCGACCGGCAGGACGCGGGTTGGCAGGTGGAAGCGGCCGCCGGCAGGACCCGCCTGGAACACCCCGACGAGGCTGGGTACAGCGTCGAAATCGCCTGCGGACGTGTCCTCGCGCTGGCCGGAACCCGGCTCACCGACGCCGACGCGACCCTGCTGCGGACCTTCCTCGACCAGCTTCGCGTCGCCCGGGAACGCGCCCTCCTCTACGACGTTGGGGACACACAGCGCCTGGCAACCGAGTGATCGCCGACGCGCGCGCCCGGCCCCATCGGCTAGGCCAACCACCGCCGCCCGAGGTACCTGCCCAGGTGATGGCACCGCCTGCAGCCGCGTCAAGGGGCAGGGCGAGGGGTAGGGGCCGGGCGCGCCGGGCGTCCGGCGAAGCCCGAACACCGGTGGGAGCCGGGCCGCCGGCCACCGTAGGCCCGGCTGGGGAGGGGGTGCGATGGCCGGCTGGCTCCAGGCCGTCGTGGTCGTCGCCGTCGTCGGCGCGTTGCACGTGCCGTTGGGCGACCACATGGCACGCGTCTACACCGCCGGCCGGCACTGGCGCGTCGAGGCGGCCATCTACCGGCTGTGCGGAATCGACCCCGCCGCCGACCAGCGCTGGCAGTACTACCTGGGTTCACTGCTGGCCGTCTCGGGCGTCGGCGTGCTGCTGCTGTACGCGCTGCTGCGCCTGCAGTCGTACCTTCCCATGTCGCAAGGGCACGGTAGCGTGCCGGCACCGTTGGCGTTCAACACCGCGGTCAGCTTCACCACCAACACCAGCTGGCAGAACTACGCCGGCGAGGCCACGCTCGGGCACCTCGCGCAGGAAGCCGGACTGGGCACCCAGGCGTTCGTCAGCGCCGCCGTCGGCCTGGCCGCCGGGCTCGCGCTCATCCGCGGGCTGACCCGCAGCCTGCACGACGGGGTGGGCAACTTCTGGGTCGACCTCACGCGCAGCATCGTCCGGATCCTGCTACCCCTGTCGGTGGTGTCCGGCGTGCTGCTCATCGCCTGCGGCGTCCTGCAGAGCCCGGGAACCTCGCGCACCGTCACCACCCTGGCCGGCCACCGGCAGACCATCCCCGACGGGCTGGTCGGATCCTGGGAGCCGATCAAGCTGCTGTCCGGCGACGGCGGCGGACTGTTCAACGCGGGCAGCGCCCACCCGTACGAAAACCCAACGGCGTTCACCAACGCCATCGAGATCATCCTGATGCTGCTGGTGCCGACCGCGTTCATCCGTACCTACGGCCGCCTCGTCGGCGACCGCCGGCAGGGCTGGGCGCTGCTCACGGTGGTCGGGCTGCTGTTCGCCGCGTCGCTGGCCGCCACCAGCGTCGCCGAGCACGCCCACCACGACACCGCGCTCACCGCGGCCGGCGCCGCCGCAGAGGGCACCGAGACCCGGTTCGGGCCGCCTGCCAGCGCCCTGTTCGGCACGGCCGCCACCGCCAGCGCCGACGGCGCGGCCAACGCCAGCTACGACAGCTTCGCCAGCCTCGGCGGCGGCACACTGCTGGCCACGATCATGCTGGGCGAGGTCGCCCCCGGCGGCGCCGGCAGCGGCCTGTACGGCCTGGTGATCGTCTCCCTGCTCGCGGTGTTCATCGCCGGGCTCATGGTCGGCCGAACCCCCGAGTACCTGGGCAAGCGGCTGGAGGCCCGCGAGATGAAGCTGATCACCCTGTACCTGCTCGGCACGCCCGCGGTCATCCTGATCGGTACAGCAGTGGCGGTCGCGTTGCCGGCTGGGCGGGCAGCCATCGGCAACCCCGGCCCGCACGGCCTGTCCGAGATCGCCTACGCGTTCACCAGCTCCGCCACCAGCAACGGCAGCACCTTCGCCGGACTGACCGCCGACACCACCTTCTACAACACCGCCCTCGCGGTCACCATGCTCGTCGGCCGCTACCTGCCAATCGTGTTCGTCGTCGCCCTGGCCGGAAGCCTCGCCCGCCAGCAAGCCCGCCCGGTCACCGTCGGCACCCTGCCCACCCACGGGCCGCTGTTCGTCACCCTCGTGACCACGTTCGTGCTGATCTTCACCGCGCTCGACTTCGTCCTCATCCTCGCCCTCGGCCCGCTCGCCGAGGGGCTCCGCCGCTGAGCACGAGCGGACCGAAGACACCCCGTAACACCGGGCCTGCGGGGTAGCGTTGTCGGCATCTCAGCGTCGGGTACGGGCAGTGATGCGCGCAGTCTTTGTGGACTCGTCGTGGCGCCGGGAGGCGCTGCGCACGAACCTGTGGCTGGTGCCGACCATCGAGGTCATCGGCGCGGTCGTGCTGTTCGCGGTGACCCGGACGCTGGATGAAGCCGCCTACCGCAGCCGGGTCGCGCTGCCGCCGTGGGTGATCAACGGCACCGCGGACGCCGCCCGGCAGATCCTGGCCACCCTGGCCGCCGCGGTCATCACCGTGGTCGGCGTCGTCTTCTCGATCATCATCGTGGCGCTGACGCTGACCTCGACCCAGTTCGGTCCCCGGATGCTGCGCACCTTCATCCGCGACCGCGGCGCTCAGCTAACCCTGGGCACCTTCGTGGCCACCTTCGTGTACGCGATCCTGACGCTGGTGACGATCGGCCCCGGCGCCCACGGTGACTTCGTGCCCCACATTTCGATCACCACCACCATCGGGCTCGTGGTCGTCGACCTCGCCGTGCTGATCTACTTCATCGAGCACATCACCCAGATGATCCAACTACCTCAAGTGATCGCCGGCATCGCCGCGGACCTGTCCCAGGCCATCGACGCCCAAACCGCTGGCTGCGATCCCATCGCCGCCTGCGACCCGACCGCCGGCAGGATCGACGACGCCAGCGCGATCACCGCCTGGCTGCCCGACCGGATGCGTGAGCGCGGCGGCTACGTCGCGGCACCGGCCAGCGGCTACCTGCAACTCGTCCGCCACCGGGAACTGGTGCGCATCGCCGCCCGCTTCGACGCCGTCATCCAAGTGCACTACCGCCCCGGGCACTTCCTGACCCAGGGCCAGCGGCTGGCAACCGTATGGCCGGCTACGGCCGCCGGGCAGGTGGCCCGCACGCTGGCCCACGCGCACATCACCGGCCCGTACCGGACCCTGGCCCAGGATGTCGCGTTCGCCGTCGACCAACTCGTCGAGATCGCCATCCGGGCCCTGTCCCCGGCGGTCAACGACACCTTCACCGCGTTGACCTGCATCGACTGGCTCGGCGACAGCCTGACCAAGATCGCCGGCCGGTGGCAGCCGAACCTGGTCCACCGCGACGCCCACGGCGAGGTCCGTCTCATCACCGCCCCGGTCACCTACGACCGGCTCGTCCAGCGGGCCTTCGAAAAGATCCGCCAGGCCAGCCGCGGCATGCCCGCCGTGATGATCCGCCAACTCCAGGTCCTCACCCAGATCATGCAGAACACCACAACCCCGGCGCAGCGCCAGGTCCTGCTCGAGCAGGCGGCGATGATCCAACGCGCCAACCTCGACTCCAACCCCGAGCCGGCCGACCGCGAAGACGTCCAACGTCGCTACGACCAACTCCTGGCACTGAATTCCCACCTGACTGCCGGCCGCGCGAAACGGTGACCTTCGCCGGCGCCACGTGAGGCCGAAAGGCGCACGGACCTCACGCCGCGGTCGCTTCGCCTGCCCAGGCATGGCACATCCCTGGCCTGCGGGCGGCCGCGGGGCACAAACACCAAGGGACCTTCAGCCCTTCCTAGCTGGACTGTCCGGGCCAGGATGGGTAAGGACCCTGGGACGCCGACGAGGTGATCGACATGGCGTTCGCTGTCTTGTTCCTCATCGTGCTGGCACTGCTGCTGGCGACCACCGACGTCGCACCATCAGTTGTCCGGTGGATTGCCAGGCAGCGGCGCCGGGATACGACCGGCCTGCGGCCGAGGTCGCCGGGACAGGTCGACGCGCAGACCATTCTCGAGGTGATCTTCCGAGCCGACTCGCACGGCGAACGAGTCGAGGCCGTACTCACCACGTGGCTGCTCGCCGGTGCACTATCGGGGGAAGAGTACCGGCAGGAGATGGCTGTCCTCGCCGCGCGGGACGCGCTACGCCATCCGCTGGTCGCCCCGCCCCACCGAGACCTGTGATCGAGCATTGCCCCGACGAACGCCGGCACCGTAATGAGCTGACGCGGGCCACAAAGCTGGCCGACCGTGTCGGGACGGAACTATCAATTGGATATTCGACCGGACCCGTATGCAGTGCCGTTTCGACAGGTCCCTCGGGCCACGAGATGTCACCGCCGGACGCCACGGCGGCGCTGTGATCAGCATTCCGGCGGGTGACGGCAGCCCGGTGGACTGATCGCCGGGTCACTGTATCGAACCCGCACCCGCCAGCGCGGGCGAATCCGTGAGTCACATTGAGCGGAGCAAGCAGATGAAGACCCTGATCACCGTTCTCGTCATCGTCCTACTCCTGGCCCTCCTCGGGCTCGCGGTGCGGATCGTCAGGCAGTACGAACGGGGCGTGGTGTTTCGTCTGGGCCGGGTCATCGGATCCCGGGAACCCGGACTGCGGCTGCTCATCCCCGTCGTCGACGTCCTGCACCGGGTGTCGCTGCGCATCGTGACCATGCCGATCCAGTCCCAGGGCATCATCACCCGCGACAACGTCAGCGTCGACGTGTCCGCGGTCGCCTACTTCCGGGTGGTCGACGCGGTCAAGTCGGTCGTCGCGATCGAGAACGTGCAGGCAGCGATCAACCAGATCGCCCAGACGACACTGCGTAAGGTCGTCGGTCAGCACACGCTGGACGAGACGCTGTCCGAAACCGACCGCATCAACGTCGACATCCGCGAGATCCTTGACCGTACGACCAGCGAGTGGGGCGTCGAGGTGACCCTCGTGGAGCTCAAGGACATCCAGCTGCCCGAGAGCATGAAGCGGGCGATGGCCCGCCAGGCCGAAGCCGAGCGGGAGAAGCGCGCGAAAATCATCAACGCCGAGGGGGAATCCCTCGCCGCCGCCGCACTCGGCGACGCCTCGGACACCATGATGGCCCACCCACTGGCGCTGCAACTGCGCAATCTCCAGAGCCTCGTCGAGATCGCAGTGGACAAGAACAGCACCGTGGTGTTCCCCGCTCCCCTGATGAGCACCATCGGCGAACTCAGCTCCTTCCTGACCCGCGAGGCGGCCGCCGCCGTGCCCTCGACGACACCGCCCGACGTCCCCACGCGTGCTGCGGTCGCCAGGCCGAACGGCAGCGGCGACGCCGTCTCCACCGCCGCGAGGTAGACCCGCGGACGTGCCGGCACGACCAGCGCGCGTGCCGATCGATCAGGCTGTCCGGATTCGGCCGCGGTCCGAGCCGGGCAGCCGGGTCGACGGTTTCGGCTGGCGTCTCTGAAACGTCAGCGGTGCCAGCGATGGCTGTTGCACCATTGCACCGAACCCCTTCGCTACGCCAGCACCTATCATGCCCGGCGGTGTCCTGATGGGCACGGGCGAGGGTCGGCGCCCGAAAGGCGCGGATCGACGAACGCGACATAAACCACACACTCGTCGTGAGCGCGCGCCGACCCGTGCACGCTCCCCCCGAGGCTCACGAGGTTATCGCTCGCCGCTTGTTCCAGAGGTTTCCAGCTTGGCTCAAGGCGCCGGACCGACGGTCCGACTGATCTTCAACTGCCGAGCACACGGGCCGCCGTTCGCGACCACGAGATCGAGGCCCAGAAACAAGAAACCGCAGGCCACGGGCCTGCGGTCAACGTCGGAGCTGGTCATTAGGAAACCGCTACTCGCCGACCGTGGAGTCGCCCTGGATTCTCAGTCGACCGGTGACTGCCCGCCCCTTGATGGGGCCGCACCGGGCGGGCGGCTGACCCAGTACAAACGGGGCCGGTGGTCGCGGGGTGGTCGCGCCCGGACAGGCTGGTGGAAAGCACACCGAACCACCAGGGAGATCGTCATGAGGCCGAACCCGCACCGCGGCCGGGTCTACCGCCGCTGCGCCTGCCGCGACCACACCACCGGCAAGCAGCTCGGCGCCCGCTGCCCCCGCCTGATCGCCAATCCACGGCACGGCAGCTGGGGCTTCGCCGTCGACCTGCCATCCCTGTCCGGCCGGCGCGCCACCATGCGCCGCGGCGGCTTCCCCACCCGCAGCGACGCCCGCGCCGCCCTCGCCCGGGTGCTCGACTGCGAACGCACCGGCGTCTACCTCGACGATCGTGAGACCGTCGCGAGCTACCTGGGCCGCTGGCTACAAGAGAAGGCCCGCACCCTGAAGCCGACCACCATGGCCCGCTACACCGACTACGTCACCAAGGATCTCGCGCCTGCCCTCGGCGCAATCAAGTTGGAGCGGCTCAGCCACCAGCACATCGGCCAGTTCGTGCGCGACCAGCTCGCCGTCGGCCGCGGCCCGGTCACCCTGCGCCGCTGCATCGCCACCCTGTCCAGCGCCCTCAACGACGCCGTCCGGCAACGCCGCCTGCCGCACAACCCGGCCCGCTACACCGCCCTGCCCAAGCCGCCGAAGGTCGAACGTCCCTGCTGGACCACCGCCGAGGCCGCCCAGTTCCTGCGCCACTGCCGCACCGTTGACGACCCGCTGGCCGACCTGTTCGAACTGCTCATCGCCACCGGCCTGCGCAAAGGCGAAGCCCTCGCCCTGCGCTGGGCCGACGTCGACCTCGACCAAGGCATGCTGTTCATCCGCCACACCCTCGCCGCCGTCGACAACGCCCACCTGATCTTCACCGACCCCAAGACCCGCGGCAGCCGCGCCTGGGTCGCCCTGTCCGCCCGCGCCATCGCCGCCCTGCACCGCCAGACCGCCCGCCAGCACCGCCAGTGGCCCACCCTGACCGTCCCCGAACCCGAGCGGCTGGTGTTCAGCCGCCCCGACGGCCGGCCCCTACGCCCGGAGTACGTGCTGCGCCACTTCCGCCGGCTGACCACCGACGCCCGCCTGCCCCGCATCCGCGTCCACGACCTGCGCCACGCCGCCGCCACCATCATGATCACATCCGGGGTGCCGCTCGCCGTGGTATCCAAGACCCTGCGCCACAGCACCCTGTCGGTCACAGTGAACATCTACGGCCACCTGACCCGCCAGGCCGCCCACGACGCCGTCGAGGCCACCGCCACCGCGCTCGACACCGCCACCCTGCACGCCGGTCAGCCGCCGATGCCCGCTCCCCCGGCCCCGCGCCGGGCGACCACCCCGCGACCACGCCCCGACAACCGCCACGGCCCCGGCCACCGCCGCCCCACCAGCCGCCCGCACCACCGCCCCGGAACCCGCGCACGGACCAGGCACGGCGCGACCACCCTGCGACCACCCCGGCCCGAAACACAACCAGCGGACACACCCGCCAAGGCGTATCCGCTAGTCACAACCGTCGGGACGGCCGGATTTGAACCGACGACCCCTTGACCCCCAGTCAAGTGCGCTACCAAACTGCGCCACGTCCCGTTGCCGCCACAGCAATGCCGTGGCAGCCGCTACAGCGTAGCGCACGACCCCGGAACCGCGCGCGGGGCATTCCCCTGTTGCTTCCCGGCGGCCCCGGGTCGCTCCCCTGTCCTCGCACCTACCATGGTCACAGGAGCCGTCGCGCCGGGCACAGCCGATCCCCACGGGGGCGATCATGCACGCGCACGAGCCGTACGGGCCGCATCAACCACGCCCCGCGGACCAGCCACCCCAGCCGGGCAGAACCCCCAAGCCCTTCAGGACCGGCAGGACGACCCTGACCGTGACCGCCGTGGTCGCGGCCGTGCTGGCCGTACTGGCGACTGCCACCGCCACGGCGGCCCACCAGGGGAACCCCGAACCGCCCCAGCAGACGAACCCGCCGGCCGGTACGCGGTTCGAGAGTTCCCTGGGTGCGCAGATCGCGGTACCCGCGAGCTGGGCGGTCAACGACAGTGGCTGCGGGATGACCGCCAGGCCGAGCGTGGTACGCGGGAAGGGGTTGGAGCCCCTCTGCTACTCCCCCGAGCCGCCGACCAAGGAGCTGGCGATCATCGAGGAGTCACTGGATCCGGCGCAGGAGACCGACCAGAAGACGATGATCGACGAGGTCACGGCCTGGCGGGGTGGGACACGGCTGCGCGACGGCCGGTACGCCGCCTGGGTGCGGATCCCGTCCCGGCGGGTCGCGGTCGACGTGCGTACCCGCGACCCCTGGGTGACCGCCGGTATTCTCCACAGCGTCCACCTCGTCGACATCGACCATCTCGGTTGCCCGACCCGACAGCCACCTCGAGAAACCGGCGCCGCACCCCGGACCACCAGTTCCCCACGCCGGAGCACCTTCGTCCCGGCCGCCCCCACCAGCGTCAGCGTCTGCTACTACGGCGGCGGGGACAGGCTCCAGGCGTCGGCAGCGTTCGGCACGGATACCAACGGCGCCGCGCCGAATGCCTCCGCCCGCCGACTGGCGGAGGCCCTGAATGCGGCGCCCGCCGGGCTGAACCCGGACCGGCCGGCGCGGGACTGTGACGCCCGCGCCGACCTGCCCGGCGACGATGCCATCCTGCTGTTGCGGGACGGTGCGACGACCGACGGTACCGTCCGGCTCCGGTTCAGTTCCTGTACCGGAGGCGGCATGGTCAACGACGCGGGCCAGCAAGCGCGGCTCACGCGTACCCTCGTCGCGACGATCATGGCGCCGGTGCACGCCGGCTACAGCGTCAGCGCCGACCTCCCGGTCTGAACCACCGAGCCGTCCGAGGCGTCCCCCAGCAACGGGGCGATCAGCTCCCGCAACAGGTCGATGCCGTGCTCGCTCAGCACCGATTCGGGGTGGAACTGCACCCCGGCGAACGTCTCGCCGCGCAGCGCGTGGACCTCCCCCGAGCGTGGATCACGGCTCACCTCGACCCCGACCACAGGCGACGTGCACACCGCCGTGTACGTCGAGTAGAAGCCCACCCGCTCCGCTCGCCCGAAGAAGTCGATCTCGCGCTGCACACCCTGGTACGGGACGTCCTTGCGAGCCAAGGGCAGCCCGAGCGCGCTCGCGAGCACCTGGTGGCCGAGGCAGATCGCCAGCATCGGTCGCCGGGTGGCCAGCAGTTCCGTCACGAGTCCGCGCAGGGTGGCGATCTTCGGGTCGGTGGCATCCCCCGGGTCCCCCGGCCCCGGACCGACCACGACCAGGTCGAAACCGGAAACCGAAACCCCGTCACGGTACGACCGGAGCGTCACCGCCAACCCCAGTGCCCGCAGTTGGTGGGCGAGCATGCCGGTGAACGTGTCCTCGGCGTCCACCACGAGCACCCGCCGCCCCGACAGTCCCGGCGACTCCGGCAACGACGCCGACGCCGACGCCGGCCCGCGCTCCTCGAGCCAGAACCGGGCGAGCGTGGCGTTACGCCGCGTCAGCGCGGCCTGTACCGCTTCGTCGGCCACGAACCCGGTCGCCGAAGCCGCGCCACGGTCACCCCGCAGCCCCAGGGCGGCCATCACACCGGCGGCCTTGGCATGGGTCTCCGCGACCTCCCCGGCCGGGGTGGAGTGGCGTACCAGGGTGGCCCCGACGGGCACCCGCAGTTCCCCGGAGGCGGACAGGACCGCGGTGCGGATCAGGATCGGCGCGTCGAGCGTCTGCCGACCTGCGGAATCCCGGCCGATCAGCGCCAGCACTCCCCCGTAGTAGTCCCGCCCGCGCCGCTCATGCCGGGCGACGACCCGGCAGGCGTTCTCGATGGGGCTGCCGACGACGGTCGGGGCGAACATGGTCTCCCGAAGCACCTCGCGGACGTCCTTCGAGCCGCGTCCGACCAGCAGGTACTCGGTGTGGGTCAGGTGCGCCATCCGCTTGAGGTACGGCCCGACGACCTGCCCTCCCCGGTCCGCGACGGTGGCCATCATTTTCAGCTCCTCGTCGAGCACCATGTACAGCTCGTCGCGCTCCTTGGGGTCGGCGAGGAACGCCAGCAGCCCGTCGCGGTCGGGTCCGCCGGCGGGGTGCCGGTACGTGCCGCTGATCGGGTTCATCATGATCAGGCCGTCGTCGACGCTGACGTGCCGTTCCGGGGTGGCGCCGACGAACGTACGGTCGCCGGTGTGGACCAGGAACGTCCAGTACGCGCCGCGCTCGTCGCGCAGCAGCCGGGCGAACGCGGCCAGTGCGGCGTCAAGCGGGTCACCGTCGACGGACGCCTGGAAGGCCCGGTGGATGACGAAGTTGGATCCCTCGCCCCGGCCGATCTCGTCGCGGAGCACCGCGCCGACGATGTCGGCGTACGAGGCGTCGTCCACGTCGAAGGCCCCGCCGCGCACCCGGGGAGGGGAGGACGGCAGGGCGGCCAGTACGTCGTCGACGGGCTCCTCGGCGTACGTGGCTACCCGGAGATACGACAGTGGCGCGCCGTCGTCGACGGCGTCGAAGCCCCGTTCGCGGACCTGCCGGTACGGGACCAGCGCCAGCAGGTCGGGGCCGATCCGCTCCGACAACGGAAGGTCGGCCAGCCGCTCGGCCGTGCCGACCGTACCGGTGAGGATCTCGACGTGGTCGCGGCCTTCGCGGCGCAGCAGCGCGAACGGGCCTGCGGGGATGTCCATGGGTGTTCCTCTCGCCTCAGGCCACCTGTGCCGAGGCGGAACAACCCGCGGAAACACCGACGGCCGCCTCGTGGAAGGCGGCCGCGGATGGTTTAGATCACGCGCGGGTCTGGATGGCCGCCGGTCAGGCGGGCCACCAGGAACTCATGTGCGCGGACATGCCGAGCAGCATATCAGGACCGGCCCCGGTTCTGCTTCTTGCGGGGACGTACCGACACATGGATGGGCGTACCGGAAAAGTCGAACTCCTCGCGCAGCCGGCGCTCCACGAACCGGACGTACCCGGGGTCCAGCGGCCCGGTGGTGAACAGCACGAACCGCGGCGGGCTGGTGCCGGCCTGGGTGGCGAACAGGATGCGCGGCGCCCGCCCCCCGCGTACCGGGTGCGGGTTGGCCTGCACGAGGGTGGTGAGGAACTGGTTGAGCCGGCCGGTGGGTATCCGGCGCGACCAGTTCTCCAGGGCGCTGCGCAGGGCCGGGGCGAGCTTGTCGACCGCCCGACCGGTCCTGGCCGACACGTTCAGCCGCAGCGCCCACGGCACCCGGCGCAGCTCCCGCTCGATCTCGCGACCGAGCTGGTAGCGGCGGTCGTCGTCGACGAGGTCCCACTTGTTGAAGGCGATGATCAACGCGCGGCCGGCCTCGGCGACCATCGTGATGATCCGCTGGTCCTGCTCGCTGATCGGCTCGTGGGCGTCCAGCAGGACGACGGCCACCTCGGCCGCCTCGATCGCGGCAGCGGTGCGCAGGCTGGCGTAGTACTCGGTGCCGCTGGCGAACCCGACCCGCTTGCGCAGGCCCGCGGTGTCGACCAGGTGCCACAGCTCGCCACCGATGGTGACCAGGCTGTCGACCGGGTCGACGGTGGTACCGGCGACCGAGTCGACGACCGCCCGCTCCTCCCGGGCGAGCCGGTTGAGCAGGCTGGACTTGCCGACGTTGGGGCGGCCGACGAGCGCGACGCGGCGGGGGCCGCGCGGGCGCGCCGCGCCGGTGGGCGTCTCGGGCAGCGCGTCGAGGACGGCGTCGAGCAGGTCGCCGGAGCCGCGCCCGTGCAGGGCCGACACCGGGTGCGGCTCGCCCAGGCCCAGCGACCACAGCATGGCCGCGTCGGCCTCCTGCCGGGCGTTGTCGACCTTGTTGGCGACCAGGACGACGGGCTTGCCGCCGCGGCGCAGCATGCGTACCGCCGCCTCGTCGTCGTCGGTCGCGCCGACGGTCGAGTCGACCACGAACAGCACCGCGTCGGCGGTCTGCACCGCGGCTTCCGCCTGCGCGGCGATCGCCTTCGCCCGGTCACGGGCGTCGGGCTCCCACCCGCCGGTGTCGACGATCGTGAACTTCCGCCCCGACCACAGCGCGTCGTAGGCGACCCGGTCGCGGGTCACGCCCGGTACGTCCTCCACGACCGCCTGCCGGCGGCCGATGATCCGGTTGACCAGGGTGGACTTGCCGACGTTGGGACGGCCGACGACCGCGACGACGGGGACCGGCCCCTCGTCCTCGGCTGCTCCGGTCTCCTCGTCCTCGATCAGCTCGGCGGCCTCGAAGTCGCCCTCGGCGAACTCGTCCTCGTCGAAGTCGTCGTCATGGAAGCCGGCCTCGTCGACGTCGTCCTGGACGTCGGTCTGGTTCAGCTCGGTCCGGCCCGGCTTGTTCGCTGTCACCGTCGTGTCGCCCCGTCCACCAGTGTCTTCAGCCGGGCGACGACCTCGTCGATGCCCAGTTCGGTGCTGTCGAGCACCACGGCGTCGTCCGCCTGACGCAGCGGGTCCACGGCCCGGCTGGAGTCGAACTCGTCGCGGCGCGCCAGGTCGGCCACTGTCGCGGCCAGGTCCGCCGCGGTCTCGGCGCTGCGCCGCCGGCCCCGCTCGGCCGCCGACGCCGTCAGGTAGACCTTCAGGTCGGCGTCCGGCGCGACGACGGTACCGATGTCGCGCCCCTCGACGACAATGCGCGGCACGGCGGCGATGATCTCGCGCTGCTGAGCCACCATCCGCGCCCGCACAGCGGGCACCGCCGCGACCGCCGACACCGCCGCGGTGACCTCGGGCCCGCGGATCGGCCCGTCCACCGGGGTGCCGTCGACGCTGATGTGCGGCTCGTTCGGATCGGCACCCACGGCGACCTCAACGTTGTCGGCGACCTTCGCAACCGCCTCGGCGTCCGCCGGGTCGATGCCGTCCCGCAGCACCGCCCAGGTCACCGCCCGGTACATCGCTCCGGTGTCGAGGTAACGCCCGTCGAGAGCGACGGCGAGCCGACGCGAGACGGTGGACTTACCGGACCCCGAGGGCCCGTCCACGGCCACCACGCAACGCTGTTCGCTCACTTGCCCCGCCTCCGCAACGGTTGTCGACAACCCCTCAATAATGCCGGGCCGCCCCCGCGCGGCTTCGGCCGGCTACCCACCCACCGCCTTGAACAGCGCGGCCACCTCGGCGTTGGTCAGCCGGCGGGTACGCCCGGGCTTGAGGTCGCCGAGCCGGATCGGCCCGATCGCGGTCCGGATCAGCCGGCTGATCGGATGGCCGACCTCCTCGAACATGCGCCGGACGATGTGTTTGCGGCCCTCGTGGATGACCACCTCGACCAGCGCGGTCCGCTGGTAGGCGTCCACCAGCTTGAACGCGTCGACCTTGGCCGGCCCGTCCTCGAGTTCGACACCCTTGAGCAACTGCCGGCCGACCCCGCGCGGGATCGGGCCCGCCACCTCGGCCATGTACGTTTTCGCCACCTCGTACGAGGGGTGCATCAGCCGGTGGGCGAGGGTGCCGTCGTTGGTCAGCAGCAGCAGCCCCTCACTGTCGGCGTCAAGCCGCCCCACGTGGTAGACCCGCTGGTTGACGTTGCCCACGTAGTCGGCGAGGGCCTCCCGGCCGCGCTCGTCGGCCATGGTCGACACCACCCCGCGCGGCTTGTTCATCGCGAGGTACACCAGCTTGGTGTTGGTGACCACCCGCTCGCCGTCGACGTGGATCACGGCGGTCTCCGGGTCGACCTTGTCGCCCAGCTTCGCACGCCGGCCGTCGACCGTGACCCGTCCCACGGCGATCAGTTCCTCGCAGGCGCGCCGGGAACCGACCCCCGCCGAGGCGAGAACCTTCTGCAACCGTTCGGCGTTGTCAGACTCAACTCTGGGCATTGGCGATCTCATCCACATCGTCGGGTAGGAACGGGGCCAGCGGCGGCAGGTCCTCGACGCTGTTGATACCCAGCTTCTCCAGGAACAGCGGTGTCGTCCGGTACAGGAAGGCGCCGCTTTCCGGCTCACTGCCGCAGTCTTCGATCAGGCCGCGCGACAGCAGGGTACGCACGACGCCGTCGCAGTTGACGCCCCGGATCGCCGAGATACGCGAGCGGGTGACCGGCTGCTTGTACGCGATGACCGCGAGAGTTTCGAGGGCCGCCTGGGTCAGCCGGGCCTGCTGCCCGTCGAGGACGAACCGCTCCACGTACGGAGCGAAGTCGCCCCGCGTGTAGAACCGCCACCCGCCGGCCGCCCGCCGCAACTCGAAGCCCCGCCGCTGTTGCGTGTACTCCCCGACCAGGTCGACGAGCACCCCGAGGATGCGGTCGGTGGGCTGGTCGAGGACCTGCGCGAGAAGGATCTCGGAGATCGGCTCGTCGACGACGAGGAGGATCGCCTCGACGGCGCCCCGCAGCTCGGCCGGGTCGTCCAGGGCCGGCGAGGCCGGCTCGGGCTCGGGCGCGGGTGCTGGCTCCGACACCGCTTCGGCCTCGGCCTCCGCAACCGACACCGCTTCGGCCTCGGCCTCCGCAACCGGCTCCGACTCTGGCTCCGGCAGTCCAGCCGCGCCTTCGGATCTTGGTAAGTCTGACACCGATGCGGGTGCTGGAGTTACCAAGATCTCGGAGGAACCGACCGGCTCAGCCTCCGCGACCGGCTCCGACTCCGGCTCAGCCTCCGCGACCGGCTCGGCCTCCGCGACCGGCTCCGACTCCGGCTCAGCTTCCGCGACCGGCTCAGCCTCCGCGACCGGCTCGGGGGCGGGCTTGCGCTCCCATGGGGGTACCCACGTCGCCGCCTGCTCCGCCAGCGACCGGGCCGCCGCGTCATCGGTACTCACTGCGCCTCCGCTTCCGCCGGTTCAGCAGCCGCTTCCGCTCTCACACCTGCCCCGTCCTCAGTGTCGTCCTCGCCATACTCGTCGATGTCGAGTCCTTGGCCGGCCGCATCGTCAGCGCCGGTCCACTGCACGATCAGCTCGCCGAGCGCCTGCACCTGATCGAAGCCGACCAGACCTTCGCGGTACAGCTCCAGCAGCGCCAGGAACCGCGCCACCACCTCGAGGGTGCTCTCGCAGTCGGCACACAGCGTACGGAACGACGCCGTCTGGAGCCGAATCAGCTGCTGACGCAGCATCTCGGCATGCTCGCGGACGCTGACGCGGACCATATGGATGTGGTCGATCGACACGACCGGCGGCGCCTTGGGCGTGAACGCCTTGATCGCCAGGGCGTGGAGCCGTTCGGGCCCGATGCCGAGCACGAGGTCGGGCAGCGCCTCGGCGTACTGCGGTTCGAGCTGGACCGACCGGGGCCACCGGCGGGCGGCGATCGCCTCCATCGCGGCGATCGCGGCGGCGGCCTCCTTGAACGCCTTGTACTGCAGCAGCCGGGCGAACAGCAGGTCCCGGGCCTCCAGCAGGGCCAGGTCCTCCTCGTCCTCGACGGCGGCGGCCGGTAGCAGCCGGGCCGCCTTGAGGTCGAGCAGGGTCGCCGCGACCAGGAGGAACTCGCTGGCCTCGTCGAGGTCCCAGTCGTCGCCCATGGCCCGGATGTAGGCGATGAACTCGTCGGTGACCTGGTGCAGCGCCACTTCCGTGACGTCCAGCTTGTGCTTGCCGATCAGCTGGAGCAGCAGGTCGAACGGGCCGGTGAAGTTGGCCAGTCGTACGGTGAAGCCGGCCGTGGCCTCGTCGGCACCTTCAGCGGCACCGCCCTCGGCGGAACCCGCCTCACCGGAGCCACCGTCGGCGGAACCACCCGCGAGGGCCTCGTCGACGCCCTCGGGAGAAACGCTCGCGAGGGGATCGTCGACGGTCGTCAGAGACTCGTCGACAGGCACGGTTGGCTCGTCGACAGGCACGGTCACCGCCAGACCCTAGCTCACGCCCACGTCGCCACCTGCGAAGTACCTCGGAAATCACCGTCGGACGAACCCGAGGCTATCCCCGTGGCTACCCCGCGTTGCGCTCCTCCTGCGCCGCGATGACCTCCCGGGCGAGCTGCCGGTAGTTGCGCGCACCGGACGATGCCGGGTCGAGCGTGGTGATCGGCGAGCCGGCGACGGTGGACTCGGGGAACTTGACGGTCTTGGTGACGACCGTCTGGTACACCTTGTCGCCGAACGCTTCGACCACCCGCTGGAGTACCTGCCGGCAGTGGGTGGTGCGGCTGTCGTACATGGTCGCGAGGATGCCTTCGAGGTCGAGGTCGAAGTTGAGCCGCTCGCGGACCTTGTCGATGGTGTCGAGCAGCAGCGCCACGCCGCGCAGGCTGAAGAACTCGCATTCGAGCGGGATCAGTACGCCGTGGGCGACGGTCAGCGCGTTGATGGTGAGCAGGCCCAGTGACGGCTGGCAGTCGATGAGGATGTAGTCGTAGTCGCGCAGCACCGGGCGCAGCACCCGCGCGAGGGCCATCTCCCGGGCGACCTCGTTGACGAGCTGGATCTCGGCGGCCGACAGGTCGATGTTTGCCGGCAGCAGGTGCAGGCCGTCGACGTCGGTCTTGATCCGGATGTCGTCGATGGTGACGTCGGAGTCCAGCAGCAGGTTGTAGATCGACAGTTCCAGCTCGTGCGGGTTGACGCCGAGCCCGACCGACAGGGCGCCCTGCGGGTCGAAGTCGACCAGCAGGACCCGCCGGCCGTACTCCGCGAGGGCCGCGCCGAGGTTGATGGTGGTCGTCGTCTTTCCGACGCCACCCTTCTGGTTGGCCATGGCGATGATGCGCGCCGGGCCGTGACGGTCGATCGGGACCGGGTCCGGAATCGGCCGGCGGGTGGTGTACGCCGTCGGATCAGCGGGACCGAGCTGCGCACCGAGATCCATGGCGTTCTGCTCGGCCCGAAGTGCCGAGGTCCACGCCTCTGCCTGCTGCTCGCCAATGCCCATCTGGTTCCCGCCCCTCCCGGCGGCACATGCCCGCCGCCTCGGGTCCCGCACCGGCTCGCCGACACCGGGCTGACGCGGAAATGGCCGTCGCCCGACTGTACGCCACGACCGACCCGAATCTCCCGACAGTCGTACGGCGTGTCGTTCCCGCGACCACCCGAATACCTTTGGTGATCGGCACATCGACACGTTGTACACAACGGACGATTTACCCCGGAAGGGCGACAAGCACGCCGATCCGGGTGTGAACCGTCAGGCGCGGGCGCGCGGGTGGGCGGTCGCGTACACCTCACGCAGCCGCTCCACCGTCACCAGGGTGTACACCTGCGTCGTGGTCACCGAGGCGTGCCCGAGCAGCTCCTGTACCACCCGGATGTCGGCGCCGCCGTCCAGCAGGTGGGTGGCGTACGAGTGGCGCAGGGTGTGCGGTGACACCCCGTGCGCGCCGTCGACCGGCAGCCCGGCCCGCTCGGCGGCCGCGCGCAGGATCGCCCAGGCACTCTGGCGCGACAGCCGTCCGCCGCGGGCGTTGACGAACACCGCCGAACTCCCCCGGCCGCCGGCCAGCAGCCCCGGCCGGGCCCGCACCAGGTACGCGTCGAGCGCGTCGCGGGCGTACCCGCCGACCGGCACGAGGCGGGTCCTGCCGCCCTTGCCGTGCAGCAGTACGGTCCCCCCGCCGAGGTCGAGGTCGTCGACGTCGCAGCCGACCGCCTCGGAGATGCGCGCGCCGGTGGCGTACAGGAACTCCAGCAGCGCCCGGTCGCGCAGTCCGCGCGGCTCGTCCCGTTCGCCCGGGGCGGTTGCCGCGACGAGCAGCCGCTCCACCTGGTCGACGTCCAGCGCCTTGGGCAGCCGCTTGGGCAGCGTCGGCGGCTTGATCTCGCGCGCCGGGTCGTGGGCGGTCAGCCCTTCCCGGACGGCGAAGCGGTGCAGCCCGCGCACGGCGCTGGCGGCGCGGGCGGCGGAGGCCGCCGACAGCGGCGGATGGTCGTCGTCGCCGGCGCGCAGCGCGGCCAGGTGCGCGGCGACCTCACTCGGCCCGACCGCGGCGAGGTCGTCCACCCCGGCCGCCGCCAGCACCGCGAGATAGCGATCAAGATCACGACGGTACGAGCTGAGCGTGTTGGCCGCGAGCCCGCGCTCGACGGTGAGGTGGTCCAGATAGGAGCGGACAGCCCGCCGGAGCGAAGCGGCGGGCTGCACGGGCGCGGTCCGCCGCTCCGCAGCGTGAGGCTGCACTGGTTCGGTGTTCCCGGTCAGGCGAGCACCTCGGCCACCGGTAGGTGGGTCAGGCCGTGCGCCTCGGCGACCGGCCCGTACGTGACGTGACCGGCGTGCGTGTTCAGGCCCAGGGCCAGTGCCGGGTCGGCGCGCAGCGCGTCCCGCCAGCCCCGGTTGGCCAGCTCCACCGCGTACGGCAGGGTGACGTTGGTCAGCGCGTACGTGGAGGTGTGCGGCACCGCACCGGGCATGTTCGCCACGCAGTAGAACAGCGAGTTGTGCACCTGGTACGTCGGCTCGGCGTGCGTGGTGGGGCGCGAGTCCTCGAAGCAGCCGCCCTGGTCGATGGAGATGTCGACGAGCACGCTGCCCGGCTTCATCCGCTTGACCATGTCGTTGGAGACCAGCATGGGTGCCTTCGCGCCCGGCACCAGCACCGCGCCGATCACCAGGTCGGCGTCGAGCACGGCCTTCTCGATCTCGTACAGGTTCGACGCGACGGTCTGCAGGTGGCCCTGGTAGATCCGGTCGGCCTGGCGCAGCTTCTCGATGTTCTTGTCCAGCAGCAGCACCTCGGCCTGCATGCCCAGCGCGATCGCGGCGGCGTTCATGCCGGACACGCCGGCGCCGATCACGACGACCTTCGCCGCGTACACCCCGGACACGCCGCCCATCAGCACGCCGCGGCCGCCGCCGGAGCGCATCAGGTGGTACGCGCCGACCTGCGGCGCGAGCCGCCCGGCCACCTCCGACATCGGCGCGAGCAGCGGCAGCGACCGGTCGGGCAGCTCCACCGTCTCGTACGCGATGCCGGTGACGCCGCGCTCGGTCAGCGCCCGGGTGCAGTCGGCCGACGCGGCCAGGTGCAGGTACGTGAACAGCACCTGCCCGTCGCGCAGGCGGTGGTACTCCTCGGCGACCGGCTCCTTGACCTTGCACACCAGCTCGGCGCTGCCCCACACGTCGTCGGCGTTGGCGAGGATGGTCGCGCCGGCGGCGCGGTACTCCTCGTCGGTGATCGACGAGCCGCGACCGGCGCCGGCCTCGATGACGACCTCGTGGCCGTGGCGGACGAACTCGTGCACGCCCGCCGGCGTGATCGCGACGCGGTACTCGTGGTTCTTGACCTCGCGTGGAATTCCGACCCTCACTGTGCCGACCCCTCAATCGCTTCCTGGTGGCCCCGTTGCCACCTGCGAGGACGCGGAGCCTCGCGGAGGGAGTCTAGGGCCGGCACGACCGGCCGGCCCCGGTCATCGTGGAACGTACTTCCCCGCATGGCTGACACTCTGTCACCCGGTCGCGGCCAGTTCCCCCCGGTCCAGCGGCGTGTCCGCCGGCCGCAGCGCCGCCCAGCCGCCGTCCCGGGCCCGCGCCGCGGCGAGCAGGCCGACCAGGCACGCGCCGTTGACGATCTCGCCCCGCAGGGCCATCGCCACCGCCTCGTCCAGGTCGAACCGGCGCGCCGTCATGCCGGCCTCCTCGTCGCGCCGCACGTGGCGGCGCTCAGGCGGTACCGGGCTCAGGTCACGGGCCAGAAACAGCCGGATGATCTCGGTGGAGCAGCCCGGCGACGGGTGCAGGTCGACCAGCAGGTCGAGCCGGCCAGCGGTGAGGTCGGCCTCCTCCTCCAGCTCGCGCCGCGCGGCCGCCGGCAGGCTCTCGCCGTCGACGTCGATCAACCCGGCCGGCAGCTCCCACAGCTGCCGGCCGACCGGGTGGCGGTACTGGTGGACCAGCACCACCCGGCCGTCGTCGTCGAGCGCCACCACGCCCACCGCACCGATGTGGACCATGTAGTCGCGCTTGGCCACGTTGCCGCCCGGCATCTCCACGTCGTCGGTGACCACGCGGAACATCGGTCCGGCGAAGTGCTCGGTGCGCGCGCGTACCCGGTACCGGTGGGTCGGCGCGCCGTTTTCGCTCATGAACGCGCCGACGCGCGGGAGGTGCCGTTGCGGGACGCGGCCACCTTCGCACCCTTGCGGCCGCCGGCCTTCTTGCCGCCGCCCTCGCGCTCGGCGGCGACCTCGTCGTCGGCCACCTCACCGGCGGCGACCTCGTCGACGGCCGCGACCCGGTCACCGGGCTCGGTCAGCTCGACCGGCAGCTGGTCGGCGTTGGCGTAGTCGATGGCCGCGCCGATGAACGCCGCGAACAGCGGGTGCGCGTTGGTGGGCCGGCTCTTGAGCTCCGGGTGCGCCTGGGTACCGACGAAGAACGGGTGCCGGTCGCGGTCCAGCTCGACGAACTCGACCAGCCGCCCGTCCGGGGAGGTACCCGACACCACCATGCCGGCCTCGGCCAGCGCGTCCCGGTAGGCGTTGTTGACCTCGTACCGGTGACGGTGGCGCTCGGAGATCCGGGTCGAGCCGTACGCCTCGGCCACGATCGAGCCGGGCAGCAGGTGCGCGTCGTACGCGCCCAGGCGCATCGTGCCGCCCAGGTCGCCCCTGCCGGCCACGATGTCCTCCTGGTCGGCCATGGTCGAGATCACCGGGTCGGGCGTGTTCGGGTCGAACTCCAGCGAGTTCGCCTGCGCGATGCCCGCGGTGTGGCGCAGCGTCTCGATCGCCATGCACTGCAGGCCCAGGCACAGTCCCAGGGTGGGGATGCCGTTCTCCCGGGCGTACCGGATCGCGCCGAGCTTGCCCTCGATGCCGCGCACCCCGAAGCCGCCGGGGATCAGCACGCCGTCGACGCCGGCCAGCTCCTGCGCCGCGCCGGCCGGGCTTTCGCAGTCGTCACTGGGGACCCAGGTGATGTCGACCCGGGCCCGGTGGGCGAAGCCGCCCGCGCGCACCGCCTCGGTGACCGACAGGTACGCGTCCGGCAGGTCGATGTACTTGCCGACGATCGCGACGGTGATCGTCTGGCGCGGGTGGCGCACCCGGTCGAGCAGGTCGTCCCAGCGCTTCCAGTCCACGTCGCGGAACGACAGGTTGAGCCGGCGCACCACGTACGCGTCGAGGCCCTCGCGGTGCAGCACCTTCGGGATCTCGTAGATGCTCGGCGCGTCCGGGGCGCTGACCACGGCCTCGCGGTCGACGTCGCAGTACAGCGCGAGCTTCTCCTTGAGCTTCGAGGGGATCTCCCGGTCGGAGCGGCACACGATCGCGTCGGGCTGGATACCGATGTTGCGCAGCGCGGCGACCGAGTGCTGCGTCGGCTTGGTCTTGAGCTCGCCGCTCGGCGCGAGGTAGGGCACCAGCGACACGTGCAGGTAGAAGACGTTGTCCCGGCCGACGTCGTGGCGGACCTGGCGGATCGCCTCCAGGAACGGCAGCGACTCGATGTCGCCGACGGTGCCGCCCACCTCGGTGATGACGACGTCCGGGATGAGGCCGTCCTCGTCCGGCTCGGCCATTGCCCGGAGCCGGTCCTTGATCTCGTTGGTGATGTGCGGGATGACCTGGACGGTGTCGCCGAGGTACTCGCCGCGCCGCTCCTTGGCGATCACGTCGGAGTAGATCTGGCCGGTGGTGACGTTGGCCTTCGCCGACAGGTTGCGGTCGAGGAAGCGCTCGTAGTGGCCGACGTCCAGGTCGGTCTCGGCCCCGTCCTCGGTGACGAACACCTCACCGTGCTGGAACGGGTTCATCGTGCCCGGGTCGACGTTGAGGTACGGGTCGAGCTTCTGCATCACCACCCGCAGCCCCCGGGCGGTGAGCAGGCTACCCAGGCTGGAGGCGGTGAGCCCCTTGCCGAGTGAGGAGGCGACGCCCCCGGTGACGAAGATGTGCTTGGTCGTCCGTTGCGATGGGGCCAAGGCCTGCTCCCGTGGTCGTTGCGAGGGCGTCTCGTCTGACGGTGTGGCCAGCGTGCGACGGCCGATCCACGGGACTCCACAGTAACACCCAGGTGGGGTCCGGTCCGACGGACCCGGCGTGCCGCTCGTGATGCACCCGTACGAGCGGATCGTGGAGTGATGTCCGGCACCAGGCCGGGCCGCGGGCCGGTCCGGCCGGATCACCCCGCCGGTCCGCTCCCGGCCGCGGCTCCGATTCGCCCCGATTGAGGTTCGGTGCGGCCGGTCTGCGGCAAGGAACACCATATGTACCACGCCATCACGGTGCTCGTCGGCCTGGTCGGCGCGGTGGTCATCCTGCTCACGGCGGTGTCGGCGGCCCAGACGTTCGTCGTACCGCGCGGCACCCCGTTGCTGATCACGCGCATGGTCCTCGTGACCATCCGGGCCGTGTTCCGCGCGATCCTGCGCCACCTGCCCGACTACCGCAGCCGCGACCACGTCCTGGCCATGTTCGCGCCGGCCTGCCTGCTGATGATCCCGATCGTCTGGATCGTGCTCGTGCTCATCGGCTTCACCGCCGTCTACCGCGCCGAAGGTGTGCGGTCCTGGACGGACGCGTTCCTGGAGAGCGGGTCGTCACTGTTCATGCTCGGCTTCCGCAACCCCTTCAACCTCCCCAGCAGCATGACGGAGATGGTGGAGGCCGGCTTCGGGCTCGGCCTGATCGCGCTGCTGATCGCCTACCTGCCGTCCATCTACGCCTCCTACTCCCGCCGCGAACTGCTGGTCACCGCTCTGGAGATCGAGGCCGGGTCGCCGCCGTCGGCCGTGGCACTGCTGGTACGCCTGATCCACCTCGACGGGCTGAGCCTGCTCGACCAGTTCTGGCGGGACTGGAGCCGCTGGTTCAACGACATCGAGGAGACCCACACCGCCACCCCCATCCTGGTGTTCTTCCGGTCCCCGGCGCCGGAACGCAACTGGGTCACCGCGGCCGGGGCCGTTCTCGACTCCGCCGCCCTGGTCGCCTCCACCATCGAGGTGGACAAGAGTCGCCAGGCCGGCGCCGAACTGTGCGTCCGGGCCGGCTACGTCGCACTGCACCGCATCGGCGACTACTTCGTCATGCCGTACGACCCCGCCCCGCCGCCCGGCCAGCCCATAGCCGTCACCCGCGGCGAGTACGACGAGGCGTGCCGGCTGCTCGCCACCGCGGGCGCGCCCCTGCGCGCCGACCGCGACCAGAGCTGGCGGGAGTTCGTCCGGCGCCGGGCCAGCTACGAGGGCGCCCTGCTGCGGTTCGCCTCGCTGTGCATGGCACCCCGGGCACCGTGGTCGTCCGACCGGCCGATCGAGTTCCACCGGCTGCCGGTCGCCCGCCACCGCGCCCGCGCCCGCCTGCACCGCCCGCGGCGGTACGAACTGCGGCTGCACGCCCGCGACCGGGAGGCGGCCGGGTCGCCGCGGACCCGGACCTGAGAGCGAGCCGTCGATACCGGTCAGCTCGACAGCGCCGGTTGGGTGCCCGCCGTCGGGTCCGGTGCGGGCGACGGTACCGGCACCGCCGACCCGGTCGGGTCGACCGTGACCGCGGGCGTGCGGTCGTCGGCGTGGCGCAGGACCCGCAGCGCGGCGAGCACCGTCAACGGCAGCACGGTCGCCGCCGCCGCGCCGGCCGTGTTGAACCCCACGCCCTGCATCGGCCCCGCGACCAGGGTGGCGACCACCGTACCGGCCAGACCGGCGCGCACCGCCGGGTACAGGCCGAACAGTCGCTTGAGCCCGCCCCACGGGCGCAGCAACGCGAAGAACAGCAGCGCGCCGGCGCCGATCACCAGCAGCGTGAGCGGGCTGGTGATCGCCACCACCGCGTTGTCGGACCCGATCGGGCGCATCACCACCCGGCCGGTGCCGTCGCCGAGGTGGCCGAGGAACCGGCCGACGCTGCCCCGCTGGCCCACCGGCCGGTGCACGTCCAGCAGCGCGAAGCCGGTGGTCACCGCGATGCCGGCAAGTACCGCCCAGGCGACCCGCGGGAAGGTCAACCAGCCGCCGGTGGACATCGCCCCGGCGACACACACCCCGGCGGTCAGCGCCACCGCGCCCGCCGCGTCGGCCCCCAGGTACGGGCTGCCCGCCACGAGCACCGCGACCCCGCCCAGCACCGCGACCATGACCGGCCGCCACTGCCGGTGTACGTGCTGGGCCAGGCACCCGGCGGCCACCAGTGCCCCGGCGGCGAACACGCCGATTCCGACCGGCGCCAGGCCGGCGTACTGCGTCCCGCTCACGGACGAGTACCCGACGACGCTGTTGAGCTGCAACCGGGACCCGGTCAGCGCGTCCACCGCGACCACCACGGCGCCCAGCGCGGCGACCCCGCCCAACGGCCCGAGCACCCGCCGGCCACCGCCGGTCAGGGTGATCACCGCGGTGGCGGCCACGATCACGGCGGCGGTCACGGCGGCGAAGACCAGCCCGGGCACCGGAGCCCGCCACCATGGCACGACGCCGGCCAGCAGCGCCGCCGGTACCGCCAGGGACGCGGCGACCAGCAGGATCTCCACGCCGCGCTCGAACCAGGGCGGGTTCGGTACCGGCGTGACCGGCCCGGCCGGACGGCGGGCCCGGCGCAGCAGCGGCAGCACCGCGACGAACAGCAGCAGCTGGCAGACCGTGAGGACGGTGAAGAACCGCCCGGCGACCGGCTGCTGGAGGCGGACCTTCCGGTCGGCGTCGACCAGCCGCTGCACGGCCCCCTCCAGCGACCCGCGCCCGCCGCCGGAGACCATCGGAGCACCGGGGAACAGCGAGGTCGGCACCGACCTGCCGAGCGCCGACAGCACGGTCGGCGCCACGTCGGTGAGCTGCACGTACCCGGACCGTCCGGTGCTGTCGGAGGTCAACGTCCGGCCCGCGTACCCGGGACCGTCGACGACCGCGACGTGCAACCGTGGTTCGCTACCGGTGTCGCCGACCCCGGCGAGCATCAGCAGCGACCGCGGCGGGCGGGCCGCCACGACCCGCGCCAGCCGCTCGTCGGCCGCCCGCGCGGCGGCGCGGCGCGCGGCCGGGTCACCGGCGACCGTCCCCAGGTCGACCACGGACAGCACGCAGCCGGCGAGCAGTTCCTTCGGGTCGTCGGGCAGTCCGTCGCGGTACCGGTCGATGCGGCCGAAGGTCCGGGCGCCGGCCAGCGCGGCGCCCGGGCCGACGCTGGTGGTGCAGCGCATCGACTCGGCCAGCGCCCCGGGCTGGGCGTTCCACGGCATGTCCTGGTTGAGAGTGGTGATCTTCTCCTTCTCCCGGGTGGACAGGAACGCCCCACCCGGGCCGGGCTGATCGACCCCGACCGCGAACGGCGGGCAGGCACCCTCGGTGTGGCCCCGGGTGTACGCGGCATAGTTGCCGGCGCCGAGCGTGAGCCAGCCGTCACCGGGACAGGTCGGCCGGTGCGCCGACCGCACCGACAGCGCCCCGATCGCGCCGCTTCCGGCCAGCCCCCACATCGTCGGGGTGTCGGTCGGGTTGACGTCGTCCCAGCGCAGCCCCGCGGCGCCGGCGACGACCACGTAGTCGACCGAGTGCGCGGGCGCGCCGTTGGCCGGCCGGGGCACCACACCGATGACGCTCGCGGCGGCCGCGAGCACCACCACCAGGTAGGGCGCCCAGCGCGTCCACAGCCGGCCGCTCACCGCGCCTCCTGTCCGGCGGCCCGCACCCGGTCGGTGAGTTCGTCGTACACCGACTGGACCTGGGCCAGCGTGTCGGCCTCGGTCGGCCAGGTCGCCGCCCGTTCGCCGGCCCGCCGGCCGTACGCGGCCCGCAGCGCCGGGTCGTCCAGCAGCGACGTCACTGCCGCGTCCAGCGCGTCGACGTCGCCCGGCGCGATCAGCAGGGCGTCGTCGCCGACCAGGTCGGGCAGCCCACCGACGGAGGTGGCGACCAGCGGCGTACCGGCGCGCATGGCCTCCTGGGCGAACAGTTGGCGCGCCTCCCAGACGCTGGTCACCACGGCCAGGTCGGCGGCCGCGAGCAGGTCCGGCACGTCGGTGCGGTGCCCGGCGAGGATCACCGGCGCGTGCTGGTGCGAGATCTGGGCGGCCAGCCGCATGTAGGACGGCCCACTGCCGGCGATCACCACGGCCGGCGCGGGCTGCCGGCTGCGCCACCGGGACGCGGCGGCGACGAGGACGTCGTAGCCTTTCTGGGGGTGCAGCCGGCCCACCGACAGCACCAGCGGCCGGCCCGGCTCGATGCCCAGGTCGGCGCGTACCTCCTCGGGCGACCGGGTGGGCGGGGCGAGTTCCGGGGCCGCGACGGCGCCCAGCCGGGCGTCCCGGGCACCCAGCGCGGCGGCACGGCCGACCAGGTCGCCGGATGCCCCGAGCGTGATGTCGGCGGCCCGGGCCACGTACCCCTCCAACTGCCGGTACACCCGCCCGCGCATGCCGTGCGCGAGGATCTGGTTGTGCCAGGTGACCACCAGCGGGCAGCCGGTCGGCCGGGCCAGCGCCGCGACCAGCCCGGCCCGCAGGCCGTGGGCGTGGACCACGTCGGGCGCGTGTCCGCGCAGCGCCCGGCGCAACGCGTGCACGGCGGCGGCGTCGCGCGGCTGGGGACTGGCGGGGATCTCCACGGGGACGAACCGGGCGCCACGCGTGCCGAACTCGAACTGGCGGTCGGTGTCGGCCGGGCCGCACACGGTCACCTCCGCACCCCGCCCGGCCAGTCCGCCGGCCAGCGACGCCACGTGCCGGCCGATACCGCCGGTACTGGACGCGAGGACGAGCGCGACGCGCCGGCTCGACGCCGCGGCCCCGCTGCGCTCACTCACCGTGTCTCCCGCTCGCTCCGCTCAGTCACCGTGTCTCCCGCTGGCTGCGCTCACTGACTGCCCGACTTCTTCGTACCCGTGCTGCGGGCCGGCGGCGCCGTCACCGGCGGCGGCCGGTGATCCGCGCCACCTTCCGCACCGGCCCCGCAAGCAGCGGCCGGACATCGCGGGGATCCAGGGCGTACGCGACGCCGAGGAACACCGCGACCACCACGGCACCGGACAGCATGCCCTGTCCGAGCGCCCCGGCGACACCCGGGGTCGCGTCCGCCCACAGCAGCCGGCGTACCACCACGCCGGCGCCCGCCGCCACCGCCGCCGCGACGACCGACGCGGCCAACCCGCGCGCCAGCCCGTCGACCGCGGCCCGGCCGGCGCGCCGGGCCACGCACGCGACCAGGACCGCACCGAGCAGCAGCATGCCGGCAGAGTTCGCCACGGCCAGGGCGAGCACCCGGTGGGTACCGGGCAGCGCCGCCGACAGCAGCACCGACGCGAGCACGACGCCGGCCCAGCCGACCACGGTCGCGGCGGCGGCCTGCCGGGTGTCACCGCGCGCGTACAGCGCCCGCGACAGCAGCGCGAACAGCCCGTACCCGAGCAGGCCCGGCGCCAGCCCGGCGATGCCGGCCGCGACCTGGTCGGAGCCGCTGCCACCGGCGAGCGTCCAGGCCAGCGGCGGGGCGAGCGTGGCCAGGCCGGCGGCGCCCAGGCCGCACAGCAGCACCAGGCCGCGGGTCGCCCCGGCGAGGGTCGCCGCGTACGCGTCCCGGTCGTCGACCGCGGCGGCCTCGGCCAGGGCCGGGTACGCCGACGTGGCGATCGGCAGCGCCAGCACCGCCCAGGGCAGCAGGTAGACCGTCTGGGCCAGGGTGAACCGCACCAGCGTGCCCGTCACGCCGCCGTTGGCCAGGACGATGGTGAGCGCCACGGTGAGCTGCTGGGCGGCGACCGTGACCACGCCGGCCGCGGCCAGCCGCCGGACCGTGCCGGCCACGGCGGCCGGGAACCCGAACGTCGGCCGCAGTCGCAGCCGCAGTCGCCGCAGCGGGATCAGCAGCGACAGCGACAGCACCACCACACCGAGAGTGGTGCCCACCGACAGCACCGCTATGTCGGTACCGCTGACCCGCGCCACGTCGGGTCCGCGGCCGGCGACGGCGGCGAAGGTCGCGTACGCGGCCATCACGGTGACGCTTGACAGCAGCGGGGCGAGTACCGGCCAGGCGAAGCGCCGGTGCGCCTGCAGGACGCCGGTGAGCACGATGCCCACGCCGTACAGCGGCAGCTGCGGCGCGAACACCCGCAACATGTCGGCACCGGCGGCGAGCGCCGGGGCACCGGCGTGCGGGGCGAGCAGGCGCACGATCGGCCCGGCCGCGAGGGCCACGACCGCCGCGATCGGCAGCAGCAGCGCCAGTACCCAGGTCAGCAGCGCCGACGCGGTCGCGGCGACGGCCTGCCGGTCACCGCGGGCGACCGCGCCGGCGAGCATCGGCACGACCAGGCTGGCCAGCGCGCCACCGGCGACGATCTCGAAAATGATGTTGGGAACGGTGTTGGCGCTCTGGTAGATGTCACCGAGCCCACCGGCGCCGACCGTGTGGAAGAACACGACGGTACGGGCGAAGCCGGCGAGCCGGGCCGCCACGGTGAGCACCGCGATGAGCAGGGCGGCGCTGGCCAGCCGGGCCACGCGCGGGCCACGCCCGGGGGCCGGGGCCGCCCCGGTCATATCGGTTACGTCGGTCGTATCGGTCACGCAGGTCGCCTCATGTCGGTGGGGTCGCTCGCGCCGACGCTACCGCCCTTTAGTCCGTGCGCCGGCCCAGCGCGTCCAGTTCGCGCAGTACCGGTGTGCGGTCGATGACCGTGGTGAAGCTGACCTTCTCGCTGGCGGCGGTGACTGCGGCGATCCCGGCCAGCAACGCGGCCCGGCCGGCGGTGCCGGTACGGGCGGCCAGCGCCGTACCCAGCAGCGCGCCGAACGCGTTGGCGCCGGCGTCGCCGAGCATGATCTCCTCGCCGAGGTCGGCGGGCAGCAGCCCGGCGGCGGCGCCGACCGCTCCGGCGGCCACCCCGCCGGCCGGACCGCCGCCCAGCGCCATCGGGGTACCGACGAGCAGGCCGGCCTTGAGCGCCCGGCCGGGGCGCAGGTCGAGCAGGTTGACCAGGTTGGCGCTGCCGGCGATCACCCCGGCGCCGAGCAGGGTGCCCAGCACCCGCCGGCCCCGCGACGACCGCCCGGTCGCCCCGGACGCGCGGGTCGCACCACGGTCGGCGTCGAGCAGCACCGCGGCGACCAGCGCGCTGGCACCCACCCCTGCAATCTTCACCAGCCCGGTGGTGACCCGCCCCTCGGCGAGCGCCCGCAGGTGCCCGCGGAAGCCCTTCGCGTGGTGTCCGGGCCGTACCCCGACGAGGTCGTCGTAGGCGCCCACCGCGCCCGCGCCGAGGCCGGCGACGGCGGTGGCGGCGCGTACCCGGCCGCTGCCGGCACCCGCCGCCGCTGCCGCGGTGGCTCCCAGCGCCAGCGCCGGGCCGCCGGCGAGCGTGACCGTACGGCCACGGAAGTTGGTACGGGTCAGGTGGGCGGGGTGCACGCTGGTGGCCACGAGGGTGAGCGCCTGCCGGGCAGCGACCGCGCCGAGGCCGGCGACCAGCAGGCGCGCGACGGCGCTACGAGCCACTGGTCTTACTCGCCGCCGGCTTGGGCAGCAGCGACGCGGCACCGTCGCCGATACCGTAGTGGCCGTTGCCCCCGCCGATCTGCTCGGCCAGGGCGAGCGCGGTGATCACCCGCCCCTGCGGGGTGGCCACGTTGTCCACCGTCGAGATCGACTTGGTCAGGACCGGGTCGCGGCGCACCGCGGTGATCGCGTTGCCCTCGGCGCCGACGCCGTCGCTGGCGACGACCAGGTGGCCGGACTTGCCGAGCTGGTCGATCAGGTTCACCACGGCCGTGTTGCGCTTCGCGGCGTCGTGGTCGACGTACGGCGCGCCGGCGATCATGACGATCGCCTCGGCCGGGCCGGTCGGGTTACCGGTCGTGATGATCCAGCCGCCCGCCGTGTACGCGCTGAGCACCTTGCGCCGCTCGTCCTCCGGGATGGCGGACTGCCCCGCCGGGCGGTCCAGCAGCACCGCCGCGAGCAGCGCCGTCGAGGTCTGCACGCCGTCGGTGTTGGGCGACGTGGGCTCGCTCACGCCGACCGGCCGGGTGATCGTGGCCAGGTCGAGCAGCTGCGAGTTGTTGGTCGGGTTGGTGAACTTGTCCTGGACCTCGACCTGCGCCGTGACCTTGGCACCGCCGACCTGCAGCGTGTCCACCACGTCCTTGACGTACTTGGACGCCGCCGGCATCGAGACCACCAGCACCCGGCGGTTACGCAGCTTCTCAGCCAGGATGATCGGCGCCGCCTGGGCGGCGAACTGCTCCTGGGTGTTCGCCTCGGCCTTGAGGTGGTCGACCTGGTCGCGCAGCTGCTGGTTCTGCCGGCCGATGCCGGTGACCTGGTCGTTGAGCGAGTCCACGACCGGCCCGTTCAGCGCCGCCGTGCCGACGACGAGACCGATCGCCAACGCGAGGAAGACCGCGGTCAGCGAAACCACGTGGTACCGGAAGTTGATCACAGGGTCGCAAGCCTTCGGTCACGAGAAAATCGAGAACATCAAATTGTCCCACCACTCCGCCACCACGCCGAGGTAGGCCTTGCCGACGGTGGACACCGCCACGGCGGACGCCATTGCCGCGATCGCGGACAGTACCAGGAGCAGCAGCGACGAGCCTGACATGCTCTGCCGGTACAGCCGGCTGACGCCCTTGGCGTCGACCAGCTTGCCGCCGACCTTGAGTCGGGTCAGGAACGTCGACGCCATGCCGCCGCGGCCCTTGTCCAGGAACTCGACCAGCGTCGCGTGCGTGCCGACGGCCACGATCAGCGACGCGCCCTTCTCGTCGGCCAGCAGCATCGCGATGTCCTCACTGGTGGCCGCGGCCGGGAACGGCGTGGCCGGCAGGCCGAGCTGGTGCACCCGGGCCAGGCCGGGAGCCCGGCCGTCCGGGTAGGCGTGCACCACGATCTCGGCGCCGCAGCGCAGCACGTCGTCGGAGACCGAGTCCATGTCCCCGACGATCATGTCGGGGGTGTAGCCCGCCTCCACCAGCGCGTCGGCGCCACCGTCGACACCGATGAGGACCGGCTTGAACTCCCGGATGTACGGGCGCAGCACATCCAGGTCGGCCTTGTAGTCGTAGCCGCGCACCACGATCAGGCAGTGCCGGCCGGCGATCCTGGTCTGGATGTCGGGCACGCCCACACCGTCGAGCAGCAGGTCGCGCTCCTGCTTGAGGTACTCCATGGTGTTGGCCGCGAACGCCTCGAGCTGCACCGACAGCCCCTCACGGGCATCGGCCATGGACCGTGCGACGGTTTCGGCGTCCTGGCGGCGCCCCTGCGCCACCTGCTCACCGCCACAGAAGACCGCGTCGCCCTCGACCCGGACCTCGTCACCTTCGCGGAGGTTGTCGAACAGCTCCTCGCCGAGGTCGTCGACGAGCGGGATGCCCGCCGCGACGAGCACCTCGGGACCGAGGTTCGGGTACCGGCCGGACACCGACGGCTTGGCGTTGAGTACCGCCGCCACACCGGCGGCGACGAGGGAGTCGGCCGCGACCCGGTCGAGGTCGACATGGTCGATCACCGCGATCTCGCCCGGCCGGAGCCGACCGACGAGTCGCTTGGTACGCCGATCGAGTCGTACCGCGCCGGAGGTAACACCCGGCTCGGCAGGCCGGGTCCGACGCAACGTTGGCAGTCGCATCGTCATCCATCCTGGCATGCCGGTACCGCAAGCGTGGTCACGACATGCGCGAACGCCTGGCACATTCGTGCACAGACCGCCCATTAAGCCCGTTTCGCGGCGTTGCGGTGTCCGACTGTCCCCGTCAGCGGGTGGGCGCGGCGAGCCGGTAGCCCCCGCGGGGATCCCAGCCGGCCCGCCAGCCGGCCGCGAGCGCCTCCTGCAGCACCCCGCCGACGGCGTGCTGCCAGGCGCTGGCCGCGGCCGGGTCGTCCCGGCGCAGCGCGGCGATGTCGGCCGGCACCGCGACCAGCACGGTGGGAGCGGTGGTCCAGGCCGGGTCGAGCACCGGCAGGCCGTCGGCGCCGGCGGCGACCGCCCACACCGGCTCGGCCCCGCCGCCCGCGGGTACGGCGGGCCCGCCGGTGAGGTGCCAGGCGACGAGCAACCGGTCATAGGGCAGTGGGGTGGGACTGTCGGCGTCACGGATGCCCTCGTAGCCGGGCAGGAACGCCTCTACGGTCGCGCCGAGCCGGCGCAGGTTGAGGTTGGCGTTGACCGCGGCCATGGCGTCGAACGTCCAGCGGATCTCGGTGACGCCCCGCTCGAGCGCCCAGGCCCGCTGGGCGAGCTTCAGCGCGACCGACACGCCGCGGCCCCGGGCGCCTGCCAGCACCGCCATCGGGCCGGACTGCACCAGCGGCCGGCCGTCCGCGGTCCACCCCGGCAGCGCGAGTACCACGCCGACGGGAGCCTCGCCGCTCCAGGCCAGCAGCACCGGCGCGCCGGCGGCGAGCAGGTTGCGCAGCAGGCTCGGCGGATAGAAGTGGTGTCCCACGCCCGGGGCGAAGACCGCGTCGAGGACGCCGACGGCGGCGGCGACGTCGACGTGCGTGTCGACCGGGCGGATGTCGACGCCCGCGCGGGCGGCGGCCGCTGCCGCGGGCAGGTCGGCCGGTTCCGATGGAGGTGTCGGTTCGGTGAGGGCCCCGGCCGGGTCTGCGAGGGGGTCAGGAGCGAACACCTGCCGGGTCGCGGCCTCCACCAGTTCGGTGACGGCGGCTACGGCCTCCACCGGGTCGTCGGTGAGTACCTGCGTGCCCTCGGCGGGCAGCAGTTCGGCGATGACCTCACCGATGACGGCCTCGGGCACGTCGGCGGGCAGGACATCGGCGACGGCCTCGGCGACGGCCTCGGCAAGCGGACCGGCAACGGCCTCGGTGCGGGGTTCGGACACGGCGGTCTGCCTTTGACGTGCGACGGGACGATGTGGCGACGCCGGTGTCTGAAGGCCGGCCGTCGAACGGTCACTGTCCCGGCACCGGAGGCCGGGACAGTCGAATGGCCGGTGACGTGTCGATGAACATGCCACGGCCCCTTCCACAACGCCGTCCGATCCGGCGCACGTTTGAGGTCGGGGCACTGGCCGGTTCCGCGTCACGCGGGCCGAACTCCGCTGCGCGCGGGCCGGCTCGGCTCCGCGCGGGTCAGGCCCGCTTCTCGCGGGCCGCGACCGCCAGCAACTCCTCCGCGTGCGCGATGCCCAGGTCGGAGTCGGGCAGCCCGGCCAGCATACGCGCCAGCTCACGGGCCCGTTCGGTGTCCTCCACCACCCGGACCCCGCTGGTGGTGACCGCACCCCCGGTGTCCTTGGCCACCACGAGGTGACGGTCGGCGAACGCGGCGACCTGCGGCAGGTGGGTGACGACGAGCACCTGGTGTCCACGGGCCAGCCGGGCCAGGCGCCGGCCGATCTCGACCGCGGCGCGGCCACCCACTCCGGCGTCCACCTCGTCGAACACCAGGGTCGGCGGCCCGCCGACGCCGGCGAAGACCACCTCGATGGCGAGCATCACCCGCGACAGCTCACCGCCAGAGGCACCCCGCTGCAACGGCAGCGCCGGAGCGCCCGGATGGGCGAGCAGGCGCAGCTCCACCTCGTCGGCGCCGTCACTACCGACGCCGGTCTCCGCCCCCGCCACCGTCAGCGTCGGCTCCGACCGCCCCGCCGGCTTCGCCGCGACCACGACCTCGACCCGGGCGTGCGGCATCGCCAGGCCGGCCAGCTCGGTGGTCACCTGTTCGGAGAACCTGGTGGCCGCCTCCCGGCGCGCCGCCGACAGCACCGCCGCCAGCTCGGCGACCTCGCCGGCCAGCCGCTGGCGCTCCCGGTCCAGCTCGTCGAGCAGCTCGTCGGAGGTGTCCAGCTCGGCCAGCCGGGCCCGGGCCCGATCGGCCCAGGCGATCACGCCCTCGACGTCCTCGGCGTACTTGCGGGTCAAACTCTTGAGCGCGGCCCGCCGCTCGTACACCGCCTGCAACCGGGCCGGGTCGGCGTCGAGCGCGTCCAGGTAGCTCGACAGCTCCCCCGCCACGTCGGTGACCAGTGTGGCCGCCTCGATCAGCCGGCCGGCCAGCTCCTCGAGCCGCCGGTCGACCCCGGCCTGCGCCTCCAGGGTGTTACGCGCCACGCCGAGCAGGCTGACCGCGTCGGGGACGTCGTCAGTGGCGTCCGGGCCACCCGCGATCGCCTGGTGGGCCACCTGCGCCGCGGTCCGCAGCCCCTCGGCGTGCTCGAGTCGCTGCGCCTCCTCGCGCAGCGCCTCGTCCTCCCCCGGCTGCGGGTCGACCCGGGTGATCTCGTCGAGCCCCAACCGCAGCAGGTCGGCTTCCTGGTTGCGCTCGCGGGCGTTGCGCCGCCGGTCGGCCAGGTCGTCCTCGACCTGCCGCCACCGCGCGTACAACTGCTGGAACCGCTCCAACAGCGACTCGTGCGCGGGACCGGCGAACCGGTCGAGCGCCGCCCGCTGCTCGGCCGGGCGCAGCAGCCGCAACTGGTCGGACTGGCCGTGCACCGCCACGACCTGCTCGCCGATCTCGCCGAGCACGGAGACCGGCACGGAGCGCCCGCCCACGTTGGCCCGCGAACGGCCCTCGCTGGTCACCGTGCGGCTCAGCAACAGACTGTCGTCCTCGTCGGGCTCGGCGCCGGCCTCGGCGACCCGTGCCTGCACCGCCTTACCCGACGCACCGGTCAGCCGCAGCCGGCCCTCGACCACGGCCCGGCCGAGATCAGCACGCACCCGCCCGGCGTCGGCCCGGCCGCCGAAGAGCAGCCCAAGGCTCGTGACGACCATCGTCTTACCCGCACCCGTCTCACCGGTGATGACGGTCAGGCCGTCACCGAGGGGAAGGGTCGCGTCTTCGATGACGCCGAGTCCGGTGATGCGGAGTTCCTCCAGCACAGGACAAGACAGTAGCGGGGGGGCCTGACACTCTCCAACGTCCCGCGCCGATCTCACTCCGCCGTCGCGTCCGGTACCGCTCCGTCACCGCGTCCGGTACCGCCCGGCTACCGCGCCCGGGCTCGCCGCACCGCCGTGTCCGGCCCCGCTACGTCGGCGCGTCCGGCCAGCGCTCCGCGCCGTTGGCCCGCCACCCCTCCACCGGCAGCCCGAACTTGGCCACCAGCCGGTCGGTGAACGGTTTCGGGCGCAGCCGCGTCACCCGTACCGGCAGCTGCCCGCGGGTCACCGTGATGCTCGACCCCGGCGCCAGGTCGAACGACCGGCGCCCGTCACAGGACAGGAACGCGAACGTGGTGTACGGGTCGACCGTGACCCGGACCGTCGAGGTCGGCGCGGTCACCAGCGGCCGGCTGAACAGCGCGTGCGCGCTCACCGGCACCAGCAGGATCGCCTCCAGTTCGGGCCAGACCACCGGACCGCCGGCCGACATCGCGTACGCGGTCGAGCCGGTCGGGGTGGCCACCACCACCCCGTCGCAGCCGTACCGCGACAGCGGCCGGCCGTCGACGTCGATGCGTACCTCCAGCATCTTCTCCCGGGCGCCCTTCTCGACGCTGATCTCGTTGAGCGCCCAGGACCGGGCGACGACCTCGCCGTCGCACTCGGCGATCACCTCGAGCGTGAGACGTTCGTCCACCGTGTACTCGCGGTTGACCACGTCCCGCACCGCCTGGTCGAGATCACTGATCTCGGCCTCGGCGAGGAAGCCCACGTGGCCCAGGTTGATGCCGAGCAGCGGGGCGCCGAACGGGCGGGCCAGCTCCGCGGCGCGCAGTACCGTGCCGTCCCCGCCCAACGCGAACACGATCTCGACCCCGTCTGCGGCGTACGGGCCGGTCACCGCCTCGACGCCGGGCAGGTCGAGCTGGACCGCCTCCTCGGCCAGGACCCGCACGTTGAACCCGGCCTCCAGCAGATCCCGGGTCACTGTCCGGGCCGGTTCGAAGTTCTGTCGACGCCCGGTGTGGGTGACCAGCAATGCCTCGCGGCTCATTCCGTACCTCCGCACTCCGCTACGCGCCGCACCGCCTCCTGGTTCACCGGCGGAGCATCGCGGCGGAGCCAGAGAAAGAACTCGATGTTGCCCGACGGCCCGGGTAACGGGCTGCGGACGACGCCGGCCACCCCGAGCCCCAGCTCGGCCGCGGCGGCGGCAACGTCCAGCACCGCGTCGGCGCGTACCTCGGGGTCGCGGACCACGCCACCGGCGCCGACCCGCTCCCGGCCGGCCTCGAACTGCGGCTTCACCATCGGGACCAGGTCGCCGTCCGGCGCGGTGCAGGCCGCGAGCGCGGGCAGCACCAGCCGCAGTGAGATGAACGACAGGTCGGCCACGGTCAGGTCGACCGTGCCCCCGATCACGTCCGGGGTCAACGCGCGGACGTTGGTGCGCTCCAGGACCCGTACCCGCTCGTCGGTGCGCAGCGGCCAGGCCAGCTGCCCGTACCCCACGTCGACGGCGACGACCTCGGCCGCCCCGGCGCGCAGCAGCACGTCCGTGAAGCCGCCGGTGGACGCGCCGGCGTCCAGGCAGCGCCGGCCGGCGACGGTCAACCCCTCGGGGGTGAACACCTCCAGCGCGCCGGCCAGCTTGTGTCCACCGCGGGAGACGTACTCCTCGGTCGGGTCGCCGCCGACGACCCGTACCGGATCAGCGGGATCGACCTGCGCGGCGGCCTTGCGGGCCGGTGCGCCACGGACCTCCACCCGACCGGCCTCGATGAGGGCGGCTGCCTGTTCCCGCGAACGGGCCAACCCCCGGCGGACCAGTTCGGCGTCGAGGCGGATACGACGCGCCATGATGCTGCGTAAGCTCCCTAGTTCTGCTCGATCGAGCGCAGGGTCTCCTGCAGCGTACGGTGGACCGACTCGTACACCGGGATCTGCTGGTCCGGTGGCAGCCGCTCGGCTCGTTCGAGCTCACCGAGGACCGCGTCGAGCGGCGGGTGCCCGGTCGCTCCGGAGGCTCCTGCCGGCCCGGAGGCTCCTGCCGGCCCGGCCGTCGGCGGCTGCCGCGGCGCCGGGTCCGGGGCCCGCGTGGCGGCCGCCACGGCCGCGGATTCCGGCGCCTCCGTGGACGCCGGCGCCTCCGTGGCTTCCGGCGCCTCCGTGGATTCCGGCGGCCGCGACTGCGTGGGTGGCTGCGCCGGCGCGGGCCGTGCGGGAGCGGAGCCCAGCCGTGCGGCCAGGTCTGCCAGTCGTCGCGGGTCGAACGCCGAGGGTGTGGTCGATCCGCTCACGCGCCGGCTCCGCCGGTACCCGCCTCGCCGGTGGCCTTACGGGCCGCCGTTTTCCTCGGCGGAGCCTTCTTGGCAGGGGCGCGGTTCGTGGTCGCCTTCCGGCCGGGAGCCTTCCGGGCCGGCGCCACGTCGGTCGAGCCGGCACCGGCGCCAGCGCCGGCACCGGTGGCCTTGCCGCCGGCCTTCTTCGCGGTGGCCTTCTGCCCGGTCGCCTTCTCGGCGGTGGCCTTCCGGGCCACGGCCTTGCGCCCGGTCGCCTTCTCCGCCGTGGCTTTCTGAACGGTGGTCTTCTCCGCCGTGGCCTTCCGGGCCGCGGCCTTACGCCCGGTGGCCTTCTCCGCCGCGGCCTTCTTGGCCGGCCGGGCCGTCTCGGCGCCGGTGGCCTTGGCGGCGCCCGCCTTCTTGGCCGCCTTCTTCGCGGCCTTCCGGACCGGCGCGGCGGGCTCCGCGACACCGGTACCGGTGACAGCGGCGGACCCCGCGACCGCTCCGGGCCCCACCCCGGCACCCCGCGCCATACCGGGCACGGCCGTCATCGCCTCGACGACCTCCGCCACCTCGGGACCGACCGGAGTGGGCTCGACGACGACGGCCACCTGCTCCTCGACCGGAACCACCGTCGCCAATGTCTCGGCCGCACCCAGCTCGTCGGCGGGCACCGCCACCGGCTCGGTGATCCGTGCCTCCGCGTCACTGCCGAACGGCTCGGCCGCCGTCACCGGGACCGCGACGGCCACCGCTGGCGAGCCGGCGATCATCTCGGCAGCCTCGACCTGCGCGGATGCCAGCTCGGCCTCCAACTGCCGCACCCGAGCGGTCAGCTCGGCGACCTCGTCGGCGGTGGCCAGGCCGACCCGGGCCAGCGCCCGGTCCAGCTCGGCACGTACCAGCTTGGTCAGCGCGTCCCGGTTGGCCACGCTCGTCTTGAGCAGGTCCTCGGCCAGTTCCTGAAGCTGTTCGGCGGTCACGCCGCCCTTGCCCAGCGCCCGCTTGACGGCCTTGGTGGCCTTCTTGCGCGACGCCTCGGTCAGGCCGAGCGCCAACTCCAGGTACGCCCGCCATGCTTCCTGTCGCATCGTGCGTTCCCCCTCCACCACCGTCTGGGCGACTATGCTGTGCAACGCTACCGGGGCCGGTGCAACGCTACCGGGCGAGGTGCATGTGGCGTGCGGTAGCGTGCCCAGCGACTGCACAGACATGCGGGAGTTCGGGATGGCAAGCGTGGAAGAGTGCCGTGCGGCACTGGAGCATCTGACTGACCGCATGGCGGCCCACGCCGAGCGGACCAAGGCGAAGCTCGACTTCGACCGCACGTTGAGCTGCCGCATCCCCGACCTCGGTGTCGCTTTTCACGGCCGCCTCACCGGTGGTCAGATCGTCGATGTCAGCGAGGGCGATGACCCGGCGGCGAAGCTCAAACTGACCGCCGACAGCGACGACCTGGTGGCGCTCGTGCGCGGCCAGCTCAACGCCGCGACCGCGTGGGCCAGCGGCCGGATCAAGATCGACGCCAGCCTGATGGACATGATGAAGCTGCGCAAGCTGCTCTGAGGAAGGCGATCGGCGGCCAGCTGACCGTGATCGTCGGGGCATCCGTACCGCACGTGAACCACTACCGTACGACGGATGACGGTACGGACGGCCAGCTGTCGATACGGCATCCGCCCCCGGGCGGTACACGCCGCCATCGGATCCGGGGAACTGTTCGTCGCGCTGGGCGCGCGGCGTTCGTCGGTGCACGTCGACTTTCGTCCCGGCGGCACCTTCACCACGTCGGTGGTGTCCGGCTCGTACGCCGATGTTCGCCCGGACGCCGTTGACCTGGTCCTGTCCACGGGTGGGCGGGTCCGACTCACCGTTCGCGGAACCGGTTCGACCGCCGAACTGACCGCCGTGTTCGACGGTCTCGACGACGAGACCACAGCCCGGTGGCAGGCGGCGTTCCGGCGACTCGCGCCGCCTCCCGGCCGCCTCGACGCCGAGGCTGACGAACGCCAGACGTACGACGACTGGTTGGACTTCTACCGGTCGGTGATACCGGGCAAGCTGTCCGGCCTGTCCGCCGACGATGCCCGCCGATCCCTCGTCGGCTCGCGGACGACGCTGCTCGGGCTGGCCAAGCACCTGACCGGCGTCGAACGGTACTGGTTCCAGATCGTCGTGGAGGGGCGTTCCGCGGCTGAGGTCGGTCCGAACCACCGGGGCGGCGCGGAAAGCTGGGAACTGACGCCTGACGACACGGTCGAGACGGTCCTCGCGGCCTATGCCGACGCGTGCGCGGAGTCGCGGCGGATCGCCGTGCGCCACGAGCTCACCGACACCGCGACGACCCCGCACGCCGGCGAGATCTCGGTACGGATGGTCTACACCCACATGATCGAAGAAATCGCCCGGCACGCGGGGCACGCCGACATCCTGCGCGAACTGATCGACGGTACGACCGGCGTGAACCCCGCGGGCTGACGGCGGAGCGACCGCCGCGTACTGCCCCCGTGACGATCGACGCGGCACGGCGGTGGGGTCTCGACGCCGACGGGTACCGACCTCACAGCTCGCCGTCGGCGCTCACGAAACGCGACACCACCCCGTTGCCGTTGCGCGCCACCTGCTGGACCACCACCAGTTTGGCGGCCGGGTCCCGGCCCGCCGGGGCCGCCTCGCCGGCGGCGGTGAACCTGATGACACCGGTCAGCCCGGCGTACCGCGGCAGCGCGCGCAGGCCGGCAGCGATCTGCGGCCGCGTCGGCAGCCGGGCCGGCCCGCCGGCCGGGCGCTGTGCCTCCACGGCGGTCAGCAGGACGGTCACGGCGTCGTACGCCAGCATGATGTGCCCGTTGGGCGGGGTCTGGTAGGCGCCCTCGTGGCTGTGCTCGGCCTGTACGGCCGCGTAGTCCGCGAAGAACGCCGGCAGCCGGGTGTCGGCGTGGGCGGACTCCCGGATGGCCCGCCACCCGTCGGCGGTCGGGCCGAACGTGGTGAAGAACAGGAAGTCGCTGCCGTAGTGTTCGGGGTCGAGGTCGTGGTACCCGCCCGTCTCCAACTGCGACAGGTCGTCGCCGCCCATCACCACCGCGCGTCCCGGGCAGCCCTGCTGGGGATCCTGCAGGTCCCGCAGGAGCGTGGTCGCCTCGTTCGCCCGTCCGGTGTAGACGATCAGCGGCGCGGTGCCGGCGGCGCACACCTTGCCGACGACGGACCGGAACACGTCGACCGCACCGGAGTCGTCGCGCCGGTACAGCTCGGTGTCGACCGCCGGGAACGGCGTACCGCGCGCGAGCAGGGAGGCGTAGTCACCGGCGAGGCCCGAGCTGTACAGGTCGTCGGCGTCGGAGACGATCCAGACATGCCGGCCCGCGAACCGCTCGGCGAGGAACCGCACGCCCACCTCGGCCTGGCGCATGTTGGGCGGGGCGGTACGGAAGAAGTTCGGCTTGCCGGTGAAGTCGTCACCGCTGGGCGCCGAGCCGACGATGGGCAGCCCGGCCCAGTCGCCGGCGGGCGTACCGATCGTCGCGGCGGCCCGTACGGTCTCCTGCCGGGTCTGCCCCATCCCGGTGACGCCCACGATCGACGGGTCGGCGCCGGCCCGCTCGCGGATCAGTTCGGCGGTGCGCCCGGCGTACCGGGAGTTGCCGCCGAAGTTGGCGAACAGCAGCCGTACCGGTACCCGCTTGCCGAGGAAGCCGTCGTCGATGTGGTTCCACCTCAACTGCGCCAGGTAGGCCCCGCGCACCTCGTTGACCCCGGCGGACAGGTCGCGCTTGTTGGGCTCGACGACGGAGCTGAGCATCGTGGCGACCACCACGGTGGCGTACGGCACGTGCCGCCGCCGGGCCTGCCGCACGGCCTCGGCGTTCTCGGCGGCGACGAGTCGGGTCAGCACCGCGACCTCGGTGTCGCTGGGTGTGTCCGCGCCGTCGATGAAGGGCCCGGCGGCGTCGGTGACGCCGATGCACTGGCCGTCGTCCATCCGCAGCAGGACGGCCCGGTCGCGGCCCAGGGCGGGCAGCCGCAGCCGGTCGGCGGCCGTGTACCCCGGGCGGGCGCAGTGCGCCTGCCAGTACGTCAGGTACCGCGCGGCGTACCCCGTCACGGCCACCGCGACGCAGACGGCGACGACCGCCGCACCGGTCCGCCTCGGCAGCCAGATGCGCGGGTACTCGGGCCGCGGCACCGCGGTCGCCCACGGCGGCGGTGCCGGCGGGTCGACCGGGGCACCGGCCTCGTCGGCCCGCGCCAGCCGACGGTAGTGCGCCGCCCGCACCCCGGCGGCGGACGGTGCCCCGGCGGCGGACGGTGCCCCGGCGGCCGAAGCCGCCCCGGCGGCGGACGGTGCCCCGGCGGCCGAAGCCGCCCCGGCGGCGTCGACGGCGAGGTAGGCCGCGGCGACGGCGTCGAGCCGGTCGGCGGTCCACCGGTCGGTACCCGTGCAGGAGCGCAGCGCCCAGACCGCCCGTACCAGGTCCTCGGCGGCCCGGCGGGCGGGCGCCGGTACGTCGGCGCGGGCGGCCGCCGGTACGGGCGGCGGAGGGTCGGCGGCGTCGGCCGCACCGGCCACGGTGGCACCGTCGGGCACGCCGGTGGTCCAGCGCGCCGGCAGCGCCCGCGTCAACCGACCGAGGCCCAGCGGCTCGCGCCGGCCCGCCTCCAGCGGCCGGGCCCGCTCGAGGCGCGCGGTGGCCAGCGGTACCGGCGGTTGCGGCGCCTCGGCGAGGCTCTCCAGCAGCAGCGGCCAGTCCGGCCGGCGCAGCCGCGACCACGCGAGGACCGCCTCGGTCGCCGGCCGCACGTCGCCGAGGGCCAGCGCGTGGTAGATCATCTCGTGCAGGGCGGCCTCACCGTGCCCGGCCCGCCGCCGGTGGAACTCGTGGAACAGCCGCTGGGTCTCCTCGTACCCGGGCCCGGCACCGGCGCGCCCCTCGCGTAGCTGGACGCAGAGCAGGTCGCGCAGCAGCGGGTGCATGACGAGGTGGTCGTCGCCGTCGGCGCGCATGAAGCTGTACGTGGCCAGCCGCGACCAGGTGGTACGGGCGTCGAGGTGGCTGTCCAGCCGCGGCATCAGCTCGGCGAGCATCTCCCGGTCGAGCCGGCGCGGCACGGCCAGCCGGGCGAGGACCCGCCGGTGGTAGCGGCGTTCGTCGCTCTCGTCCTCGGGGAAGCGCTGCAGGAACCGCTGGACGAGGAGATCTTCGACGGTACGTGGGGAGCCGGGCAGGCCGTCGACCGGTTCGGCGAGCATCGTGCGTACCACCGGGGTGGCCCGGTCCAGCCGGGCCCGGTTGGCCAGCGCGTCGCCGACGAGCGCCACGGCGAGCGGATGCCCCCGGGTGACGGCGTGCAGCTCCTCGGCGAGGGTTTCGCGGCGGCCGGTGCGCTCCTGCTGTCGGCTCCACTCCACCAGGAACTGCCGGGTATGGGTGGCGGTGAACGACGACAGCAGCACCGGCAGGTACGCCGTCGGCCGGGGCCGGTCCGGGTCGACGTCCGCCCGCCAGCGCTGGTACACCTCCAGCGCCAGGGTCAGCGCGCGCGGCACCTCGCCGGGGTCGCCGTCGGTATCGGTGTATCCGGCCGCCTCGGCGACCTCGGCGTCGTCGAGGCAGCCCGGCAGGTCGGGGCGGGCCTGCTCGGTGGCGACCACCAGCAGCGGTACCCGCGGCTGCCGCAGCTTGCCCTCGGCCAGCAGTTCGAGGACGGTGGGACCGCCCCGGTCGGCGCGTCGCGGCACCGTCCCGGTCAGCCGGTTCTCCTCGTCGGGGTGGAGCAGGTCGGCTCCGTCGAGCAGGAGCACACAGTTGAGTTTGCGGTAGCGCCGGCGGTGCCGGTACGCGTCGCCGATGTCGGCGAGGAAGGCCGCGACGAGCAGCCGGTCGGCGACCAGCCGCCGGCGCGGGTCGGGCCGCTCGTCGGCGTCCCAGACGCTGTCCCACAGGCGGGCCAGCACCACCGCCGCCGGGCAGCCCTGGGGCAGTTCGGGGTCCAGGCGCGGTGCCTGCCGCTCGTACCACGACAGGGTCCGGGCCAGGTCGGGCAGCACCGGTGCCCGTAACCAGCGCAGGCCGGCCGGCGCCGCCACGGCCGCGAGCCGGACCCAGGTCAGCAGCGCGACGAAGGCGGCGCCGATCGCGGCCAGCCAGGAGATGCCGACCGCGACGGTGGCCGCCGCCTCGCTGACCACGGTCGGCTGGCCGGCCACCACCCGCGCCGCCCGCTTCTCCCGCTCCCGGGTGCCGCGGGGCCGCGGCGCGGCGAGGATCCGCATGGCCAGCTCGAACCGGGGCAGCGCGAGGCGCCCGAACTGCCGGTTGGAGTACCGGTGGAGGTCGTTGGCCGCCTTGGTGAGCACGTCGCGGCAGGTCTTGGAGCCGGCGTCGTCGAAGTTGACGTACGCGACCGGGGCCAGGTTGCGCCACCGCTCCTCGACGTGCTCCAGCAGCTTGGTCTTGCCGGCGCCGCCCGGCCCGAACGCCATCACCACCGGCAACGGCCGCTGGCCGCTGTGGATCAGCACCTCCAGCAGCGCGGCCGTGGTGTCGCGACCGACCAGGGCGAAGTCCGTCTCGACAGCCGTCAACCCGCACCCCTCCACGCCATCCGGACCGACAGCGTATCCATCGGTCCGCATCTGTGGGATAGCGCATTGTGCACGAGATCGCGCGCGGGTGTCGCGTAACTGACAAGAAACGTTCACACTCCTCTATGTAGTTGCCTACTCACTCTCGGTAGGAAGATGGGGAGCGCGCTATGGGCATACCGGGATATCGCGGCCATTCCTCGCTGTCCTGGGATCCGGCGGCGCCGGTCGACCCGGCCGAGGCGGAGGAGTTCCTGTGCCTGCTGCACCAGGAGCACCCCGGGTTGGGCCCGGTCCGGCCACGCCTGGACCGGGTACGCCGGGAGATCGCCGAGACCGGCACGTACACGCACACGCCCGAGGAACTGGCCTTCGGCGCACGGGTGGCCTGGCGCAACGCCAGCCGGTGCATCGGCCGGCTGTACTGGCGCAGTCTGCTCGTCCGCGACCTGCGCGGGATCCGCGAGCCGGAGGCGGTCTTCGCCGAACTGGTCCGCCACCTGGAGAACGCCGCCGCGCCCCCGGACGACCGGCACGGCCCCCGCACCGCCCGGCGCATCCGGCCGGTCATCTCGGTCTTCGACCCGGCCGCGCCCGGCACCGGCACCCCGGTACGGGTCTGGAACGACCAGCTCATCCGCTACGCCGGCTACCGCAACACCGACGGCACCGTCGTCGGCGACCCCCGCTACGTGGAGTTCACCGAGTCCGTCACCGCCCTCGGCTGGCGCGGCAGGGGCGGTCGCTTCGACGTCCTCCCCCTGGTCATCGAGTCACCGCGGTGCGGCCCGCGGCTGTTCGACCTGCCGGCACACGCCGTCGTCGAGGTCCCGCTGGCCCACCCGTCGTACCCGTGGTTCGCCCGGCTCGGCCTGCGCTGGCACGCGGTACCCGCCATCTCGAACATGCGGCTGAGCATCGGCGGCGTCAACTACCCCCTCGCACCCTTCAACGGCTGGTACATGGGCACCGAGATCGGCGCCCGCAACCTCGCCGACCCGGACCGCTACCACCAGCTGCCCGTCATCGCCGCGCGGCTCGGGCTCGACACCACCACCGAAACCACGCTCTGGCGAGACCGCGCCCTCGTCGAACTCAACCGCGCGGTGCTCTGGTCGTTCGAACGCGCCGGCATCCGCATCAGCGACCACCACACCGAATCCCGCCGCTTCCTCGACCACATCGCCAAGGAGCACCGCGCCGGCCGACCCACCCCCGCCGATTGGACCTGGATCGTGCCCCCCATCTCCGGCGCCGCCACCCCCGTCTTCCACCGCTACTACCACGAAGCAGACCTTCGCCCGAACTTCTACCTCGACGCCGAGGCCGCCCACCTCGCCCATTACGGCCGTGGCCGCGCCACCGTCCACCCCGCCGGCCACGCAGCCACCTGCCCCGTCACCGGACAGGCCAACGGCCGGACCGGGCCACGCCAGCAGTGCACGCGCCCCGTCACCGCCGCCGGCATCGCCAGCCAACCGGCCGACCCTGCCGCCACCGTCACCGCCGCCGGCATCGCCAGCCAGCCGGCCGCCCCCGCCGACACCGTGGCCATCCCCCGGCTGCGCCCGGCGGTACCCGGCGGGTACGCCCAGCCCTCGATCCAATAGCCGATCTTCATCAACGGACGCAGACTTGGTTCATGCGCGCCTGGCAGGTCCACCGTCCCGGCCCGGTCGAGACCGGACCGCTGCGACTGGTCGACATCCCGGTTCCCCCACCCGGTCCCACCGAGTTGCTGGTACAGGTCCGTGCCTGCGCCGTCTGCCGCACCGACCTGCACGTCGCCGAGGGCGACCTCCCCGTCCACAAGCCGGACGTGGTACCCGGCCACGAGGTCGTCGGCACGGTCGCCGCCACCGGCAACGACGTGGAGGGCTTCCTCATCGGTGAACGGGTCGGCATCGCCTGGCTGCGCCACACCGACGGGGTGTGCGCGTACTGCCAGCGCGGCCGCGAGAACCTATGCCCGCAGTCGCGCTACACCGGCTGGGACGCCGACGGCGGCTACGCCGAGTACGCATGCGTGCCGGCCGACTTCGCCTACCGGCTTCCCGAGGGGTACGACGACGCCGAACTCGCCCCACTGCTGTGCGCCGGGATCATCGGGTTCCGGGCGCTGCGCCGCGCCGACCTGCCACCCGGCGGCCGGCTGGGCATCTACGGCTTCGGCGGGTCGGCACACCTGGCCATGCAGGTCGCGCTCGCGCAGGGCGCCACCGTGCACGTGCTGACCCGGTCGGGGGCCCATCAGGAACTCGCCCTGGAACTGGGCGCCACGTCGGTCGGGGACGCCACCGACGAACCGCCCGAGCGACTCGACTCGGCCATCCTGTTCGCGCCGGCCGGCGACCTGGTACCGACGGCGCTCGCGGCACTGGACCGCGGCGGGACCCTCGCGATCGCCGGAATCCATCTCACCGACGTGCCGCCGCTGCACTACGAGCGGCACCTGTTCTACGAGCGCAACCTGCGCAGCGTCACCGCCAACACCCGCGACGACGGGCGGGACTTCCTCGCCTTCGCGGCCGAACACCGGCTGCGGGTGCGGACGACCGGCTACCCACTCGACGCCGCCGACCGGGCCCTGGCCGACCTCGCGGCCGACCGGGTCAACGGCGCCGCCGTGCTCATCCCGTGACGCTCACGGCCGCGCTCAGCCGGTAAGGACCGCGACCGCGCTCAGCCGATGAGGCCCAGGACGCGTAGGGCCCGTTCGGCGTCCGGTCCGTCGGCGGCGGGCGCACCGTCGAGAGCCGTCGCCCCCGCGAGTACCCGCAGGGCCGCGACCGGGTCACCGCTGCCGGACAGCCGGCCGTCGCTGACCCGCCAGGTGCTGTCCTTCGGCGGTACCCGCACCTCGTCCGCGGGCGCGAAGAGACCGCCGAGATCGGCGGCCAGGTAGGTGGGTCGCCGCTGCGCCGGCGCGGCCAGCACGTCCGCCGGCTGGCCGGCCCCGGTGAGGACCAGCAGGCTGTCCATACCGGCCCGGTGCGCACCCTCCACGTCGGTGTCCACCCGGTCCCCGACGACCAGCGCGCGACGCGCCCCCCGGGCCCGGGCAACCTGCTCGAACAGGGTCGGCTCGGGCTTGCCCACGACCACGTCGGGCTGCCGGCCCAGGGCCGTGGCCAGGGCCGCCACCAGTGACCCGTTGCCCGGCAGCGGCCCGCGCGGGGTCGGCAGCGTACGGTCCGCGTTCGTCGCGATCCAGCTCGCCCCGGCCCGGATGGCCACCGACGCCTCGGCCAACTGCTCCCAGCCGACCTTCGGGCCGAAGCCCTGCACGACCGCCACCGGGGACTCCTCGGCCAGGCGTACCGGCCGCAGGCCGACGTCGGCGACCTCGTCGTACAGCGCCGGCGCCCCGACGACGAGCACCTGGCTGCCGGCCGGCAGGCGGTCGGCCAGGACCCGGGCGGACGCCTGCGCCGCCGTCGTCACCTCGTGGCTTTGAGCCGGTACGCCCAGCGACGTCAGCAGCGCGGCCACCTCGGCCGCCCGGCGGGAGGCGTTGTTCGTCGCGTACGCCCGGGGCACGCCCCGCCCGCGCAGCTCCGCCAACGCCTCCGGTGCGCCCGCGACGGGCTGGTCTCCCAGGTACACGACCCCGTCAAGGTCGAAGATGACGAGGTCGTACCCGTCAACGAGCGCATCCCTCACCGGCTGTCGTCCTCCCGTCCGCCATGCTTGGGCGTTCCGGGATCGTCGGCGTTCCCACCACGGTCACGCTCCCGCGCCGTGACGTCGAGGTCGTTGTCCTTCTCGCCGCGGTCCCGGGACCTGTCGTCACGGTCCTCGTCCTCGTCGAGATCCTCGTCCTCGATCGTCTCCTCGTCGACGTCCTCCTCGCCGAGGAGCTCGCGGACCTCCGCCTCGATGTCGTCGTCCGCCTCGATGTCGTCCTCGTCGTCGAGGACGGCCTCGTCGTCGATGTCGTCCTCGTCGGCGGCGGTGTCGCGGAGCTCGTCCTCGTCCTCGTCCTCCTCGAACGCCACGTCGACGTCGTCGAGCACGACACCGTCGAGCTCCAGCATCCGTTCGGCGGCGGCGGTGTTCAACTCGTCGTCGATGTCGGCCGCCCGGCCGAACCACTCCCGGGCCTCGTCGCGCCGGCCGGCGGCCAGCAGCGCCTCCGCGTACGCGTACCGCAGCCGCGCGACCCACGGTTCCCGTGACGCCGCCGTCAGCTCCCGTACCTGCAGCATCGCCACGGCCGCGTCGCGCTGGCCCATGTCACCGCGCGCACCGGCGGCCACGATGAGCAGCTCGGCCGCCTCGTCCGGCGCCAGCTTCGACCGGTCGGCCGTACGGTAGATGTCGATGGCGCGCTCCGGCCGGCCCTGCGCCCGCTCGGCGTCGGCGATGACCGCCAGGTGGGTCTGCCGGCCGGTCAGCCGGTGGTATGTGCGCAGCTCCGCGATCGCGGACTGCCACTCGCCGTTGCGGTACGCGGCCAGGCCGAGCGCCTCCCGTACCGGGGCGATCCGGGGAGCGAGTTGCCGGGCCGCCCGGGCGTGCCCGAGCGCCGTCACCGGATCGTCATCGAGCAGCTCACCGGTGGCGAGCAGGTGACGGGCCACCGCGTCGGCCGTGGACTGCGACAGGCTGCGCAGCTCGTCGCGTACCTCGCGGGCCAGGTCACGCGGGTTGACGTCGGCCGGCGGCGCCGGCAGCAGGTCCACTCCGGCACCCTCGGGCTGGGCGTCACCGTGCCCGTTGTCCCTGGCCGGCCCGCGCGCCCAACGGCCACGGTCACGGTCACGGTCCTCCCGGAAGCCACGGTCCTCCCGGAAACCTCGGCCCTCGCGCGGGCCACGCTCATCCCGGAAACCGCGCCCACGGTCGCCACCGAAGCCGCGCTCCCGGTCACCACGGAATCCCCGCTGGTCGCGGTCACCGCGGAATCCGCGCTGGTCCCGGTCACCACGGAAGTCACGCTGGTTCCGGTCGTCCGGGTAGCCGGGCTCGGGGCGCTCCTCCGTAACCTCACCAGCTGGCTCCGCCGTGACCTCCGGTGTCGGACCTCCGGCGGCCGGCTCGACCAGCCCTACCGATTCGTCGCCGACGAAGGCACCCAACTCGGCCTCGCCGACGGCACCCGCCGTCGCCGCGTCTTCCAGGTCGACCGGCCGGTCGTCGGATCCGATGGGCGTCGGCTCGGCAACCGACCGGCGCGTCTCCTCGAACCCGGCACCGCGCTCGCCGCGGTCGTCGCCGTGCCGGCGCGGGCCCGCCTCCTGGCGGTACCCGCCCGGCCCCCGGTCCCGGTCACCACGGAACCCACGGTCGTCACGGAAGCCCCGGTCCTCGCGGAAGCCTCGCCGCTGGTCGCGGTCCCCGCGGTAACCACCCTGGTCACGGTCCCGGTCACCCCGGTAGCCGCCGCGGTCGCCCCCACGGTCCGACCGGTATCCGCGGTCCTGGAACCCGGACCGGTCACCACGGTATCCCCCGCGGTCACGGTCGCCGCCGAAGCCACCCCGTTCCCGGTCCGGGCGGTATCCCCGGTCCCGATCGCCGTAACGCGGACGATCATCCCGATCCCGGGACCCGCCCTGCGGGCGGTCCGGGCGCGCGCCGGCCTCGTCCCGACGCCAACCGCCACGATCAGCACCGCGGTCCCGGTCGAAGCCGCGATCACCGCGGTCACGGTCGAACTGACGACCACCCCGGTCCCGGTCGAAGCCACGGCCACCCTGAGCCGGTCCACGGTCCCGGTCGAAGCCACGGCCACCCGGCGCACCACCACGGTCCCGGTCGAAGCCGCGACCGCCCGGCGCACCACCACGGTCCCGGTCAAACCCGCCACCGCCCGGCGCACCACCACGGTCCCGGTCGAAGCCACGGCCGCCCGGCGCACCACCGCGGTCCCGGTCGAAGCCGCGACCGCCCGGCGCACCACCACGGTCCCGGTCGAACCCGCGACCGCCCGGCGCACCACCGCGGTCCCGGTCGAAGCCACGGCCGCCCGGCGCACCACCACGGTCCCGGTCGAAGCCACGGCCGCCCGGCGCACCACCACGGTCCCGGTCGAAGCCACGGCCGCCCGGCGCACCACCACGGTCCCGGTCGAAGCCACGGCCACCCGGCGCACCACCACGGTCCCGGTCGAAGCCACGGCCGCCCGGCGCACCACCACGGTCCCGGTCGAACCCGCGACCGCCCGGCGCACCACCACGGTCCCGGTCGAACCCGCGACCGCCCGGCGCACCACCACGGTCCCGGTCGAACCCGCGACCGCCCGGCGCACCACCACGGTCCCGGTCGAACCCGCGACCGCCCGGCGCACCACGGTCACCGTGGTCGCGGCGTTCGAATCCACGACCAGGTCGCCCGGCGTCGCCGTCACGGCCGCCGCGGTAGCCACCACCGTCCCGATCACGTCCATACCCCGAGGATCCACCGCGGCCTTCGGCTGGGCGTCCGTGTCGGCTGTCCTGATCACCGCTACCGCGGGGACCACCGCTCTGCGTTCTGTCATCGCCGCGCCGCGGCTGGCGCGCGTGGTCACCTTCGTCGCGGCCACGGCGCTCATATGGCGAAGAGTTCACAGGTACATCCTTACGTGGTGGACCGGGAGGGGTATGCGCGGGGTCTAGAAACGCGTCGAGGGCCGGCCCCTCGTGGGGGCGACCCTCACTTGTCGACGACTCCCGGCGGTCATCTACTCTCCCACACTCGCTGAGCGCAAATACCACCGACCCCGAGATAGGCACAGCCGGCGGCGCCACAAGTCTTTGGATACCCGATTTGGTAACCGGTACTCAGAGAACAGAAAAGCACCCCGGTCGGGGCGCCCCGCGCGACGGGCCCGCGGCTGCCCGGCCGCGCCGCGACAATGCGCCCCGGGTCCGGGGTAACCGGGGCCGGATACGGGTCGAGGCCCACCCGGACGGGTGGGCCTCGACTCCGAAGATGTCCGGCGGCGTCCTACTCTCCCACACCCTCCCGGGTGCAGTACCATCGGCGCTGGAGGGC
>NZ_JBLYUB010000020.1:0-144291 GCF_049999945.1 Planosporangium spinosum | reverse complement strand
TTGCCGGTCTCGATCACCATCTGCACGGCCTCGGCTTTGAACTGTGGACTGTACCGGCGACGCTGCTCGGGCATGGACTCATCCTCTCAGGTCGGAGGACGTGTCCAAGATCCTTAGTACACCTCAGTCACCCGCGCACCGTCGATCTGGACGCCGAGTTCGCGCGCCTCCCGGTAGACGTCGTTGAGGACGCAGCCGTCCCAGTAGCGGAACTGGTGGCGCCATGACGGGTCCGGATACCAGTTGGCCGGCGGCAGCGGGCGCGATCCAGCTTCTCGTCGGATCCGCTGCTCATCCCGCGGGCCGCCCCAGCGGTTACCGGTTTGGGGACGGTGCGCCGACACGAGAGGATCGTCGGGTGGACGAACGCGACAGCAGAGCGTACCGGGTGGAGGTGGAACTGCTCGGTCAGTTACGCGTGTGCCGCGCCGGAGCGGCGGTACCACTGCCGGGGACCCGCCTGCGCGGCCTGCTGGCCCGGCTCGCGCTGAGCGCGGGCCGCCCGGTCGACACGACGGCGCTCGTCGACGCGCTCTGGCCGGAGGCCCGCCCCGCCGACCCGGCCAACGCGCTGCAGTCGCTGGTGTCCCGGCTGCGCCGGGCGCTCGGCTCCGCTGACACCGTCGAGCAGGTGTCGGGTGGGTACCGGTTGGCGGTCTCCGGCGACGCCGTCGACCTGGCGCACTTCGAACGCCTCGTCGGCGAGGGTCAGGTCCGGCTGCGGGCCGGCGATCCGGCCCGGGCCTCGGCCCTCATCACCGAGGCCATGGCGCTCTGGCGCGGACCGGTGGCCGCAGAGGTCGCCGCCGTGGCGCCCGCGGCCGCCGTACGCCTCGCCCACGCCCGTACCGAGGCGGCTGCCGACCTGGCCGAAGCCGATCTGCTCCTGGGCCGCAGTTCGGAGGTTGCCGCGCGGCTGCCGGCACTGCTGGTCGAGCAGCCGCTGCACGAACGCCTCGCCGGCCTGTACATGGACGCCCTCGCCGGGCTGGGCCGGCAGGCGGAGGCGCTCGCGGTCTACGAACGGGTGCGGCACGACCTCGCCGACCGGCTGGGCGCCGACCCCGGCAGCGCCCTGCGCGACCGGCACCTGCGGTTGTTGCAGGCCGGCACCGGACCGGGTGGGGACGCTACCGTTGGCGCCTCCCCTGCCCCGGACACCGCCCCGGCGCCTGCCGACGCACCGCCACCGGGAAACCTGCCCGCCGCCGTGACCAGCTTCGTGGGCAGGGACGAGGACCTGGCCCGAGTCGAGGTGCTGCTGGACACCGGGCGCCTGGTCACCGTCCTCGGGCCGGGCGGGGCCGGCAAGACCCGGCTGGCGGTGGAGGCGGCGGGGCGGCTGGGCGGCCGCTACCCGGGCGGCACCTGGCTGGTCGACCTCGCCCCGGTGACCGAGCCGGCCGAGGTCGCCTCGACGATCGTGTCGGCGCTCGGCATGCGCGGCACGGCGCTGTTCGAGCAGCGGCGGGGTCGGGGTCTGCCCGACGGCCGTAACGTGCTGGACGTCCTGGTGGAGCGGCTGGCACCCCAGGATGTCCTGCTCGTCGTCGACAACTGCGAGCACCTCATCGAGGCGGTCGCGCAGGTGACCACGGCGCTGCTGGTCCGATGCCCCCGGCTGAGGGTGCTGGCGACCAGCCGGGAGCCCCTCGTGACCGACGGCGAGGCGCTCGTCCCGCTGGCGCCGCTCGAGCTGCCGCCCGCGGACGCCAACGCCGACACCGCGGCGCGCACCCAGGCCGTACGACTCTTCGTCGAGCGTGCCGCCGCCGTCCGCCCCGGCTTCACCGTGGACGCGACGACCGTACGTGACGTGGTGGAGGTGGTCCGCCGCCTGGACGGCCTCCCGCTGGCCTTGGAGCTGGCCGCGGCGCGGCTGCGCACCTTGCCGCTGGCCGAACTGGCGGCCGGCCTCTCCGACCGGTTCCGGCTGCTCACCGGTGGCAACCGCACCGCGCTGCCGCGCCACCGCACGCTGGGCGCGGTGATCGCCTGGAGCTGGGACCTGCTCGGCGCCGCGGAGCGGACCCTGGCGGAACGCGTCTCGGTGCTGCCGGCCGGGGTGACGCCCCGGTCGGCCACCGCGGTCTGCGCCGGTACCGGAATCGACCCCGATCACGTGCCTGAGCTGCTCGCCGCCCTGGTCGACCGGTCGCTGCTGCAACTGGCCGGCGAGGGCCCCCGCTACCGGATGCTGGAGACGCTGCGCGAGTACGGCGTCGAGCGGTTGGCCGAACGCGGCGAGCTGACCGCTGTCCGGGAGCTGGCCGCCCGGCACGTCGCGGCGCTCGTCGCCACGACCGACCCGCTGCTGCGCACCGCCGACCAGCTGCCGGCGCTGCGGCTGCTGCGCGCCGAGTACGACAACGCGCTCGCCGCGCTCCGCCACCTCTGCGACTCCGGCGACGGCCCGGCCGCCGTCCAGCTTGCACTGGACCTGTGCTGGTACTGGCAGATCCTCGGCCACCACGCCGAGGCGGTGTTCTGGCTGCGGGAGGCGATGGCGGCGCCCGGCGAGCACGACCCGGTGACCCTGGACTGCGCCCGGGCCCTGCAGCTGCTGAACACCTTCGGCGTCGATCCGGCCGCGCTAACCGAGTCGGCCGACACCCGGCGCGACCGGCTACGCGCCCTCGCCGCCCGGCTCGCCGCCCACGACGAACTGCCCGGCCTGGCCGGCGTGCTGGCGTTCGTGCTGCTGTACTTCGCCGGCGACCCCGCCGGTGCCACCCAGCGGGTGGAGGCCGTGATAGCCGGCGACGACCGCTGGCTGTCGGCCCTGGCGCTGCTCTTCCGGGCCCGGCTCGCCGAGAACGAGGGTGACGTCGCGCAGGTACGCCACGACGTGGAAGCGGCGCTCGCCGGTTTCCAGGCCGCCGGCGACCGGTGGGGACAGGCGACGACCCTGCCGCTGCGGGCGCTGGTCCGCCAGTACGGCTGTGACCTCGACGGCGCGGTGGCGGATCTGCGCGCCGCCCGTACCCTGTCGCGGGAGTTCGGCAGCCTCGACGTCGCCGACGAGGTCTTCCTCGAGTTCCGCTGGGTCGATCTGCACCTGCGCCGTGGCGAACCGGAGGTGGCCGTGGCCGCGCTCGCCGTCGCCCGGGCCCGGGCCGAGCGCGCGACGTCGCCGGAGGTTCTGGTCCTCGTCGACGCGCTGGAGGCGGGTTTCCTGGTCCGGCGGGGTGAGCTCGGCCGCGCCGAGCGGCTGTTGTGCCGCGCCGAGCAGCGGGCCGCCGTCGACGGGCCGCCGCTGGTGGCCGGCGACCACGCTGCCGCCATCGTCGGTAGCATCCGGGCCACGCTCGAGGTCGCCCGAGGCGATCTGACTGCCGCCGAGGCGGCGCTGGTCCAGGCGTACGCCGCCGCGGTGACCACTCGGGACATGCCGATCCTCGCGCTCGTCGCGGTCGGTGCGGCAGAGCTGGCCGACGCCCGGGGGTGGCACCGCGAAGCCGCGCTGCTGCTCGGCGCGGCGGACCGGCTGCGCGGCTCCGAGGACCCCACCGACCTGCGGATCGCCGCGCTGACCCGGCGCGGCGAGGCCGCGCTCGGACCCGCCGCCTTCGCCGAGGCGTACACCGCCGGCTGGTCGCTGGACGCCCAGGCCGCGCTGGCCAGGGTCGACCCGGCGCCGGACGCAGGTGCCGTCGCGCCGGCCGCCGCCACAACGACGGCCGGCGCTGCCACAACGACGGCCGACGCTGCCACAACGACGGCCGACGCCGCGGTGACGGGCGTTCAGGCGCGCCGGGCATAGGCGCGCAGCGCCAGCGGTACGAACACCGCGAGGAAGCCGGCCATCCACACCAGCGTCCAGAACAGATGCCCGGCCACCGGCCCGCCCACCAGCAGCCCACGGACCGTGGCCACGAGCGGGGTCATCGGGTTGACGTGGACGAAAGCCTGCAGCCAGCCAGGCATCGTCTCCGTCGGCACGAAGACGTTACTGCCGAAGGACAGCGGGAAGACCAGCAGGAACATGATCCCCTGAACTGCGCCCGGGGTACGGACCAGCATTCCCACCAGGACCGACAGCCAGCAGAAGCAGAGCCCGAATCCGACCGAGACGGCGATTGCGGCGATGGTGGGCAGCACCCCGGTGCCGATCCGGAAGCCCATCACCGCGCCGAAGCCCAGCATCACCACGCACACCGTCAGGTAGCGCACGACGTCGGCGACGACCGCGCCGACCAGCGGAGCCGACCGGGAGATCGGCAGGGAGCGGAACCGGTCGAAAACTCCCTTCTCGATGTCGGCGTTGAGGTTCTGCCCGAGCGCGATGCCGCCCATCGCCAGTGATTGCCCGAGCATGCCGGGGAGCAGGAACTGCAGGTAACCGTGCCGGTCACCGCCACTGATGGCGCCGCCGAAGATGTAGGTGAACAGCAGCAGGAAGATCACCGGCTGGAGGGTCACGTCGATCAGCGCTTCCGGAGTACGGAGCGTCTTGATGAGACTGCGTCGGGCCAGCGCGACGCTGTGCCGGGCCAGCGCGGCCAGTCGTCCGCCGCGGGGCCGGTCGATTGCCGTGCGGGCGCGGACGGCGTCGCGCCGGGCGGTGTCGAGGGCGGTCATACAAGCTCCTTGTCGCGTGCGCGGATGTCCTCGTCGGCGGTGCGGGTGGGTGCTCCGGTCAGGGAGAGGAAGACCTCGTCGAGGCTGGGCAGGTGCAGGGCCAGTTCGGTCACCTCGATGCCGGCGCGGACCAGGGCGGCGACCAGCTCGGCAAGGGCCGCGTCGCCGGTCACCGGTACGGCGGCGGCGCCGGGCCGGGAGCCCGTGGCGGTGTCCAGCGACGCCGAGGTGCCGGGTGCGGCCACGGCGTCCAGCAGCGCGCACACCTCCGGGAGTCGGGCCGGGTCGGTCGGGCGTACCCGCAGGGTCTGTCCACCGACCCGGCGTTTGAGTCCCTCCGGGGTGTCGTGGGCGATGACCCGGCCGGCGTCCACCACGACGATCTCGTCGGCCAGCGCGTCGGCCTCCTCCAGGTACTGCGTGGTCAGCAGTACGCTCGCCCCCTCGGCCACCTGGTTTCGCACCACGCCCCACATGTCCTCGCGCTTGGCGGGGTCCAGGCCGGTGGTCGGCTCATCCAGGAAGATCACCTCAGGGTGGCCGACCAGGCTCGCCGCCAGGTCGAGGCGGCGGCGCATCCCACCGGAGTACGTCTTGGCCGGCCGCCTCGCGGCCTCCGAAAGCCCGAACCATTCCAGTAGCTCCTCGGCGCGCCGACGGGCGTCGCGGCGGGTCAGGTCGAGCAACTGCCCGATGAGGACGAGGTTCTGAAAACCCGTCAGATCCTCGTCCACCGAGGCGTACTGTCCGGTCAGCCCGATGCGCCGCCGCACCCGCTCCGGCTGGCGCAGCGCATCGATGCCGGCGACCCGCGCGCTGCCGGAGTCCGGTCTCAACAGCGTCGCCAATATTCGTACGGCCGTGGTCTTGCCTGCCCCGTTCGGGCCGAGCACCCCGAGCACCGTACCGCGGCGGACCGCCAGGTCCACGCCGTCAAGCGCGCGGGTACGCCCGAACTGTTTGCGCAATCCCTCCGCCTGTACCACCAGATCGGACACGATCGTCACCTCCTGCACGTGGCCCGGCGTCCGACGCCGGGCCTGCGGGCAAGATTGCGCCCGGCCGCTGGCAGGACGCGCACCGCGCGCTGGCACGGCCCGCCGCGCGGTGACAGCGCCGTGTCAAGGGCGATCAGCCCTCAGCTCATGTTCGGCCCGACCGGGAGCGCGAAGAGGAACAGGCGGTGCGAGAGCAGCGGAGCGGTCAGGCGTTGTTGAGGTAGGCGAGGACGGCGAGGACCCGGCGGTTGTCATCGTCTGAGGGCGGAAGGTCGAGCTTGCCGAAGATGCTCGCGATGTGCTTGCCCACGGCGCTCTCGCTGAGGAACAGCCGCTGCGCGATGCAGGCTGTGCGGGTGGCGGAACCCGTGCGTGTACGGCGGCTGACTGACCAGGAAGGGCAGCAGCTGCTGCGGATCACTCGACGAGGGACCGGCAACCACCCGGCGTCCATAAAGGCCATCCACGCCTATCTGCGCTGGCGCAACGCCAACGCCCGCCACCCCGACGTCCTGGCCGCACAACGCCGCGAACGCGCCCGCATCCGCTCTGAACGCCAACGACGATGGGGTCAGACCCCGACCCGGACCGCAGCCTGACCCATACCACCAACGTTTGTGGTCAGAGCACTAGCTGAGCCGCTGTTCGACCGTGTCGTGGCTCATTGTCTGGACCTCTTTCGCTTGACCGCCGTCGCCTTGCCGGTGGTGCGGCCGGCCGCCCCGGTCGGACTCTCCACCACCGTCGCCGCGGTCTCCGCCGTCTCCGCCGCCGCAGGCTCGGAGGTCGCGTCCGGCGTCCGCGTCGACTTCCGCCCTCTCGTGGTGCCGGGGCGGCCCAGGACTGCACCGAGACCGCCGGGGCGGTTTTCGAACGTGACGGCCAGCGGGGTGGCCACGAACACCGACGAGTAGGTACCAGCGATCACGCCGATCAGCAGGGCGAGGGCGAAGTCGAGCAGCGACTCGCCGCCGAGGACGGCCAGCGCGATCAGGATGAACAGCGCACCCATGCCGGTGTTCACCGTACGGGGCACGGTCTGCAGGCAGGCGGTGTTGGCCAGCTGCGCGAACGTCGGTCGCCGGTCGCGCCGCTCCTTTTTCGCCGCGCCGACGAGTTCGCGGACCCGGTCGAAGACGACCACCGAGTCGTTGACCGAGTACCCGATCACGGTGAGCAGAGCGGCCAGGAAGACCCCGTCGACGGGTTTGCCAAGCCAGGCGAAGATGCCGACGAGGATCAGCACGTCGTGGGCCATGCCCAGGACGGCTGCCGCGCTCCACTGCCACCGGAACCGGAACGCGAGGTAGGCCAGCTGGGCCGCCAACGCGATGGTCAGTGCGATCAACGCCTTGCGGCACAGTTCGTCGCCGAGGCTGGGGCCGATCTGCTCGTCGCGGAGCCGCTCCACCGTGCCGGCCCCCGCGTTGGCGAGCGCGTCACGTACCTTCTGCTCGCCTGTGTCGTCGAAGCCGCCCGCGCGCACCGAGATGTTGCCGTCGCCGGATTCGTTGACCACCGCCTGGGACAGACCGGCGCCGGTGACCGCGGTGCGGGCCTGGTCGACCGAGATCCGCTGGCTGGTGCTGTACTCCACCAGCCGGCCGCCAGTGAACTCCACCCCGAAGTTCAGTCCCCGTACCGCGATGCCGGCCACCGCCAGCACCACCGCGACCGCGGCGACGGCAATCCACAACCGGCCGCGGCCCATCAGGTCGGGGTTCTTCCGCTCGAGGGTGCGGCGTACCCAGCCGACGTTGCCCAGCCCGCTCCAACCGGGCCGCTTGACGAGCCAGCCCTGTTTCAGCGTCACTTCGGCGAGCACGCGGGTGAGGACCAGCGCGGTGAACATCGACACGACCACGCCGATGCTCAGCGTGACTCCGAAGCCGCGTACCGGACCGGAAGCCAGGAAGAACAGCAGGCCGGCGGCGAGCAGGGTGGTGATGTTGGAGTCGATGATCGCCGACCAGGCGTTGGCGAACCCGCCCCGGATCGCGGTGCGCAGGGTGCGTTTGCCGCCGGCGTACTCCTCCCTGGCTCGTTCGAACACCAGCACGTTGGCGTCGACGGCCATGCCGATCGCGAGGACGAACCCGGCCAGGCCGGGCAGCGTCAGCGTGGCGCCGAGCGCCAGCAGCGCGGCGTAGGAGATCAGCCCGTACGCGACCAGTGCCACCGCGGCGAGCCCGCCGACGATGCGGTACACCGCGACGATGAACAGGATCGTGGCGATCACGCCGATGACGGCGGCCTGCGCGGAGGACTCGATGGCCGCCTTGCCCAGCGTCGGGCCGACGGTACGCTGCTCGATGACCTCCACGGGGACCGGCAGCGCCCCGGCGCGGACCAGCAGGGCGAGGTCCTTGGCCTCCTCCTTGCCGAACGATCCGGTGATGACCGTCGAGCCGCCGGTGATCCCGACGTCGCAGGCGACGGTCTGCTCGACCTGAGGTGAGGAGATCACCTTGTCGTCGAGGACGATCGCGACGCGACGGGTCGGGTCGCCGGCCGGGGCGCAGGCGGCCTTGCCGGTCAGTTGCTGCCAGGCGCGCTCTCCCGCGCCGGCAAAGTTGATCGTCACCTGCCAGCCGCCGAACTGACCGGGCTGGCCTTCGGCGCCCTTGATCTGCTGGCCGGACAGGGCCGCCGGGCCCAGCCGGAGCCGCTGCCCGCTCTCGTCCGGAAGCACCAGTTCGCCGCCGCTGGACCCCGGTGCGGTGCCCGGACTCGTCGAGGTGTCCGGTGCTGGCGTGCCGGCGGGGGCCGGCGTCGGGGTCCCGCTCGGGGCCGGTGTCGGGCTCTCACTCAGGGCCGGCGTCGGGGCACCGCTGGGTGCGGGGGTCGGGTCGGGCTGCTGCGGCGCGATCCCGAGCACGGGCCGGAACGTCAATTGGGCGGTACGACCGATGACGTCGACGGCCTCTTTGGGGTCGGTGACGCCGGGGAGCTCGACGATGATGCGACGCTCGCCGGAGCGCGCGAGGGTCGGCTCGGCCACGCCGAGCTCGTCGACGCGCCGGCGCAGCACCTCCAAGGCGTCATCGGTGGTTTTCGCGGTGGCATTGGCCAGCTCACCGTCACGGGTTTCCAACACGATCTGAGTTCCGCCACGCAGATCCAGCCCCAGCCGCGCCGGTCTGGTGGCGACCAGCCACCCGGACACGGCGAGTATGACAAGGGCGAGAAATGCGCGCACGGCAGTAGCGCGCGACACGAAAATGGTCTCCTCGAAGAGAGCAGGCGGGCGCCGCCCCGCGCGTCGGGAAGGTGCCCGGATCAGGTCAGGACGCGGGAGTCACCCACCGCGGGCGGGCCCCGACCCCGATACGTGTCGCTTCGGCCGGCATTGCACCGGTGATGTTCGGTGGCTGGGGCGGACCACCGGCCCTTGGGCGGCGACGGCTGGTAGGCGGCCACACATCCGGCGGCCGCGAAGGCCACCGAGATCCAGGTACCTCCGCGCTTGGCCACCAGCCGGACGTCCGGTCGGCCGCCGGTCGCGGTGGGCTGGACGGGAGCCACCACGCCGCTGAGCGCAACACCCGCCGGGGCGGCGGACTGCGCGTCCACCACCTTGGGGTTGACGGTCGCGGACACCATCGCGAGCAGCAGAGCCAACAGAATCGGCAGACGACCCGCCCGCCGACGCTGCCGCGCCACCCGCTCCGCCACCGTCCCCACCTCCACCTCGAACCCCAAACGGTACTGGACCCGGCTGCCGGTACACGCCCGATGCGCCCCTGGCACGGCGGTCGCAGCCGACACGATCGGTGGTGACGCCATCGATCCCGTCAACGACTCGGTAGGGTTGGGATCAACAGCGACATAGACGAAGGGAGCCGTTGGTGCGGCGCACGCAGGTACGGTGGAGGCTGTCCGCCGTACTGTTGGTGCTGCTGCTGGCCTTCGTCACCGCCGTATGCCGCCCGACTGGCGGCGGCCGAACCGGGCCCGGTGACACCTCTCGGTCGCTGTCAGCCGTCATGCTCGCCGATACGGTCAGCGCCTCCCCGGGCGCCGGCATGGGAGACGGTCAACCGCGGCTGACGACGAGCCGCGACAACGGCCCGGTACTGCTGTTCATGGCTGTCCTGTCGGCGCTGTTGGCCGCGTTGCTCTCCCGGGTCTGGTCAAAGACGGCGTCATCGCCGTGGCTGCTGCCCGCCGCGTCGTGGGCGGCGGCAGCGCGCGGGCGCGCCCCGCCGCGTCTGGTCTGAACATCTTCGCCGGCTCACCGCTGCGGGCGGTGGGCAGAGCCACGTGCGCTCTCACGCCGGCCCGGGCGAGCGCACGGAGCGCGGCCGGCGCCTGCCGTGCCTCATAGACGCAGAACCCGACCCCCGCAGCACGCCGACGCGCCAGTTCGGCGCATGCCAGTGCTGAAGTTCGATCGGAAGGATGGTTTGATGGTCGAGACGATAGCGCTGGTACTAGGCGGGCTGGTCGTGGTGATGGCGGCCAACGCCGTGGCGCAGCGCAGCGGCCTACCGGCTTCGGTACTGCTGGTCGTCGCCGGCATCGCCTACGGCTTCCTCCCGGGTACGAATCTCCCGCTCGACCCGCATGTCGTGCTCTACGTCGTCATTCCCCCGCTGCTGTACGCCGCTGCCCTGGAGTCGAGCCTGACCGCACTGCGCAACAACGCGCGCACGGTCATCGGCCTGTCGGTGGGCCTGGTGCTGGCCACCGCGCTCATTGTCGGAGCCGGGCTCAACGCGGTCGTGGCCACCATTCCGTTGGCGGTGGGGATCGCGATCGGCGCTGCGGTCGCCCCACCGGACCCGGTGGCGGCGCTGTCGATCGGCCGGCGCGCTGGCCTGTCCCCACGGCTGATAACCCTGGTGGAAGGGGAAGGGCTCCTCAATGACGCCACCGCCCTGACCATCCTGCAGGTCGCGGTTGCCGCGGCAGTGAGTGGTTCCTTCTCCGTGGGCCATGCGGTCGGCCAGTTCCTGCTCGTCGCGGCCGGCGGGCTGGCCTGTGGCGCGATCGCGGCGCTCCTCATCGCCCGCGTCCGGGCCCTGATCACGGATCCGCTGATCGACAACGTGCTGTCCCTGGCCACCCCGTTCGCCGTCTACCTGGTGGCCGAGGAGCTGCACACCTCGGGCGTACTGGCCGTCGTCGTGGCTGGCCTGTGGCTTGGCCACCGTAGCCCGTCACTGCAGTCCAGCCGCGCCCGGCTGCAGACGCGCGCCGTCTGGCACCTGGTGGAGTTCCTGCTCGAGGGCTACGTGTTCGTGCTCATCGGCCAGCAACTGCCAGCGGTGATTCGCGGCCTGGGCGCCTACTCCACCGGCACCATCGTCTCCGCGGCCGCCGTGACCGTCGGCATCGTGCTGCTCGTACGACCGCTGTGGCTGCTGGTCAGCGCACACCTGCCCGCCAGGATGCACGCCCGACTCGGTGGCGATCCACAAGGCGGCAACCCACCGCTGTCCGGACGTGAACTGCTCGCGCTGAGCTGGGCCGGTACCCGAGGTGTGATCACCCTGGCCGCGGCGTTCACGCTGCCCGCCGCCACCCCTGCCCGCGACCTGCTGCTGTTCTGCGCCTACCTGGTCGTTCTGGTCACCCTGATCGGCCAGGGCCTGACCTTCGCTCCGCTGGTACGCCGCCTGAACCTGCCCGGAACCCAGGTGACCCGGGCGCTGACACGCAACCAGGCCCGAGCAGCCGCGGTGCGAGCTGCCCTGGAGCGGCTGACGGAGCTGTCCGACGCCGACCCCGAGCTGCAACCGGTGATCACGCCACTGCGCCGCGCCGCGGAGGCCCGCCACAAGCGATACACCGACCGGGTGGCACTGTTGTCCTCGATCGAGGACGAGACCCTACCCGTGAACGGCCACTACCACGCCGCGCTCCACGCACGACGCGAGATGATCGCCGCCGAGCGGGAGGAACTGCTCGCCTGGCGTGACGCGGGCCGGCTCTCCGACGCTGACATGCGCATTCTGGAACGCGAACTTGACCACGAGGAGAGCATTCTTCCTGCCCCGCAGGCGTAGATCGCCCGGGCACGGGCGGGCGCCAGCCGTGCGCGACGAACCCCACGTACTGGTGGCGGAGGCGGACGGGAATCGAACCCGCCTGACCCGGATCCCGGGCTTGTGGGGCTCGTACAGTCGGTTCGGGCTACGCGGCCTGCGAGTACTCGTTGATCAGCCCACTCAGGATTGGTCGCCGTTGAACGCGGGCGGCGTTCAGGTCAACGATTCTCGTTGGTGGGTTCGGTGGCTGTTGTCCCAGTGAGCGATGTGGATGGTGGCCGTTGTCGTGCGAGGTGTACCCGGCAAGTACGGCCGCCAGGTGTCGCTCGCCGATGATGAGCGTCCGGTCGGTGCGTTCGCGGCGTACGGTGCCCACCCAGCGCTCCGCGAATGAGTTCGCTCGGGGCGCCCGCGGCGGGGTCTTGAGCACGTCGATGCCCTCGGCGGTGAACACCGCGTCGAACACGCTCGTGAACGTCGTGCCGCGGTCGCGGAGCACGAACCGCAGCCCCGCCGCGCGCTGGTCGAGGTCCATGAGTGGATTCCGTGCCTGCTGGGCTACCCAGGTGCCGGTCGGATGTGCGGTCACCCCGACGACGTGGACCTGGCGGGTGGCGATCTCCACGAAGAACGGCACGTAGATCCGCTTGAACAACACCGTGTCGACGGTGAAGAAATCGCACGCCAGGATTGTGTGCGCCTGGGCGGCAAGGAACTGCTTCCAAGTCGGCCCAGACCGCCGGGGCGCCGGGTCGACCCCGGCCTGGCTGAGGATCTTCCAGACCGTGCTGGCCGCCACCCGGTAGCCCAGCCCGACCAGCTCACCCTGTATCCGTCGGTGCCCCCACGAGGGGTTCTCCGCCGCGAGGCGCAGCACCAGGTCACGGACCTGCTTGTCGACCGGTGGCCGGCCGGGTCGTGCGTGCGGGTACGTCCAGTGTCGGGCGAGCAGCTCACGATGCCAACGAAGAAGCGTCGCCGGAGTCACGAGGAATACCGACCAGCGTGGGCGGGGCAGCAGTCGCGACAGCACTGCCGGCACCACCCGGTCGGCGGGTTGGAGGTCGGGGCGGTGCACCTGGCGGCGCAGCACCGCCACCATGGCGGAGCACCAGGATCTCGACATCCTTGGCGCCGCCGTCCCGGGCGAGCTGGGTCAACATTTGCAGGATCTGGCGCAGGAGCAGGTACACCAGCGATGCGCTCATGGCCGCGAGCATGACGGCTGCGCAGGGCTTGAGCTTGCACAGAATTGCACTTCAGACGGCCGAACCGAGTATTCGAGCCCCACAAGTGGCCAGTATCGACCTCGTCTCGACGGGGTCACGGCCGGCTGGCGGGCGCCTCGGCCCCTGGTGGACAGCGGGCAGTCGCGTTGGCATGCAGGTGAAGCGCAGGGCGGCGGACCGAGTCCAGAGACGAGCGCGCTGAGCGTCTCGAAGTCGAGAGATTCCGTCCCGGACGGCCCGAGGGTGAGCGAGGTCCGCAGGTGATCAGCTCATACACCATCTCATCGAGGTGGTCCCGGATCACGCCGAGGGACCGAATCGGGGATCATGCCCACACCTCGCCCGCGGCCGGGCCGGCCAGCACCGCGTCGAGCAGGCGTGCCGGCCCGTAGCGCAGCACATCGGTTGTGGGCAGCCCGGTGTCCTCCTCAATCCGGGCGAGCGCGGCCCGTGCATCGGCGTCGGACACGCTCCGCGTCACCACGGAGATCCCCACGACGGGACAGCGCTGATCGGGCACGGTCCACCGCGTTGCCTGCTCGTTGATCTCCACGGCGCGACTCACCGACGGCAGCGCAACGTGGCTCAGCAGGCTGACGGTGTCGCGGCCGAGCACGTGGCACAGCACCATCGAGTCCGGACGGCAGCCGTGCAGCAGGCCGAGGGTTACTGCCGAGTAGCGGGGGTGGTTCAGTGCGCCCTGGCCTTCGACGAGCACAAGGTCGTGCGACTGGGCCTGGTGGAACACCACGTCCTCGACGATGCCGTTCACGAAGTCGGCCACGATCCCGTCGACCGCGATCCCCTCACCGGAGACCATCATCCCGACCTGACCGGTCGCCACGAACGACGAGTCCAGCCCGCGAGCGCGTGCTGCACGCTGCAACTCGAGCATCGTGGTCATCTTCCCGCTGCCGCAGTCGGTTCCAACCGCGAGCACGGTTCGGCTGCCAGGCCGGTGCGGCCGGAAGGCGACGATCGGCCGCCCGTCGGCCGAGAACTCGGTGAGGTAGCGCTCGCGCGGTTGCTCTCGGAGGTCCCAGATCCGTGCACCCGTCTGGCTCGCCGCCGCGACCAGTTCGAGGTCATCAGACAAGATGTGGTGGAAACCGTTGACGATGTCGAGCCCGGCCTCGAGCGCGATGAGCACCTGCTCCCGCCAGTACGGCTGCAGCCCGGCACCCACCGGTTCGTCGGCGAGCAGCAACGCATCCGGCTGGTACGCCAGCGACGCGGCGACGTCGGACACGACAGGGATGCCCGCGCCGAGCGCCAGCCCCGGCACGTCGCCAGTGTCACGGCCCGCGGTGTTGCGGTCGATCACCGTCACCACGTGGTCTCGGCGGTAACGCAGGAGAGCGGTGAGCGTCTTGGACGGTGCGGGCAGGATTTCGTCGTCGGCCAGCACGGCGAGTCGTTTCAGGTGTCGCATGTCAGGATCCCTTCTCGTTTGTTGAGTGCCACCCGCGCGGTGAGCACGCCAACGAGGGCGAACCCGAGGCCGGTCGCGACCCATCCCCGGAACCCGCCGGACACCGCCGCACCGGTCGCAACGATCGGTCCGACGAGCAGTCCGATGCCGGATGTCGTCTGGAAGACGCCCTGGTACTGGCCGGGCGAGCGCGGATCCGCAAGGTCGTAGCTCAACGTCCAGCCGCCCGCGGCGGCCCACATCTCGCCGAGCGTGAAACAGATGGTCGCGAGCATCAGCGCGGCCGCGGCTGCGGGCGGGGGCAGCATTACCGTGGAACCGATCACCGCACAGCTCAGGCCCAAGGCGACTCCGCCTCGTCGTACGGTCACCGCTGCTCCGCGCACCCCGCTAGCGCCCCGCGCTGACCACACCTGTAGGACGACGACCATCACCGTGTTGATCAAGAGCAGGACGGCGATCAGCGGCCGGGCGGTCGGCACGGTGGCGGCCACCCAGAGCGGCATGGCGATGACGAGGACGCTGTCACGTACCTCGAGCAGACCGATCAGCAGGCCGACGGCGACATACCGCCGGTCCCATAACGCGTGCCGCCGGGTCGTCGTGCGCAGGGGTACTCGAGCCGTATCGGGGACCTTCCGCAGCAGCACCGCCCCGACCGCCAGAGTCGCGGAGGTGAAGAAGATCGCGGCCACATAAGCACTTCTGGTACCTAGCTGCAACGGCAGTGCGCCGATGAGCGTGCCGACGGAGATGCCGATGTTCTGGGCCGAACGCTGCACCGCGCGCAATCTGGTGCTGTCGCCCTCCATCGCGCTGATCAGCGCGTTCTCCCCGATGCGCTTGCCCATCCGCAACGAGGTGACGAGCACCTGCACGAGTGCGAAAACGATCAGGTCGGCCACCAGGGCGTAGGACGCGATGGCGCAGGCTGCGGCGGCCGAGAGTCGGACCGTCACCCCGCGGGCGCCCCACTGGTCGGCGGCCCAGCCCACCACCAGGGCGAACCCCATGGCAGCCAGCGTCGCGGCGCTGTAGGTGACGCCCACCTCGGCAGGCGGGATGCCGATGATCGTGACGAAGAAGACCGCGTTGCACGCCATCGCGGTGCCCTGCCCGACCGACTGGATCAGCGTGGCGCCGAGCAGGTAACCTCCGCCGCCGGACGAGACGTCGCGGACGGAGTCCCTGATCCGCAACAGGCGGGTGCCGTCTATCGCCACCGGCCGCCCGTGCCTGTGTCGATCACGAACGCCCACTGCTCGGCGGTGGCGAGGCGCACGGCCTCGGCGGTGGATGGGCCGTGGTGGCCGCCTTCACCGAGCTCGGTCCGCAACAGGATCAGGTTGCCTCGGGTGTCGACCGAGCGTAGTGCCGCGACCCAGCGAGCGGGCCGGTGCACCAGTACCCGGGGGTCGTGGAAGAACGCGGTCACCATGATCGGAGGCCGCGGGCGGTCGTGGACCCGTTCGTACGCCACGTACTCGCGCATCACCCGGTACGTCGCCTCGTCGCGGGGATCGCCCCACTCCTCCCACTCGTTCACGGTGAGGGGCACCTTCTCGTCCAGCAGCGCGTTGAGCAGGTCCACCGCGGGTGTCTCTGCGAGGAGACCCGCCCACAGGTCCGGATGATCGGTGTACGCCTGGCCGATCACGATGCCGCCCGCGCAGCTGCCGTGGCCGACGACGCCGCCGGGGTCGGCCCAGCCCAGGTCCACCAGCCGCTGTCGGGCCGCGACCAGGTCGATGAACGAGTTCTGCGTCGCGGCCATGCTGCCGTCGACCCAGCCCTTGCGTCCCAGTTCCCCTCCACCGCGCACGTGCGCGATCGCGTAGACGAAGCCGCGGTCCAGCACGCTCACGACGGGCGGGGAGAACACCGGTTCCCACGGGCGTTCGTAGGCGCCGTAACAGGTGAGGAAGCACGGGTTGGTGCCGTCGGGGACGACGTCGTCGCGGTGGGCGATGGTCACGGGGATCTCGACTCCGTCCGGCGTCCGCGCGAACAAACGTTCCGTGCGGTAACGGCCGCGGTCGTACCCGTTGACCTCGTCCTGGCCGATGCGCGTCACGGTCCCGGTGCGCAACTCGACGCGCAGGTGTGCGGGCGGGTCGACGAGCGAGTGCTCGGTGAGGGCGATGACCGGGCTGTCGTAGGCCGTGCGGTGGTCCATTTGCACACGCGTGGCGTCACGCCTGCCCTCGAAGACGAGGCAGGCCGCCGGGTTCTCGGGCACGACCTCGTGGATCGAACCGTCCACGCCGAATATCTGGAACACCAGGGTGCCCGCGCGGTGGCCGCTCAGCATGAGGCCGTCCGCGAAGGCGTCCAGCCGCAACCACGGCAGTGCGGGGTCGGCCGGTACCAGTTCGCGCCAGTCCCGCTCGGCCAGGCTCTCCGCGGGCGTGCTCACCAGTCGCCGTTCCTCGCCGTCCTCGGAGACCAGGAGCACGAACCGGTCCAGCGACGCGGTCAGCTGGTGTTCGGTGAAGTAGATCCGGCCATGCCGCCTGGGCTCGACCGCAACGGGTTCGGCGTCGACATTGTGCGCCGGGATCAACAACTCCTCGCTGGTGACCCGGCTGTTGTTGGAGATGACGATCCAGGCGCGGTTGCGCGTGGTGCGCAGGGTGGTGTTGAAGTGCTCGTCGTTCTCGGTCCATATCAGACGGTCGCGCCGGCGGCCCAGTACGTGCGCGTGGACCTGGTATGGCCGCATGGCGTCGTTGTGGACGGTGTAGAGGAACGTGGAAGAATCCGCGCTCCATGCCCCGGTGTAATAGGTGCGTCCTCTGGTCTCCGGCAGGTCCTCGCCGGTGCGCAGATCGCGAAACCGCAGCTCGTAGGATTCGTATCCCAGGTGATCGACCGAGTAGGCGAGCCACCGGCCGTCCGGGCTCGGCTCGAACACTCCGATCCGGGTGAAGGGCCGGTCACCCCCGAGCTCCCCGAGGTCGAGCACGACCTCGGCCGCACTGGTGCCGACGCGCCTGCGTAGGTAGCGGGGATGCCTACTGCCCGCGGGGGCGCGGACGAAGTACTCGTGGTCTCCCACGCGCCACGTGAACTCCTGTGACGAGCTGACCTCGCGATCTCCGATCTCGCCGCACAACTCCGCGATCAGGGGCGCCAGCCCACAGGCGTACCGGTCAAAGTAGCGGCGCTCCTCGGCGAGGTACCGCGCCAGCCGCGGGTCCTCGTGATCGCGCATCCACGTGAAGGCGTCGATGACGGTCTCGCCGTGCAGCGTCCGCGTGGTTGGCTCGGCGGGTGCGGCCGGTGGTGCGTGCTCCATGGCTCCTCCGCTGGGATTAGCTGGGACTGGCAACGTCAAGCGAGGTGCTCGTCCACCACGAGCTGCGTCCCAGGGCGCCGAGCCTGCTGAACGAGAAGTGCACGTGGTCGACGTGCGGGTTCAGACCTGTGTACGGACGCCATCCGGCCTCGGCGGCATAGGCGCCCCAGATGCGGGAGTCCCAGATCATGTACATGATCCCGAACCTGCGGGCCGCCGCGTGGGCGTGACCGTGCAGGTCCGGCGCGAGTAACCACAACAGCAGCGTCTCCGCGAGTCCGCTCTGGCAGTTGCGGCACACCTGCCAATCCCACGCCCGGCCCTCCTTGTGCTCGCTGAGGCCGGGTACGTCCGGTGCGCGGGTGATGCCCAAGCTGCCGGTGGTGGGGAAAGCGGTCAGGATCAGGTCGCGAAACGCCACTACGCCCGGCTGCGGGAAGTGGTGGATCGACGTCTGCGGTTCGTACTCGGCTAGGTCGTCGATCCGCGAGTCGAAGCCGGCGAGCGTCGCGTCCAGCAGCTGGAGCGGATCCGCTGGTGCGTCCCGGGCCCTCTTCGGGCAGCGACCACAGCGGTTCATGGCACCTCCCCGCACCGGATCTGTCACATGAGTGTGCCATCGATGGCAATCTCTTGGCAACTATCGCCGCGTCACGGCGGAGCGTCTGATGGGTGCCGGTCGAGGCTTGGCGTTGTGCCACACCGACGCCAGTCCGGCTGGCGGAACGCCGGGCAGCGGGCTGCTGTCTGATTGCCAAAGGTGGCAACTTGTGTCCTGCCGCCATCCCTGGCTGGTACGGGAGGTGTCCGTGAGCTCCACGGCATCGAGCTGTCCCAGGTCTCTGCCGCCGGCTTGGACGTGTGCCGAGACGTGCGACGCCGGCAGCTAACGATCTCGTGCGCAATAGGGCGGCGCCCTGATCTCGCGCGGCGTGGTCGATCATCTTCGGATGTCGGTGCGGTGGTCCCGTCGAGTGTTCAGCCATCCTGCGTTCACCGGCATCTCTCGGCGGCACCTGCACCTGCTGCGGGCCGAGCTACACCCGGCCTGGTTGGCGCAGCGGGAGGGCCGGTTGCACGCGCGTCGAGGCGGCAACCGGCGTCGTGCCGCGGGCGCCGGGTGAGCGCCGATGCTGCGGTTCGCCGACCGACTGCTGCTGACGTTGACGCATCTGCGGCTGGGCCTGCCGCACGAGGCGTTGGCGGCTGCGTTCGCCGTGGACCGCTCGACGGTGACCCGGGCGATCGGGCAGATCCGACCACTGCTGGCCGGCCGAGGATGTGCCCTGCCCAGCGGAGTTCGACTGCGCACCCTGGCTGATGTGTTCGCCTACGCCGCCGACGCGTACGGGGCGACCCTGTGGTGCGGATCCACCCGGCGTACGTCCCGGTCGACCATGCCTGGCCTGACCGGCGGATCGCCGACGTGCCGGCCGACGCCCAGGTCGGTGGCGTGGTGGTCGCCGGAGACGGTGCGGCCCGGCTGACCGGGTCGGGCGTGGGACGGTGAGTCCAACAGGGCTGGCTGGACGGCGCTCCTGGGGGAGCGCCGGGGCGCCGCCGACGTGTCGTGCTACCCCGCGCCGGCACGTGCGGACGATCTGTCCGGCCTTCCGCCTGCCTTTATCGATGTGGGCTCGGTGGAGGCGCTGCGCGACGAGGGGGTCGGGTACGCCGCCCGGATTTGGCAGGCCGGTGGGAGGCTGAACTGCACGTATGGTCCGGTGCCTTCCACAGTTTCGACGAGTGGGTACCGGACGCTGTGGTCACCCGTACCGCCAAGCAGACGCGTGCGGACCGGCTGCGTCGGCTGCTGGAGCGCAGTGGTCTGCCGTGCGGTACGGCGGAGAAGACCCGGTAGGGCGGATCCGGGCAGGCTCCGGCGGTCGGAGCCTGCCCGGGCCCGCTGATTGGTGATGGTGCGCTGTTCCTCAGCGCCGCTGGAGTTGTGCCGCCGACGGCTCGTCGCGGTGCCGGGATCGGCGTACTGGTCGCCGGTCGTGGTCCTCGGCGAGGGTCTCCGCGAGGGCGCGCCAGATCTCCGCTGCGAGTTCGACGTTGAGCGCGTCCTGGGCCTGCTGGGCCAGTTCGTGGAGCAGGCTGATGCCGCCATCCCGGTCCCCGTCGATGATCATCAACCGACCGCACAGCGCCCGGAACCGGATGTGGTCACGGAAAGACAGCAGTAGCGTCTGCTGGTCGATCCCGGCGCACAGGGCACGCGCCTCGTCGATTCGGTGCTCTTCGAAGGCGAGGTGTGCCCGCAGCGTCAGTAGTTGCTGTTTGTGTAGCTCCGTGCCGATCACGTCGAGCAGCGGGGAAACCTCATCCAGCCGAGCCCGGGCCTGCTCGGTCATGGATGGATTGGCCTGCAGGTACAGCGAAGCGGCGGCGAGTCGCAGCCGGATCCACAGGATCAGATCGTCTCGGCTGTCCAGCCTGAGTAGAGCCTGCTCCAGTGCCTGCTGCGCGCCGACGTGATCGCCTTGCCGCATGCGAACGGTCGCCGAGGACCACAGCGCCTCGACCAGCAGGGTGCCACCGACCGGCGCGGCAAGCGCGCATAGCTCGTCGGCGTGCACCCGTGCCTCGGCCAGGAAGCCCATCTCGGCTTCCGTGGAAACCAGCACCTGCATTGTCGCGGCCCGATCGACCACCGACAGGTCGGCGGTCGATCGGTACGCCTCCGAGGCGTACTCCCGGGCTCGGGCGTTGTCCCCCAGATCACGCAGGCAGCGGGAGAGCTGGGTACGGGAACGGACCTGCAGCACCGGTGTCCCGAGTTCGTCGCTGAGCGTGACGAGTTCGGCGAGTAACGGGCGCGCCTCCTCGTGGCGGCCGTGGGTGCCGTACATCCGGGCCAGCAACCAGAGCGCCTGCCAACGAAGTACCGGATCCAACCGGCCCTCGGCGCGCAACGCTTCAGCGAGAGTGTCGGCCAGGTCCTCGCCGTCGGTCGCGGAGACGACCGCGGCGAGGACCTGCGACAGCGCCGACGCCTGCGTCCTACCGGACCCGTGATCCTCCGCCGACTCGAACTCCGACACCGATACGCCGAGCCGCTGCGCCAGATGCGCTACAACTCGGGTAGTGGGCCGACGCGAGCCGGACTCCAGTCGGGACAGGTAACCGGGCGATAGTGCGTCCCCCACGAGATCTGCCTGAGAAAGGCCCCGTTTCACCCGCATTGCCCTGAGGCGTTGGCCGAAAGCCGGTTGTTCGAGCATCTCATCCTCGTGGGGTGTTTGGTCGTTATTGTCGCCCGCGACGGGGTCGTCGCCGGAGCAGTATGTCGGCCGTCACTCACCAGATAAGTTCTAGCCGGTCCCTGGTTGGACCCTTCGACGATTGCGCCGGGCCGCAAGGGATTCTAACAATGGAATGCCAGAGTTGGAAATCCCGGTCACATAACTGTGACATAGGTACCGGGAGGATATTTCCTTACTTGCGTCCCGCGCCAGGAATTCGTTGAAGATATGAGGCGAGGCGTTTGCCGATCTCGTTGGCGGTCTTGGTCGAGATGACGGCTTTGGGTTGTCGTTGCATGCCGGCTGTCCACGCGCGGAGGTGGCAATCCCCTGAAACCGTGGAGACTCCGATCTTGTAGTTGAATCGCTGATTAGGCCGCCCGCCGGGCTGGCGGCGGTGCGGCCCGGCGGGCTGGCGGCGGTGCGGCCCGGCGGGCGTGAACCAGTGCGTAGGTGATCGGACTTTGCATGCCCAGGGTGGAGTGACGCCGTTCGCGGTTGTACGAATCGATCCAGGCCGCGACCTGGGCGCGGGTGGCTGCCTGGGTGGCGAAGGACTCCCGCGCACGCAGTTCGAACAGCAGGGGCCGGCCCGCGACGCGGCCGGTGTCGGAAGGACTCCCGCGCGCGCAGTTCGAACTCCAGCATGGAGTGCCAGGCTTCGATGGCGGCGTTGTCCAACGCGGAGCCGGGTCTGCCCATGGACTGGCGGATGTCCAGCCGGCGGCAGCCCTGGTGGCACATCCGCGGTGTACTCGCTGCCCTGATCGGTGTGCGGCATCACCCCGACCACCTGGCCGCCGCGCACTGCGACGGCCATCGCGAGGGCAGCGTGGGCCGGCTCGGCGTCGTGGTGCGCGGACAGCGCGAACCCGACGGGCGGACTCGGTGGTGCCGACGCTCGCCGGGGTGACCGTTGCGGCCGGTTGCCATGTTGGAAACAGGCTTGCCAATCGAATCGAACTTCGTAAGCATAACGGTGACGCGAACGGTGAGGTGGTTCTAGTGGAGCTTCGGCCATTCGGCAGAATGGGGCGGTCGGCTTCGGTCGTCGGCCTGGGCACCTGGCAGCTGGGTGCGGATTGGGGCACGGTGGACGAGGGTGAGGCCCTGGCCATCCTCGATACGGCGGTGGCCTCCGGTGTCACGTTGCTCGACACTGCGGACGTGTACGGCGACGGGCGCAGCGAGCGGCTCATCGGCAGGTTCCTGCGCGGGCTCGGCAGCGGCGCGGACGATGTCATCGTGGCCACCAAGATGGGTCGGCGCGGTGTGCAGCGCCCCGCCGAGTTCACATTGGACAACTTCCGTGCGTGGACTGACCGGTCACGGGCCAACCTAGGCGTCGACACGCTGGACCTGGTCCAGCTGCACTGCCCGCCGACGTCGGTGTACGGCTCCGACGCGGTGTTCGACGCGCTCGACGCGCTCGTAGCCGAGAAGCGCGTCGCTGCGTACGGTGTGAGCGTGGAGACCTGCGACGAGGCTCTCACCGCCATCGCCCGGCCGAACGTGGCCAGCGTCCAGATCATCCTCAACGCCTTCCGGCGCAAGCCGCTGGAGCGCGTTCTGCCGGCCGCGCGAGCCGCCGGCGTGGGCGTCATCGCCCGCGTCCCGCTGGCGTCCGGCCTACTGTCGGGCAAATACGGGTGCGATTCGGTCTTCCCGGCTGACGACCACCGCAACTACAACCGCCACGGTGAGGCGTTCGACGTGGGGGAGACGTTCTCGGGCGTCGACTACGCCACCGGCGTCGACGCGGCCCGGGAGTTCGCCGAACTGGCGCCGGAGGGCGTGCAGCCGGCGCAGATGGCGCTGCGGTGGGTCATCCAGCAGCCCGGCGTCACCTCGGTGATCCCCGGTGCGCGTACGGTCGGGCAGGCGCGGGCCAACGCCGCGGTCGCCCAGCTGCCCGAACTGCCGGCGGCGGTCCTGGCAGCGATCCAGGACATCTACGACCGCCGAATTCGCGACCAGGTGCATCACCGATGGTGACGACTGTCGCGGCGCGTACGCCGCGGTAATGGCCGGACCGTAGCGGAAGGGGAGTCACACAGGTACGGACGCTATGCCCTATATGGACAGTGCGATCTGGCCATATAGGGCGTGACGCCTGATGAACACTTTGAGCGGGTGGACGCTGGCTGCGCCCGGTCAATTGGGTCACATTTCAAAAGCCGTGATTGAGGCGCGGCCAGGTACGAGCGCCAAGCCGGACAGCATCAGCATCATCATCGCGTTCCAGCTACGGGGGCAGGACGTCCATGTCGGCATTGCTCGTTGTCAACTTCTTGATCCGTTCCGTCGGGTTCACACTGCTCGTCACTTTGGCACTCGCCGCGAGCTCCGCGGGCGGTCTGCTGTCGCCGACCGCGCCGAGCGTCGCGGCGCGTGCCGTCGGCGCGGACATCGACTGGCCGTGACTGCACGGCGGGCCCCCGCCGGGGGCACCCGTCCCCGCCGTGGGCGTGGTTGCCGCTTCGGCGGTCGGCAGCGCGTGCCCGCAATTCCGCTGACGGGCAAGGCGCGCTGTTGCTGCGACACGACTAACGGTGGTTTGTTGAGGGTGGTGCGGTAGAGGACGGCTGGTATGGGCTGTTTGCGCACTTCAGGGGGTTGTGACGACTGCTGCGCGTCGTGCCTGCCCGCCGGCAGCCGGGCCGCTGGACGGCTTCGACACGATCGCCGACGGCCTCGTCCAGACCCTCGCTGGCCACGGCCTCATCTGGGTGGTGCGTCGCCGCGCCCGTCCGGAGACAGTCATGCCGCACGGCGGTCGAGCGCGTCCCGCACGAGCGCGGTCTGCCGGCTCAGGGTCCGCCCGGCCAGCATGTCGCGCAGCGGGACGCGGACGCCGAACTCCCCGTGGATGCGCCGGGCCAGTTGGGTGATCAGGAGAGAGTCTCCGCCGAGGGCGAAGAAGTCCGCGTCACCGTCGAGGTCCGTCTGGCCGAGCACCTCGGCCCACAGCTCGGGCATTATCACGTCGGGATCCGGGTCGCCTGCGCCGGCAGCGGTGGCCGTGGTTGCGGGAGCTGGACGGGGCGTCGCCGTCACCGACGGGCCGCGGCCCACCTCCGGGGCCAGCAGTCGGGGGCCGTGGAACGCGTAGCCGGGCAGGTGGATGCGGCGGCCCTCGCCCGCGCCGAGGCGCTGCAGCGGAACCGGCACGCCCAGCGTCCACAACTTACCCAGGGCGGCCAGCACGGCACGGCCAGGATCGTCATCGCCGCCCGGGTCGAGCGGTACCGCCGTCAGGCCGGCGGCCGCGGCCTGGGTGGCTAGGGCCTGCCCCGGTCCGACCTCGACGGCCACGCAGTGCGGATACGTTCGGGCCAGTGCCGCCAGCGCGTCACCGAAGAGTACGGGCCGGCGCGCCTGCTCCACCAGCGAGTCTGCGGTCACGGCGCCGCCCTCCGCGACGAACTCCCCGGTCAGATTGCTGGCCAGCGGCGTCGCCGCCCGACGCAGCGGCACACCGGCGAGCGCCTCGGCCAGTTCCGGCAGCGCCGGTTCCATCAGCCTGGAGTGAAACGCGTGGCTGGTATGCAGGCGGCGGGCGAAAACCCGGTCGCCGACGTGCCTGCGGAAGCGTTCCACGTCCTGCTCGGTGCCGGCCACCGTGCAGCTGGCCGGCCCGTTCACGGCTGCCAGCGTCAGCTCGGCGCCCGACTCGGCGATCAGGTCCCGGACGGTGCCGGGGTCGCAGCCGACGGCGACCATCGCGCCCGGCGGGCAGGCCTGCATGGCGCGTCCCCGCACGGCGACGAAGCGAGCGGCGTCGGCGAGGTCGAGCACGTCGGCGAGACACGCCGCGGCGATCTCGCCCAGGCTGTGGCCGAGCAGCGAGCACGGCCTCACGCCGAGGCCGGTCAGCGCCCGTCCGGCCGCGTACCCGACCGCGAACAGCGCCGGCTGCGCCAGCTCGGTGGCGGCCAGTTCCGCGGCGGGGAAGGCGGAGTCGAAGAGCGCGCGATGCAGCCGGACGGCCAGCTCGCCGGGCAGGGCGGCGAGGCACTCGTCCAGCGCTGTGGCGAATCCGGGCAGCGCCGCGGTGTACCCGGCGGCCATGCCCGGGCGCTGCGAGCCCTGGCCGGGCAGCAGAAAGGCCACGGCGACCGGTCCGGCCGGCGCCCGGCCGCGCGCCCCTCGCGGCCGACGGTCGAGTTGGCGGGCTGCCTCGGCGCTGTCCCGCGCGACCACGGCCAGGCGTTCCGGCAGCGCGGCGCGTCCGGCGGCCAGGGTGGTGGCGACGTCGGCGAGGTCCGGTCGTTCGCGGCGCAGGTGGCCGGCGACCCGCTCGGCCGTCCGGTCGAGCGCCTCCGGATCACCGGCGGACAGGACGATCAACCGGTCCCGGGCGGGTACGGCGGCTCGCGCCGGTACGCGCTCCGGTGCCTCGATGACGACGTGGGCGTTCGTGCCCCCGATGCCGAACGAGCTGACGCCCGCCCGGCGAGGGAGCGGACCGGTCCAGGGCTCCGCCGCCGCCGGCACCCGCAACGGCGATCCGGCGGTGTCCAGCAGCGGGTTGAGCGCGGTGAACCCGGCGATCGCCGGGATCACGCCGTCCCGGACGACCCGCATCGCCTTGACCACTGCGGCCAGGCCGGACGCCGCGTCGAGGTGGCCCATGGTGGCTTTGAGGGCGCCGACGGCCACCTGCCCGGGCGCGGCGCCCGTGGCGGCCAGCGCCGCGCTCGCCGCGGCCCATTCGATCGGGTCGCCGACCCGGGTGCCGGTGGCATGCGCCTCCAGGTAGCCGATGGAGGACCCGGGCACGTCCGCGGCGGCGAGGGCCGCCCGGATCACCGCCTCCTGACCGGTCACCGAGGGTGCGTAGTAGCCGGCCTTGGCCGAGCCGTCGTTGTTGACCGCGGTGCCGAGCAGTACCCCGTACGGCTCGGGGTCGTCGCCGAGGTCGGCGAGCCGGCGCAGGACCAGCGCCACGACGCCGGAGCCGGCCACGACGCCGTCGGATCGCTCGTCGAACGGCCGGCACATCCCGGAGGACGACTGGATGCCGCCATCGACGTGCAGGTGGCCGCCTTGCGGGAAGTCGATGCCGGCGGCCACCACCAGCGCGGTGTCGCACTCGCCGTTCAGCAGGGCCTGCGTGGCGAGGTGTACCGCGACCAGGGACGAGGAGCAGGCGGTCTGTACGCCCAGCGCGGGCCCGGTCAGCCCGAGCTTGTAGGAGATCAGGCTGGCGATGAAGTCGGGTTCAGTGCCGTGCAGCGCCTGGTCCAGGGTGAGCGGGTCGAGCGGTCCGCCGGAGAGCATGGCCCGCAGGTAGCCGCTACCGCTGCCGCTGGCGTAGACGGCGACGTCGCGGCCGGCAGCGCCGGGCGTCGGCTGCGGCGCGAGGCCGCTATCCTCCAACGCCGACCACGCGACCTCGAGCATCAGCCGGTGCTGCGGGTCCATCAGCTCGGCGTCGCGGGCGCTGATACCGAAGAGGCGGTGGTCGAACCGGTCCGCATCGGCGAGCACGCCCCGCACGGGGACGTAGCCCTCCGCGTCCGCGAGCTCCGCCGGCACCCCGGCGTCGAGCAGCTCGTCGCGCGTCAGGCGGCGGATCAGCACCCGTGCGCTCAGGATCGCTTTCCACCACTGCTCCATATCGGCGACGCCGGGCAGGCGGGCGGCCATCCCGGTCACGGCGACGTCGAGGGCTCGGTCTCGGTCCATGGACGACCTCCGGAGGCGATGCGGCGATAAGCGTCTGGCATAACGTTGCCGCGTTTGGCAGCGTGTGGCAACCTCTTGACAATAATGGGCACACGTTCGGCCGCATGGGACGGAGAAGACGATGCAATCGGCGTCGCAGCGGATCACCGCGATACAGGCCCGGCCACCGGCCGTGCCGGCAGATCTCGACCGCCTCACCGCCGCGGTCGCGGACTCAGGCCTCATGGACGAGACCGTCGGCGTCGACCGGCTCACCGATCCGGCGCTGCACGCCGATGGGGACCCGCACCGGGTATGGCACTGGATGCGTCACCACGCGCCGGTGCTGCGCCATCCGGCGGGCGAGTTGCCACCTTTCTGGTCGCTGACGCGTTACGAGGACGTCCGCGCCGCCTACCGTGACCCGCAGACGTTCTCGTCGCGCCGCGGTGTACTGCTGCGCCCCGCCGACCGGGGCGAGGACCCGGGCGGGGGCATGACGCTCGCGCTCACCGACCCGCCGCGGCACAAGCAGCTGCGCGCGGTCGTCGCCGACTGGTTCACCACCCGGTCGGTCCGCCGCTTGGAGGAGTCGATGCGCGCCTCGGTACGCGCCATCCTCGCCCGGGTGTGCGACGAGCCGGTCGTCGACTTCGTGCACGACGTCGCGGGACGCCTGTCGATGTACGTGATCGGCTCCATCATGGGCGTGCCCGACCGCGACCACGAAAATCTGTTCCGCTGGACCAACGAGGCGTTCGAGGCCGGCGTCTCACTCGCCGCGCACCAGGAGCTGATGCACTACTTCATCGACATGATGGAACGCCGCCTCACCGCTCCGACCGACGACCTGGTCAGTGCGCTTCTCGGCGGCACGCTCGGCGGCGACCTGCTCACCGAGGAAGAGGTGCTGCTCAACTGCGAGAACATCGTCGGCGCCACCGAGAACGGGCGGTTGGCGATCGCCGGCGGGATGGAGGCCTTCCTGCGCCATCCCGGCCAGTGGCGCCGCCTCGACGCCGACCGGTCGCTGCTACCCTCCGCCATCGAGGAGGTGCTGCGCTGGACCTCCAGCGCCACGCACAGCATGCGCACGGCGACCCGCGATTGCACCGTACGCGGCCGGCGGATCCCGGCCGGCGACCGGGTGGTGCTGTGGGTTCCGTCGGCCAACCGAGACGAAGAGATCTTCGCGGAGCCGGGTCGCTTCGACATCGGCCGCAGCCCGAACCGCCATCTGGCCCTCGGCATCGGTGAACACTTCTGCCTCGGGGCGACGCTCGCCCGTACGCAAATGCGGATTCTCTACACCGAGCTTCTTGACCGTACGCGGTGCATCGAGCTCGCCGGTCCCGTGCACCGGGTGCGATCCATCGCGGTCGGCGGTCCGGAGACGCTGCCGGTGCGGTTCGTGCTGCGGTGACCGGCGGGCTCACCGGACCGCGCCGGCGGTCCGGATCCGCTCGCCGATGCGCTTGGCCAACTCCTCCGCGGTCGACCCGGCGACCACGTCGCGCCGGTAGCAGACCGTCAGCCGCAGCCCGCCGTCCTCGCGCGGCCAGATCTCCGCGTGCAACTCCAGCGGCAGGTCCAGGTAGGGCTGGCGCACGAAGGTGGCCCGTGCCCCGTCCAGCGCGAGTTCGGCGGACGCGTTGTCCTGCACGGCGAAGAGGTTCTGGAACAGCGGCGGCCGGCTGCCACCGGGCAGGTCGAGCGACCGCAGCACATCCTGGAACGGCACGTCCTGCGCGGCGAACGCCTCGGTGAAACGGCGCCACGTCGCGTGCAGAGCCGCCGGCCCGTCGTCGAGCGCCACGCCGCGCAGACGCAGGCAGAGCATCGCGATGTGGCAGCCTACCGCCAGCTCGGAACCGGCGTCGTGACGCTGGGCGACCGGAATGCCCACCGCGAAGTCCCGCTGGCCGGTGACCTCGGCGAGAGAAGCGGCGTAGTGGTGGAGCAGGGCCGCGAACCGGCTGACACCGGCGGCGTCCGCCTCGGCGTCCACCGCGGCGACGACGTCCGGCTCGATAGGCACCTCGACGAGGCCGGAAACCGTTCCCTCGTCCGGGTCGACGGGGGCCGGCCAGTGCAGGGCGGGCACGCCGGCCAGTTCCGCGCGCAACCGTTCGCGTTGCTGGTCCGTTCCACTCGCGGCGATCCGCTGGGTGTAGTCGCCGTAGGCGCGGGCCAGCGACGGCGGGGCGGGCCGATTCGGCTGCGGTTCGCCACGCCGGGCGGCGTTGTAGGCGGCGGCCAGGTCCCGCGCGAGCACCGACTCCGACCAGCCGTCGAACGCGATGTGGTGCACCACGCATCCGAGCACGGTAACGTCGCCCGCCGGCGCCACGGCCACGCGCCATACGTCCGCCTCCTCGATCAGCAGCTCGCCGGTGAAGAGCGCCCGTAGCGCGGCTATCGCCGTCTCCACCGACGGCTGTTCGGGCAAGCCCTCCAGCGGCGGCGGTCCGATCTCGACGAGTCGCGCCAACGGCCGGGGATCGCCCAGGTACGCGGCGCGCAGCGGCTCGTGCCGGGCATGTACCGCGGCGACCGCCGCCTCGAGCGCCGCATGGTCGAGCTCGCCCTCGACCACCCAGGTCAGCAGGCAGTGCGAGGTCAGGTCGGTGGGGTCGAGCAGATGCCGGGCCAGGTAGATCAGCTGCATCGGCGTGAGCGGAACGACACCCACGTCGGCGCCGCCGCCGGGCCGCGCGGTCGGCTCGTTGGCCCCGAGCCAGCCGGTGAGCGCCGTGACGGTCGGATGGTCGAGGAATCGTGCGAGCGGCACCGGCCGTCCCAGCCGGGCAGCCAGGCGGGCGCAGACGCGTCCCTTGTCCAGCGAGGTGCCGCCCAGCTCGCCGAAGGCCACGTCCAGAGGTACGCGGTCGCGGCCCAGCACCTCGGCGAACACTTCGGCGACCACCGCCGCGAGACCTTCCGGCCGACAGGGGTCGTCCGCCTGGCGGGCAGCCGGAGTCGGCACCGTGCCGTGCAGGGTGGCCAGCAGCGCCCGCTCGTCGAGCTTGCCCTGGGGCGTCACCGGGAACGCGTCGACCGCCCGGACGTCGGCGGGCATCTGGTAAGCGGGGAGAACCTCGCGCAGTGTCGGCACCGCCGCTTCCAGCGAATCACCGGGCCGGTCCGGGACGCACCAGGCGATCAGGCGTGGCTGCGAACCGCCGGTCCGGTCGACCACCACCCGGCACGAGCGCACCGGCAGCAGCTGCGTGATGCGGCGCTCGATCTCCGCCGGCTCGATGCGATGGCCACGCACCTTCACCTGCCGGTCCGCGCGGCCGCGGAAGTGCAGCAGCCCGTCGGCGTCGCGGACGCCGAGGTCGCCGGTGCGGTACGCGCGAACCGTCCGTCCGCCGGACCGGATCGGCACGAACGCGCGAGCGGTGAGCTCCTCGTCGCCGAGGTAGCCGAGCGCGAGCCCGGCTCCGGTCAGGCAGATCTCCCCGACCTCGCCGTCGGCGCACGGCCGGTCGCCGTCGAGCACGTGCACGCCGGTCTCCGGAACGGGACGTCCCAACGGCACGCCGCCGGGACGTTCGGCGTCGGCCGGTGTGATTCGGTGGGTGGTGGCGAACACGGTGCTCTCCACCGGCCCGTACCCGTTGAGCAGGACGATGCCGGGGTGCCGGCGCAGGAACTCGCCGACATGGGTGGGGGAGAGGCGTTCTCCGCCGATCATCAGCTGGCGCAGCCCGCGGAAGGCGTCCGGGTCCTCGTCGACCATCATGTTGAACAGGCTGCTGGTCAGCCAGGCGGTGCAGACCCCGTGCCGGGCGATGCCGTCGCGCAGCCCACCGGCGGTCAGATACGGCTCCGTGATGATCAGCGAGGTGCCGCCGTTGGCGAGTGCCGCCCACAGCTCCAGCGAGAATGCGTCCCACGGTGCCGGCGCGGCGAGCGGTATCACCGTGTGCTCGTCGAAGGTGGCGAAGGTGCCGGGCTGGAAGAGCCGGGCGGTGGCCCGGTGCGGGGTCAGGACGCCTTTCGGTCGCCCGGTGGTCCCGGAGGTGAAGAAGACGCAGCACGGCGCGTCGCCGTCCACCTCAGCCGGCCGGAATCCGGACGGTGTGGTGAGGTCGCGTGCCGGCGTACGCCACACCGGCAGATCCGATCCCGCCACCGGCTCGGCGCCGATCATCAACGGCGCGTTCAGCACGGCGATCACCTCGCGCAGCCTCGCCGCGGGCCACGCCGGGTCCAGCAGCGCGTAGGCGGCACCGGTCTTGAGCACGGCCAGCAGCGCGAGCACCAGGTCCGTGCCGCGAGGCAGGGCGATGGGGACCTGGTGGCCGGCCGTCACCCCCTCGGCGGCGAGCCGGGCCGCCCAAGCGTCCGCCGTGGCATTCAGTTCGCCGTAGCTGATCAGGCGGTCCTGCGCTATCAGTGCCGGCGCATCGGGCCGTCGCCGGGCGAGCCGGGCCACGCGCTGGTGCAGGCCCTCGTCGAGAACGGCGGGTCCCGCGGGCGGGATCGAATCTGTCTGCACGGAGCGCCTCCCGTCGACTGGCAACACTGGCAAACCTGATGCCAAGAGCCAGTGCAATGTTGTCACCAGTTGCCAGGAGCGGCAACCTCAGGCGTGACCGCTGCGCGGCGGCGATCCTGTGGGCGCTGGGGCGAATCGCTGCGCGAGCGTTTCGGCGATGGTGCGCCACACCTCCGCGGTGAGTTCCGGGTTGCGCGCCTCCTGCGCCTGTCGGGCTAGTTCTTGCAGCTCCCGTACGGCGTTCTCGTGGTCGCCGTCCAGGATGCGCAGCCGACAGCACAGCGCTTGGAAACGGATCCGGTCCCGGAATGACAGCAGCAGCGCACACTCGTCGATCTGGCCACAGATCGCCCGGGCCTCGTCCAGACGGCCCTGCTCGAAGGCGAGATGGGCACGCAGGGTCTGTAGCTGCTGGTCGTGCAGTTCGGTGCCGACCACCCGCAGAACCGGGGTGACCTCGTCGAGCAGGGCCTGCGCGCGGTCCGTGAGCGGTTCGGTGAGCTGTAGATAAAGGGAGGCGGCGGCCAGTCGCAGCCGGGTCCACAGCATCAGGTTCTGCCGACCGTCGAGCCCGAGCAGCGCGCGCTCCAGCAGCTCGCGGGCGCCGCGGTAGTCACCCTGCCGGAGGCGTACCGTCGCCGCCGCCCACAATGCCTCGACCTGCAGGGTGCCCGTCGACTGCTCGGTCAGCGCGCAGAGCCGGTCGGCGTGGGTCCACGCCTCGTTGAGGTGGCCAAGTTCCGCCTCCGCGGAAACCAGGGCGTGCAACGCGCCGGCGCGGTCCGCTACGAACAGCCCCTCGGCGGCCTGCCACGCCGTCATCGCGTGGTCTCGGGCCGAGTCGTTGTCGCCCAGCATCCGTACGCAGCGTGACAGTCGGGTGTAAGCGCGGGCCCGCAGCTCCGGCGCGCCCAGCTCGTCACTGAGCTGAGTGAGCTCGGTGAGCAGGGCGTGCTCCTCCTCGTGCCGCCCCTTGCCGTCGAGCGTGCGGGCCAGAAGCCACAACGCCTGCCAGCGCAGGGCCGAGTCCCAGCTGTCGGAGTTGCGCAGCGCGGCGGCGAGCGATTCGGTCGTTTCGTCGTCGGCCGAGGTGGAGATGGCCGCGGCGAGGAACTGCACGAGCGACGAGGTCTGCGACGACGGCGGACCGCTCTGCGCGACGGATGGTGCGGCCAGCTCCGTGACCGGTACACCGAGTCGCTGTGCCAGGTATTCGACGATCCGGCTGTTCGGCCGGCGCGTGCCCGACTCGAGGCGGGAGAGGTATCCGGTGGACATTCCGTCGCCGGCCAGCGCGACCTGTGAGAGCCCTCGCTTGACGCGCAGGGCCCGTAGCCGCTGACCGAAAGCCGGTTGTTCGAGCATCTCGCCCTCGTCTTGAAGCGTCCGAGTCACACGGACCGGGCACAGTGGAAACGGAAGTATGCCTTTCTCTCTCGGCTTTGAAATTCCATCAAGCGGGAATGTCCTGTTCTCGCGGATGCCGGCGCCGGCCACGGTCCGACGTGAAAGTGCCGTCGTGCTGACCGGGCCGGGGCCGACCGCCGGGTTGCGCAGTCGTCGACGTACGAGACGATCAAAGGCCCAGGCGTTCCAGCAGTCCGGCCGAGGAACCGGTGAACTGGCGGCTCGCGAGCCGGTCGGCGGTCTCGGCGAACGCGGCACGCTGGTCCAGGAACCGCCGCAGCAGTTCCGGCGACAGCCCGTCGGCCCGCATGCCGATACCGCAGTGGTCCAGCATCATCGCGTTGAACTGCTGCTCGTAGACGTCGAACGGCAGCGCGAGCACCGGCTTGCGCAGGTACAGGCACTCCGACAGCAGCTGATGGCCGGCCGTGGAGACCACTGCCGAGCAGCTGCGCAGGGCCTCGGTGAACTTCGGCCGGTCGAAGAGCGAGGCCACCACGTTCTGCGGAGCGTCGCCGATGGGTGTCTTGCTGAAGACGGTGAACGTCACCTCCGGGAAGCCGGCGAGTACGCGCAGGAACTCGGCGGGCTCTTGGCGCATCGCGGCGTACGGCGACATGTAGACGACCACGGACTTCTCGTCGAGCTCAGGCGTCATCGACAGCACGTCCGGGCGCAGGATCGGTTCGATCACCTGACCGTGGTAGCGCTCGTCGCGCTCCCACTCCAGCGGGAAGAACGACGAGGCGATCCGTTCGTCGGCCGCGGGGAAGAAGTACCGCAGCTTGGCGGCTTCGTGCCAGCGGGTGTAGCCGCCGGCGTCCGGCGTGCGGTACAGGAGGAACTTGCTCTGCTGCTCGGTGGTGATCAGCCGAGCGCCCACCATGTACGCGATCTGCGCGCTCGCCGGCTCGTAGTCGGTCAGCACCACGTCCGGCACGTCTCCGAGCTGTTCGACGACCCGCTCGCAGAGCGCGAAGTTCCACGCATCGCCGCGCGGGTCGAGCGCCCGGCCGTTCTCCGCGCTGCGATGGATGTCGATGCCAGTGGGCGTCATGGCGACCCAGCCCCCCGGGTAGTGGGTGGGCTCCGCGATCGGCACGTGCGACGGGAAGGCGTCGTCGAGCGCGGCGACGCCGTCGCCGAACGTGACGAGGGCGACGCGGTGGCCGCGTTCCTGCAGCCGGCGCACCAGGTTCAGCTGGCGCGAGGCGTGCCCGTTGCCCATGCCGCAGGCGCCGACGAGAACACGCCGGGTCGGTACGGTGGGTGTTTGCCCCGGGCGATCGGCGTCGGTCATGAGGTGCCTCCCTTTGCATCGGCAGATAGGCCGTCCAGTCTGCACCAGGAGGCAAGATGTGGCAATATCGCTGGATACCTTTGGCAATCAATGGCAACATAGGTGCTGCGCCGCGCGTCGCAGAAGTGGGAGATTCGCCCAGAGTGCCGCGTTGCCGACCGGCCGGTTTCGGGTATGGGGCGGACGACGTACCCGCAATCCGCGCCAGTTGCCACGAGTTGCCGGGACCGGCACACTCGGGCTTGTTCGCACCGGTCGCCGGGGTGGGGCATCGTCCGCTCGCCCGGGCCGCGATCCGAAGAGGGACAGACTTCATGACCACACTGCCGCGCTGCACCGTCATCGTGCCGACGTACAACCGGGCAGGCCTGCTCCGGCACACGCTGGACTCCTTCGTGCGGCAGGACATGCCGCCCGGCGACTTCGAGGTCATCGTGGCCGACGACGGATCGAGTGACGGCACGGACGCGGTGGTGGCGAGCTACACCGACCGGCTGCCGATCCGCTACTTCTACCAGGAGGACGAGGGCTTCCGGGTGGCGAAGGCCCGCAACATGGGTCTGCGGGAGGCGCGCGGGCCGGTGAGCGTCTTCGTTGACTCCGGCGTGGTGCTCGGGTCGCATGCGCTGGCGGCGCACTGTGCCGCGCACGAGAGTACGGCCGGCCCCGCCGCGGTCGTCGGCTACGTCTGGGGCTTCGCGGACGACGTGCGCGCCGCCGCGGACCGGATCGACCCGGCGGATCCGGACGGCACCATCCGCCGGCTCGCGCACGACCACTCGCTCCCCGACGTCCGGGAGTGGTACTACGACCGGTACGGCGAGGAGCTGTGGAAGCTGGCCGCACCGTGGCTGATCTTCTGGACCTGCAACGTGTCGGTGGACACGGCGCAGGCCCGTGCGGTCGGGATGTTCGACGAGGCGTACCGGTCCTGGGGCGGCGAGGACGTCGACCTGGCGTACCGACTGCATCGCGGCGGAGCGCGGTTCCTGCTGAGCCGCGACGCGGCGGCCGTGCACTGCCCCCACCCCAAGGAGGACACCCGCAGCGCCAAGGCGAACCACCGCTACTTCGCCGCCAAGTACGACACCCCGATCACTCGCCTGCGTCCCGACCACGACATCTTTCTGATCGAGCAGGTCATCCGCGACCGTGGCCTGCCATCCTGCGCGGAGTACCTCGCCGCGCGCCAGAATGGCGACGCCCCGCCCGGAATCCGGCCGGCCGGCGGGGAAACGCCGGCCTCCACCGGGACCAGGTGACGGCGTTGGAAGGCAAGAGCACGGGCTTCGCCCAACTCATCAAGGACGGTGCCCTCCGCGGCCTCATGGTCAACACGGCCATCGTCGGTGTCGGCGGCGCGCTGGTGAACACGTCGACGAGCCTGTTCCTCGCCACGGCGATCGGTGCCACCCCCTTGATGATCGGGATGTACTTCACCGGTCGCGGGCTGCTGGAGGTGGTGTCCGGGCTGACGCTCGGCGCCTTGTCGGACCGTACCGGCAACCGGCGCGCGCTGCTGACGCTCTGCCCCTTCTTCTCGGCCTCGGGCGCGCTGGCCTATACGACGATCCGCAACTACTACGTGCTGTTCGCCATCGGCGCCGTCCTCTTCGCCATCGGCGGATCGGGTTTCGCGCAGATCTTCGCGTACAACCGCGACTTCGCCTCGGCGCGCGCGCTGAATCCGACGTTGCTCAATTCGGTGCTGCGCTCGATCACGTCGGCGTGCTGGATCGTCGGCCCGCCGCTGGGTTTCTTACTCATCGACGTACGCGGGTTCGCGGCGCTGTACCTGCTCACGGCGGTGCTCTACATGACCTCGGGCGTGCTCTGCCGCTGGCTGCTGCCGGACCTCACCGGCACGGTGACGAAAACTACGGCCAAGGGAAACCCGTTCGCCGGCATCGGCCGCTCGCTCTGGCTACTCATCCTGGCCGTCATGCTCATGTTGACGGTCAACAACATCTATCAGATCAACATCGCTCTTTTCGTCACCCGTGACCTCGGTCTCGACGCAGGGTTCACCGGGTTGCTGCTCGGGCTGTGCGCCGCGCTGGAGGTCAGCGTGATCCTGCTACTGGGCCGGCACGCGGACCGCATCGGCAAGTGGCGGCTGGTGCTGGCGGCCACCGCCTGCGCCACGGTGTTCTTCGCCGCGCTGCCGTTCGCCCATTCCAAGGCCGCGCTGCTGCTGCTGCAGCTGCCGAACGCATTCTGGACCGCGATTGTCCTGAGCATTCCGGTGACCATCCTGCAGGACGCCATGGGTGATCGGGTCGGCGTGGCGTCCTCGCTCTACACCAGCTCATTCCAGACCGGCATCCTGCTCGGCGGCACCACCGCCGGCGTGGTCGCAGAGTGGTTCGGGTTCACCAACGTCTTCTTCGTCTGCGCGGTGCTGGCCGCGGCGGCCACGATGCTCCTCGCCGCCGCCGCCGCCCGGCGCGGCCGCGCCCACGACGAGGCGAGCGAAAGCGTGCAAGTCCCCGCCGGCTGAGCGACGCCGGCATCATGGCACCGGCCGCCGGCCGGTGCCATTCCGTGCCTTCCGGGCCACCGTTAGTCAATTCACGCGGTTATGGCGCATTGTCGGTCTGGTCAAACGTGGTATGTCTCTCTCGCGGAAAGGAGTGCGTGGCGCTACCGTGTGCCGGTAGGCAACATCATTGACGGACTTTTGACACGCCGAGGAAGCACGATGCTCGAACAACCTGCCTTCGGCCAGCGCCTCCGGGCACTTCGTGCTCAACGCCGCCTGTCCCAGGCCGCGCTCGCCGACGGCGTCATGTCGGCCGGATACCTGTCCCGGCTGGAATCCGGCGCCCGGCCGCCGACCCCCCGGGCCGTGGAGACGCTCGCACGCCGGCTCGGGGTGCCGCTCTCCGCCTTCGAGAGCGCCGAGTCCGACGCCACCGAACCGGCCCGTCCCTCCGTCATCGCCGAAGTCCTCGCCACTGTGGTCGCGGCGGACGACGCGGGCCTGGCCGAGCTGCTGTCCGAGGCTTTGCGCGCGGCACCCGACTGCGACCCGGCGCTGCGGTGGCAGGCGCTCTGGACGCTGGCCCAGGTCCGTCGCGGCGAGGGCCGCCAGGACGAGGAGTACCGGCTACTGAAGGAGCTGGTCACGCTCAGCGAATCGCTGACCTCGCCGGAGCTGCGGTCCCGTACCTGCACCGGGCTCGCCTGCTGCGCGCGCACGCTGGGCCACACCGCCGAGGCGCGGCAGTACGCGCAGCAGGCGTACGAACTGGCGGAGCAGGCCTCGCGGGCGGCGCAGGCCGGAGCGTTGCAAGCGCTCATCTCGATCGAGGCGGAGGCGGGAGAGCTGGCTACGGCGCAGGTTCACGCCGTCCGCCTCTGCCAACTCACCGAGGACATGGCCGGCACAGCGCACGTCGAGGCGCTGTGGGCGGCGGCCACGGTCAGCACCCGCCAGGGTGACCATGCCGGCGGGCGCAAGCTACTGGAACGCGCACTCGCCCTGCTGGACAGCCGTGCCGACCTGGTGCTGTGGATGCGGCTACGGCTCGCCGCGGCCTCGCTGTACCTGCAGGTGGACCCGCCACCGCTGGACGAGGTGCGGGCCCGGCTGCAGGAGGCGGCCCCGGTGGTCAGCCTGCTCGGCACAGATCTGCACCAGCAGGAGATCCGGACGCTCTGGGCCTACCTCGCGGTGGAGGAGGGCCGCCTGGACGAGGCGTGGGACATGTGCGAACAGATCGCCGCCGAGCAGTCCCTGCTCTCGTTCCACGATCGCGTGAAGTTCGAAGCCACGCGCGCCCGGTTGCAGATCCGGCGCGGCGAGCGCGACGCGGGCCTGCATCGGATGCGCGAGCTCGCCAAGGAGGCGGAGGACGCGCGCAACGTCGAGCTCGTCGCCGAGATATGGCGTACTTTGGCCACGGCCCTGGCCGAGGCCTGATCCCGGAGGCGGCGCGGCCGACGGCTACCCCGGGGAATGCGGGCCGTGCGGTGATCGCCGCCCGGCGCTGTCGCCGGGCGGCGGGACGCCGGGCCTGCTAGGCGCCGTTGCTGTACGCACGCGTGTCGCCGCTGCGCACTATGCTCGTGCGCCCGTCGACGCCCACCGGAACCGTGCCGACCAGCGTCAGCCGCTCCGCACGGCGGTGCGCCGTGCCGTAGTCGTAGATGGCGTAGTGCTCGGTGGAGCGGTTGTCCCAGATGGCCAGGTCGCCGACGCGCCACTGCCACCGCACGGTGTGCTCGGGCTTGGTCACGTACTCCTGCATCGCGTGGATCAGCTCACGCGACACCTGCGGGCTGTACCCCACGACGCTGCGGGCGAAGCCGCCGAGCAACAGGGCGCGCTCACCTGTCTCCGGGTGTACGCGGACCGCCGGGTGCTCGGTCTCGAATCGGTTGGCGATGTAGTCGCCGCGCCAGTCGACCGTGTCATCGGTGAAGTCGGAGTCGTTGCTGTGCACCACGCGCAGCCGATCGGCGAGGTCACGCATCTCGGGCGGCATGCTTTCGTACGCGGTGACCGTGTTGGCCCAGATGGTGTCGCCACCCACCGGCGGGATGACCTTGGCGTGCAGGAAGGCCGCGGCCGGCGGGCGCTCGATGAAGGACAGGTCGGTGTGCCAGTGGTTGGCCCGGGTGCCGTGAGTGGAGTCCATCGCCCGCAGGTGCGGCTGCTCCTTGGCGTTTTCGTAGATGGGGTGCCCGAGCGTCAGCTCCCCGAAGCGCTTAACGAAGGCGACCTGGGTGTCGTAGTCGAGTTGCTGTTCCCGCAGGAAGATGACCTTGTGGTCGAGCAGGGCCCTGCGCACCTGCGCGATCACCTCGTCGCTCAGCGGGGCCGAGGCGTCGACGCCGGCGACCACCGCACCGATGTTCCCGGCCAGGGGCGTCACGGTGACCGTTGTCGACGGCAGCAGTGTGTCAGTCATGGCTGGCCTTTCTGGGTTACCGACGGCTTACCTATCTCTTGCCAAAGTATGCCAAGAATTTGCCAGGGTGGACAGTGGGGCTGGACAATCAATGCATGACCAACGACATCCTTCGTGTCGCCGCCGACGCGCTGAGCTGGGTGGAGAAGGCCCACGACGCGACCGGGCGGCGTGGCATCTCGGCCGGCTACGACCTGCGGCACGGTTGGCAGCCCCCGTACCCCGAGACGAGCGGCTACCTCGTACCGACCATGCTGCGCGCAGGCCGCGTCTTGGACCGGCCCGCCCTGACCGAACGCGCCCGCGAGGTCGGCGATTGGCTGCTGGAGTTGCAGTCGCCCGGCGGCGCGTTCCCCGGCGGGATGGGCGTCGACGGTCCACCCGTCGTCTTCGACGTCGGGCAGATCATGCTGGGACTGCTCGCGCTCGAAGCGGCCACCGGCGAGCCCGCATTTCTGCATTCCGCCGAACGCGCCGGCCGATGGCTGCTCACACAACAGCGGCCGGACGGTGCCTGGCTGTCCCACCTCGGCTTCGCCAACACATACTCGTCCCGCGTCACGTGGGCCCTGGCGGAGCTGTGGCGGGCCACCGCAGACCCAGCGGTGCTGGCCGGGGTACGCCGCTCGCTGGAGTGGATCCTGCAGCAGGTTCGTCCCGACGGGTGGATCGACGGCATGGCGTTCTCGGCCGACCACACGCCGTGGACCCACACCATCGCCTACGCCTTGCGCGGGCTGTCGCGCTGTGCCGACCTGCTCGACGAGGAGCTCGCCGAGCAGTGCCGCGCCGCGGCGGACCGATGCGCGCGCCGCCTGGCCGAACTGCGCACCCCGTTGTACCCGTTGTTGCCGGGCGAGATCGGCCCCGGCTTCACGCCGCGGGCCGACTACGCGTGTCTCACCGGGGATGCCCAGATGGTGACGATCTGGTGGGACCTGGGGCGGCGCAACGGCGACGAGGAACTGCGGGCACGCTGCGAACAGGTCCTGGCACGCCTGGCGGAGTTGCAACTGCGCCAGCCGCTGGAACCGGCAGCGCAAGGCGCGCTGCCGGGCTCGTTCCCGCTCACCGGGGGCTTCGAACCGCTCGCGTTTCCCAACTGGGCCGCGAAATTCCTGGCTGATGCTGCCATGAACGTCGCCGGCCAGGTCGCCGGCGCCGGGCGAAGCTGACCCGTACCCGGCACGCAGGCGGGCCGCCCGGCAACCGGGACGTCCCGCCTGCGCATGGTTCACGCGCGCGCGGTGAGCAGCCGGCGCAGCCAGTCCACGCGGGCGCGCCGGGCGGCGCGCGAGACTATCGCGTCCGGAACCCACTCGTCGAAGCTGTGGAAGGCGCCCGACCAGACGTGCAGCTCGGCCTGGCCGCCGGCCTGCCATACGCGGCCGGCATAGGCGACCGCCTCGTCCCGCAGTGCCTCCACCGAGCCCACGTCGATGAACATGGGCGCCAGACCGGACAGGTCGGTGGCCCGCGCGGGCGCGACGTAGGGCGAGACGTCCTCGGTGCCTCGGCGCTCGCCCAGCAGCGCGGTCCAGCCGGTGAGATTAGAGGTGCGATCCCACAGGCCCACACCGTCCATCTGCCGGGCCGAGGGCGACTCGCAGCGGTCGTCGAGCATCGGGCACTGCAGCATCTGGCCCAGCAGGCGCGGCCCGCCGCGATCGCGGGCCAGCAGCGACACCCCGGCCGCCAATCCGCCGCCGGCACTGTTGCCGCTGACTACCACCCGAGCCGGATCGAGTCCCCGTCCGGGACCGTGCTCGGCGATCCACGACAGACCGGCGTAACAGTCCTCCAGCCCTGCCGGGGCGGGATGCTCCGGTGCCAGGCGATACTCCACGGCGACGACCGCCCACCCCAGTTCCTGCGCGCGATCCAGGTCACCGTCCAGCTCACGGCTGCGGTTGGTGCCGGCCACCATGCCGCCGCCGTGAATGTGGTAGATGACCGGGTACGGGCCGGCCGTCGCGGTAGGGCGGCAGACCAGCAGCGAGATGCCGGGCGCCGACGAGGGTCCCGGGACGCTCAGCTCCTCGAGGTCGAAGGCCCCGTCGCGGCGGATCTGGTCGTCGGTCATCCGGGCCGCCGCCGATCGCTCGCGCCGGAAGCCGATCTGGTCCGCGGTCATGCTCGGCAGGCCGGCGAGGATGTCGTGCAGCGGCGCGTCGAGCTGCGGGTCGAAGGGCGGCGGGTCCGCGGCGGGCGGCCGCGATGCGGACGTTGTGGTCATGCTGTTCCTCTCAGCCGACCGCCGTGCCGGCCCGGATGAGCCCGAACGGCGGATTCTCGGTCAGGTAGAAGTGATCGCCCGCGACGACCTCCTCGTGGAACGAGCCCTGGGTGAGTTCCGGCCACGGCCGGCGGTCGGCGTCGGCGTCGTCGCGCCCCACGATCGTCGTGATGGGACACTGCAGCCGCGGCTGGGGCCGGAAGCCGCGGGCGTATGCGTGGAACATCCGCCCGTCGCTGCGGATGTACGGCAGGACGAGTTCCTGGAAATAGGGATCGGCGGCCACTTCAGGGTCGGTGCCGCCGAGGCTGATCAGCCGTGCGATGGTCACCGGGTCGTCGTCCGTGTCGCCGTCGGCCAGCTCCTCTGGTCCCGGTAGCGCAGCGTTGCGCGAGCCGGATGCGAACAGGTGCTCCACCGGCACCCCGGCGCCCTCCAGGTGCCGGGCGGTCTCCAGGGCCACGGCCGCGCCCATGCTGTGCCCGAAGAGGACCAGCGGCCGATCGGCCAGCGAACGCACCGCCGCGGCAATCTGCGCGGCCAACTCCACCAGGTCGTCGGGAGCCGGCTCGTCGATCCGCTCGGCGCGGCCGGGATAGCGGACGGCATGCACCACGCTGTCCGGCAGGTGCTGCTGCCAGTGCCGGAACATCGCCGCCGATCCGCCGGCATGGGGGAAACAGATCAGCCGTCGCCGGGCGTCCGCCGGGGCGGCGCCGCTCTGCAGCCAGACGGCCGGGTTCACGTCGCGTTGCACTATTCCCTCACCCGCTCCCGCCGCGCCCGCGCCGCCCGTGCGCGCTCCACGACCGCCTGACGGGGGTTGCCGGCGAGCCCCCTGTCCGTGCCCCCGCGCCCGATCAGCTCGGCCTGGGCCGCCACGGTGGTGTGCCGGAAGAGCGCGACCACAGAGGGGCGGGTCCCGGTTCGCCGCTCCAGCGCGTCCTGGAGCTGGAACATGGTCAGTGAGTGACCGCCGAGGTCGAAGAAGTTGACGTCGAGCGGGACGTCGGAAACCTTGAGCACGTCCGCCCACGCGGCGGCCACCTGCGCCGTAGCCCCGCCTGCGGCGGGCCGGGGTTCACTCGCCGGCTCCGCCGCGGCACGGCGTAGCGCCTCGCGGTCCACTTTGCCGTTGACGCTGAGCGGCAACTCCGGCAGCACGCGGATGCGGCCGGGCACCATGGCCGCCGGCAACTGCCGCGACAGCTCCAGGCGTACGGTCTCCTCGCTCACCGCAGGGTCGCCGACGACGAACGCCTCCATCGCGGTCCGCGATTCGTCCGGCAGGACGACGACGTCGCGGACCCCGGGCAGGGCCCGCAGCGCGGCATCGACCGCGCCCAGTTCCACCCGGTGCCCCCGAATCTTGATCTGGTCGTCGTGGCGGCCCAGGAAGTCCAGTGTTCCCTCGCTGTTCCACCGCACCGTGTCGCCGGTGCGGTACATGCGCGCGCCCGGCGTCGCGGTGAACGGGTCGGGCAGGAACGCCCGCTCGGTCGCCTCCGGCCGGCCGACGTAGCCCTGTGCCACCCCGGCGCCGCCGATGTACAGCTCGCCCTCGGCGCCGCGGGGCACCGGGCGCAGGTCGCCGTCGAGGACGTACACCCGGGCACCGGGGATGGGGCCGCCGATGCTCACCGGGCCCGGACCGGTGAACCGCCGGTACGTGGCCCACACCGTCGCCTCCGTCGGGCCGTACTCATTGACCAGGCACACTCCGTGACCGTGCACGGTGAAGTGCCGGCGCAGCAGCGTTTCGGGCAGAGCCTCGCCGGCGGTGATGACGGTGTCCAGCGACCGCAGCGCACCGGGGCCGGCGCGGTCCGCGGCGTCGAGCAGTACCGCGTACAGCGAAGGCACGCCCAGCAGATGGGTCACCCGGTGGCGATCCACGAGCCGCACCAGGCACTCCGGGTCGCGTACCTCGTCGGCGCCGGCCACGACCAGGCGGCCTCCGGTGCTCAGCGTCCCCCACAGCCCGGCAACCGAGGAGTCGAAGGCCAGCGGCGACACCAGCAGGAACGTCGGTGCGCCCGGGTAGACGAGGCGGCGGGCGGCCGTGGACGCCGCCAGCTGGCCGTGGGTGACGAGCACGCCCTTGGGCTCGCCGGTACTTCCGGAGGTGTAGATGACGTAGGCCGGGTCGTCCTGTGCCGGCTCGACGGCCGGGCCAGGCCGGGCGGCGGTCTCGGCGCAACTGACGACCACCAGCGGGCGGCCGGCCGCCCGCAGCCGCGGTTCGGCGGTGGGGCAGGTCAGCACGGCGGCCACGGCGGCGTCGTCGAGCACCGCGGAGATCCGCCGGTCGGGTTGCGCGAGGTCGATCGGCACGTAGGCGGCGCCGGCGCGCCACGCGCCGAGGGTGGCGGCCACCATGGCGGCCGACGGACCCATCACCACGGCGACGGTGTCACCGCGGCGCACGCCGGCCGCGGCGAGACGTACGGCGATCGCGGCCGCCCACGCGTCAAGGGTGCGGTAGCTGAGGCTGTCCTCCCCGCACTGCACCGCGATGGAGTCCGGCCGGGTACGGACGTGCTCGGCGACGGACTCGGGAATCAGGGGCAGCGGCGCGTCGGGAAGGGGCGAACCCACACCGAGCGGCAGCGGGTCGTCCAGGGTCCGGTCAGGGCGGCCTTCGGTGATCAACGGTTGAGAGGGAGCTGGCGCCATAGAACTCCTCCGATCGTCGGCGGCCTGGTCGGCAGGCACGTACCGAGGCTAGGCACACTGGCAAGCTTTGGCAACACTCGACAAGTTTTGGAAATGTCGGCGAAGCGCCGACGAGTTGTTTGCACGCGACGATGCGCCGCCGCCCTCGCGGGCGGCGGCGCATCGAACGTCGTCGTGCAATGTGCGCGCTCAGGGCCAGTCGATGTCGGAGGCGGTCGCTACCGTCAACGTATGCCGGGCGCTCGCGTGCGAGCCTGCCGCCAGTCCGGCCAGCGCGCCAGTCGCGAGGAAAGCCGCCGCGCTCAGTGAGGCGATGTGGAGGCCGGCCTGCAGCATGGTGCGCCGGACGGCAGCGTGCGGTCGGATGCGGTGTGTCATGTTGATCTCCCCGTGATTGAAGGTTGCCCGACGGTCCGGCGGAAGCAATCGCGCTGTCGTGCGATGCCGTTACGGCCGGATCCGTGTGGCGGGTCGGATGGAATCACCAGTGTCGATTCCCGATGGCAGTTACGTTCCCCCTTCGGTGGTATCGAAACGAGCCGAACGAAGGATTATGGTTCCGGAACCACCGAGCGCGGCTCCATGATGGACGTTCATCGGGATCGTGGGTTACGCAGCTCAGGCGGAAGCTGCCCGAATCGCCGGTGGCGAGCCGGGCTCCGACGGAGCCGGCGCGGTGTCCACGGCCGAGCATCACCGCGCCGGTTGACCCCTCGATGGTCAGCCGAATTGTGCGGCCTGGACCTCTCCGGGGGCCGGAGTGTCCGTCGCGCGGTCGTTCGGGAAAAGATCGTCGAGGAAGGCGTTCCGGAACTTTCCGGCCGGGTCGAACTCACGCATCAGGACCGCGAACTCCGCGGCGCGCGGATAGCCGGCGACGATGTCGGAGCCGGCCCGGGTGGTGAGCTTGGCCCAGTGCGGCCGTACGTCGAAGGGCCGCAGCGCCTTCTCCACCTCGGCCAGCACCGGCAGCACGAGGGGCCAGTTCTTGATCCAGGTGAAGTGCACCGTCACGCAGTCACGGCCGTACGCGGGGCTAAGCCAGAGGTCGTCGGCGCGTACCGTGCGAATCTCCGCGACCTGCAGCACGGGCGCCAACCGGCCGGCGAGCTCGCGCACGGCGGTCAGCGCGGCCGCCGCGCGGTCGCGGGGAACGAAGAACTCGGACTGCAGCTCCTCCCCGGCGCCCGGCACGAATTCCGGGCGGAAGTGTGGCAAACGCTCGTGCCATGGTCCCTCCCGGTCCAGTTGCTCCGTGCTGAACTCCGGCGACACGCCGTCGACCGGGTGCATCGGCCGGTCGGCGTGCCGGCCACCGTCCCAATCGGACTCCGCCGCGCCGGCGCGGCGCTTGCGCCACACCATGCCGGTACCGCTGTGCCAGGTGGTGAACACGCTGACGCTGTACGCCGAGCCGAACACCGCGTCCAGGTTGTCGATGATTTCGTCGAGCGGGACGCCGACGTGAACCCGCTGGCTCATTTGGAAGCTCGGCTCGACGTTGAGCGTCAGGGCCGTCACCACACCGAGCGCGCCGAGAGCGACGACGCATCCGGGAAAGATCCGCGCGTCGTGGTCGCGCCGCAGTTCTCGCAGTTCCCCGTCCGGTCCTACCAGTTGCACGGCCTGCACGGCGGCGGCCAGGCAGCGCAGCGCGTCCCCGGAACCGTGCGTGCCAGTCGCGCAGGAGCCCGCCACGGAGATATGTGGCAGCGAGGCCATGTTGGGCAGCGCGTATCCCGCTCGCTGCAGCGCCTCGGCCACCTCGGCGTAGCGCATCCCGGCGCCGACGGTGACCGTCCGGTTGCGCTCGTCGAGATTCAACGTCGGCTTGAGGCCGTCCGGGCGGACCAGATCGTGAGCGGTGTCCGCGACCAGGCTGAAGGAATGGCCGCTCCCCAGGGCCCGGATGCGCGGGCTGGCGGCCACGAGCCGCCGCACCTGGTCGACGGTGGCCGGCTGATGGACCCGGGCCGCGCCGAACGTCACCGAGCCGGCCCAGTTCGTGAGCCGCCCCTGCGTCGGCATGGCACTCACCTCCGGTCCGTGATGAATTCGTCGGCTGCGACGAAGCGGAAGGAACGCTCGCGCAGTCCCTCGATGATGTGTGGCAGTGCCTGCACCACCTGGGACCGGTTCCCTCCGCCGTCGTGCAGCAGGATGACCGAGCCGTTCCGCGTGGTGTCGAGGACCCGCCGGACGATGGTCTCGGTGCCGGGCATCGCCCAGTCGACCGGTTCCACGTCCCACAGCACCATCGTGGCGCCGACCGGATGCAGCCACTCGAGCACCTCCGGGGTGCGCGAGCCGTACGGCGGGCGGAACAGCGTGGGCGTCGCACTGGTCGCCTTCTCGATGGCCTCGTTCGTCCGCTCCAACTGCTCCAGCAACTGAGGCCGGGTCAACTCGGGCAGGAACGGGTGCGACCAGGTGTGGTTGCCGACGGTGTGCCCCTCGTCCACCATCCGGTGCAACGCGTCGGGGTGGGCCGCGGCGTTCATCCCCACGCAGAAGAACGTTGCCGGGACCTCGTACCGACGCAGCACGTCGAGGATCAGGCCGGTGTACCGGGGCACCGGGCCGTCGTCGAAGGTGAGCGCGACGGCCGGCCGGTTCCGGTCGCCGTGGGTGACGCAGCGATGGCTGTCCACCATGGCGGCGAGGGCGGCGGTGCTGTCCCGCTCGTCCTGCTCCAGCAGGTGCTCCCGGCCGGTCTGGGTGCCGCGGGTGGGTTCCAGGCGTGCCAGGCTGCCGAGGTCGCGCCAGGCCGCGCGGGCGAGGACCTCGGCAGGAACGGAACCGAAGCCGGGCCGCGGCGGCAGCAGGTGCGGATCGGCCCGGTAGGCGCGCAGGCCCGCCGCCATCATGCGGCCGTCCAGGATGCCGTTGGTGCTGTCCACCACGACCGGCGGTGCGCCGATCGCCAGCAGGTGGTCGATCATGGCGTCGGTGTCGGCGGCGCCGAACCGCGCCGGCGCGGTCACCGGTTCGCCGGCGTCGTCCAGTACGGCGAGGCGATATCCATCCTCATCCCAGGAGACTCCTGCATAGGGCATAGGTCCTCCGAGCGGACGTGGGGCCAGGACGCGGTGCGCAGAGCGCTTCGCCATCCGTGGCGCGTCGGTCATCGACGGCCAACGTTGCCACGGCTATGCCAGATTGGCAACCCGTTTGGCATAGGTTGGTAACCATGGTTTCGGGCCCGGACGCGGGCACGCAGCGGCGCTCCCGGTGCGGGTCGCGCCGGGAGCGCCGTCGTGTGCCGGTCAGGCAACCGCCGCGGCGAGGGTCCGCCGGGCGGTGTCGGCCATCACCGGATTGGTGTGCCGGTAGTAAGGAAGCGCCATGATGGCCTGGGCGATGGCCCAGCCGCGCCCACGCTCCCAGGTCGCGTCGTCCACGTCCAGCGCCGCACGGTACGTCCGGCGCCCGGCGTCGTCCAGGAGGTTCCACGCGGGCATCAGGTCCACCGCGGGGTCGCCGATGCCGGCCGAGCCGAGGTCGATGACGGCGACCAGCCGGCCGTCGCGCAGCAACAGGTTGCCGGGCATGAGATCGGCGTGGATCCAGACCTCCGGGCCGGTGTGCCGGTCGGCCATCAGGCATCGTTGCCACGCCCGTGCCACCCGCGCCACGTCGACGAGCCCGGCGCTCTGCGCCAGCGCCGCGTCGACGGCATCGGCCATGCCGGCGAGCGGACCACCCCGGCCGCGCCCGTCCCAGGCGCGGCCGCCGGTGTCCATGGCTCGCAGTTCGCCGACGAACCGGGCCAGGTCGCGGGCGAGGACCACCGGGTCACCGGCGGCGCCCGGCCCCGCCGTCTCGCCCGGTATCCAGGCGTACGCCGTCCACCAGCCCGGATAGGCCTCCGCGGGGCGGCCCAGCGCGAGCGGCTCGGGGACGAGCGACCGGGTGTGCCGTGCGATCAGGCGGGCGGTGTCCTGCTCGTGCGCCAGTGACTCACGCATGGCGGCGTCGGCGCTCGGCAGTAGCGGGAACCGCAGGACGACGTCGGTGCCCAGCCGGAACAGCGCGTTGACCGTGCCGTGCGAGGTCAGCGCGCGCACCGGGCGGTCCGCCCAGTGCGGGAACTGCTCGGCCACGAGGGCGGCCACGGCCTCCGCGGTGATGTCCACCTGATCGGCATGCATCCTCACAGCTGTCAGCGATCCCTTCGGTATTGCCGGCGCGGCTGCCCGCGCCAGTGAATCATCGGGCGGCCCCGTCCGCCAGCGGGCGCGCGGGGTGCCTCCGTCAGCGTGTGCCGGCCGCGAGCGCCGCCGCCACGATTTCCTGCTGTTTCCAATTGGATACGCCGCCGAGGTAGTAACGGACCGTCGCCTGGCCGGTGGAGAAGATCGGGACGTCGTGGCTCACCAGCACGCCGAGCAGCTTGTCGTCGGGAGCGGCGTTGTTGCGGTGGTCGTCGTCGGTGAACTGTTCCGGGATGGGCAGCCGCAGCAGGAGCTCGCGGCGCAGCAGCCAGACGCTCTGGTCGACCGTCATGATCGGATCGTCGGGACCGGTGACGGTGCTCGGGTGGAACGACGCGGTGCGGACGCCGGGATCGGCTCGGTCCATGACGACGTTCGATCCGGGGAAGCGGACCCCGCGATCCACCATGAGCTGGTAGAGGCGCCGGCCTTCCTCGTAGGTGAACGCGGTGTGCCAGACCTCGTCGGTGTACGGCGTACCGTCGGCGTGCCACATGGTGCGACCGGAGTGCACGGCGTCGGCGCCCGTCTCCTGTGCGCGCTCCCGAAGGCTGCTGAGGTGGTGCGGCTCGAACTCGTTGTCGTCGTCGAGGAAGGCGATCCAATCGGCCGAGGAGACCCGGGTTCCTGCGTTGAACAACCGGGACAGCCGGGGATAGACGTAGCGACGGTCGCGCGGCGACTCCTCCCGCTCGCGCTGCGAACGCTCGACCAGATGCGCGACGGTGCGCAGGCCGGGGCGGGTCGGCGCGGACTCCACCACCGCGACCGAGTCGGGGTCGTCGTCGATGACGACGACGTGCTCGATGTCGCCCGGGTAATCCTGGGCGAACACGGACGCCATTGCGCGCCGCAGCATGTCGGGTCGGTGCCGGGTCAGCGTCACGACACCGATCGAGTCTGGCGACATCGGGAAGCCCCTCTCAGTACGACGTCATGCGTGTGCCAATGATTGCCAAGCCTTGTCTACTCCGTCAATGTCCGTGCGGGGCCGGCGATGGTGCCACCACCCGGCGGGCGACCCGGGCCGCCTCGGCCAGCACCATTGCCCGGAAGTTCTCGGTCAGCCGCAGGACGCGTGGGAGCACCCGGCACTCGGCCACCTCGCCGTCGGCGTACGGCAAAGCGAGGCCGATCAACGGCAGCACCTGGCACGGTGTCCCGGCGCCGACCGGGTCCTGCTCGCTCTCTGGCAGGTTGCCGGCCTCGTCCAGCGCGAGGCCCACCACGAGGACGTCGACGCCGTCCGAAGTGCCGCGGGCGACGCCCAGCGTGTGCCCCTCTCCGTCGAGCGCCGCGCGCAGCGCGGCACGCAGCGCAGGGATCTCCCGGTTGGCGATCCAGGAGTCGCCGGCCCGGAACAGTTCCACGTCCGGCCGGGGCCACTTGGACAAGAAATATCCCTTGTTGGCGGCGAACGCCGCGAAGTTGCCTTCCGCATTGCGCACGTGCGGCAGGTGCAGGCCGTAGAGGTCCTCACCGAGCACGATCGGGGTGCCGGTGGCGGCCACGCGGTAGCCCCACTCCTGGTCTTCCGCGCCCCAGCCGCGGAAGTTCTCGTCGAAGTAGAGTCCGTGCCGGCGCACGACGTTGCCGGAGACTGCGACGAAACCGGTCCACACCAGCGTCCACGGCAAGTTCACTGGTTCGAACTGCCAGCGCTGGTCCTCTCGCAGTCCCCGGACAGCCTCGAGCCGGGCGAGCGCGTCGCGATGGCGGCTGAACGGGGTGCTGTCCACCGCTTCGGTCGTCGCGTAGTTGTCGTATCCGATCAACTGGCCGACGACGCACCTGGCCGAGCCGTCGGCGAAGTACCGCCGATGCAAGGACTCCAGGCACCGTGGAGGCAGCATGACGTCCGCGTCGAGGAGCACGATCACGTCGCCGGAAGCCTGCCGCAACGCAAGGTTGCGAGCGTGGCTGGTGTTCCAGTCGCGCTCCACCATCACCGACACGATGCTCAGGCGGTCGGCGTACTCCTGGCACAGCCGCAGGTAGTCGGGGTCGTATCCGATAGCGCCGACGACCACCTCGAAGGCGTCGCGGTCCAGCGTCTGCTCCGCGAGCGACGCGAACACCAGCCGTACGTTGTCGAGGCGCTGCCCGTAGGGAATCACGATGCTGATCATTGGAGAGCCCATACCCGGCATGTTGCCCAACTTGGCAGGCACCGGCAACAGGAGTGCGGCTCCGATTCTTGGCAAGATTATTGCCTCAAGGGGCAGATGGCCTTGCCGAATATTGCCAAACGTGTGCACACTAGCGAGGTCGCATCAACCTCCAGCCCGAAGTGTGCCGCGCGACCGGGCCCGCGAATCCCGGCGATGCCGCGTCGCGGCACGACGCGCAGCGCGCACAGAAAGGAGTCAACGACGTGACCCCGCAGACCCACGTACTGGCGAAAGAGGCGGATCCGCAACTGCCGGTGCTCACCGAGGCACAGCTGGCCGAGTTCGACGAACTGGGATACCTGGTCCTGCCCGGATTCCTCCCGCGTGACCTGGCCGACCGGCTGAGGCCCGAAGTGGACCGATGGGTGGACGAGGGACTGCGCGCCCGCTCCATCGACTGCTGCGTCGACCCCGACAAACACGGATTGCCGCCGCTGATGGAACTCGAGATGCCGGCGCACGGTGAGCTCATCGCCCACCCGCCCCTGATGAACATCCTGACCCAGCTGCTCGGGCCGGCCTTCGCCTTCCACCACCTGCACACCGACCGCCAGGCGCCCGGACTTCCCGGCAAGGCGTGGCATCACGACTACGAGTACGGGCCCAGCGTCGACCCGACCCACCGAATGATCCACACGCTGCACTACCTGGACGGTCTCGACGAGGAGACGTCGAGCCTGGTGGTGCTGCCCGGATCGCATCGCGAGCGTGTCACGAAGACCGCCCGGGCCAACCTGGGCACCGCCGAACTACCCGGTGAGGTCAACCTCGAGCAGCTTCCGCCGGGGTCGACTGTCGTGCTGCACTCCGCGCTCTTCCACGCCCGGCGGCCTCGGCCGGACGGCCGTACCAGGGACCGCTACTTCATCGACACCTCGTACTGCCAGGCCGGCAGCATCTGGCCGCCGGTCAAGCCGTATTGGCGGCACATGCTGCGGCTCGGCCGCGAGCTCGGCCTCGATCGCGGCCGGTGGCCGGAGCTGTTCCGCGAGGAGCACTTCGCCGAGTACCGCCGCCCGTGACACCGTGCCGGTCCACCGCCCCGGCGTTCGACCCCGTACGGATGTGATGCGAATGAAACCTCAGCCGGACGCGCGCCGCGTATGCCTGACCGTGCCGACGAACCGCGAGTGCACCGCCACGCTCGCGGAGGTGATGTCCGAGGCGGCCTACGCCACCGAGCGCTTCGGCGTCGAGGTGTGCCTGCTGGTACTGGACTCCTCGGCTGACTTCGCGGCGCACGCGCGCGTGCTGAGCCGAGCGGACAACGTCTGGCACCTGGACGAACCGGCCCAGCGGGACTTCCTGCATCGTGTGATCCGGCGCGCCGGCGTCGGCAAGCCAGACCTGATCGCCGACCTGATGCTTCCGTCGGCCCTGTCCTACGGCGCGTGCACCAACCGCGCCTTCCTGATCGCGGCGGCGCTGGGATGCGAGTCGGTGCACCGCCGCGACTCGGACAGCTATTTCCAGACGTACCTGGGAAATAAGATCTTCCCGATCTACGCGGAGCTGCTCGCGCTGGGCAAGCCCGCGCACCGCGCGGTGGCGGTGGAGGACCGGCTCGACCCGGCGTTGCGGAACGCCACCGTGGCCATGGTCGGCGGGTCGTTCGTCGGCGAGATGTCCGTGGACCTCGGCGAGGTCCGTGACCATGAGGCCTACTACGACCTGGTGAGCCTGTGGGCCGCCGACGGCCTGCCGGAGGCGGACAGGCGGGCGCTCGTCGCGGATTCGTTCATGGGCGGCCAACCGTTCACCGGTGACCACTCCGTGCTCACCGTGGTCGACCCGATGCGCGTGGACATGCACAACATCAGCTTCCACGGGTTGCACGAGCGGGTCCCGCTGCCGCCGGCCACCGACACCATCGGCAGCGACTACTTCCTCATCCACGTCGCGCACCGGGCGCACCTGCCGGGCGTGATGCACAACCGGCACATCGTCAATTTCCACACCCAGGAGCGCAAGACCGACGCCGGATTCCTCGCGTATCAGATGCGGTTCGCGAAGTTCATTCTCTCCATGCCGTACCTGCACTTCATCTACGAGCGGATGACCGACGACGACCCGGCCGCGATCGCCGCGATCGTGCGGGAGAGCGCCGGACGGGCCGACGAACCCAGCTCGACGAAGATCGTCGAGCTGGAGCGCGCGTACCGCCGCCTCGGCGGCCGGTTCGCCGGCGTCGCGGACCGGATCCGGGACCGCCGGACGAGTTTGCTGCTCGAGGCCCGCCGCGACGTCGATGATTTCGCGCTGCTCATCGACGCCTGGGCGCCGCTGGTCGAAGCCGCTCGCGCCACGGAGGTCCGCCATGGGTGAGCCGGCGCACGTACGCTCCGCCCTCGCCGCGGCGGAACGGGACCGGATCATCTACGATCTGACCGGCATCGAGAGCCAGTACGAAACGCTGCGCGGCGAGCTGCCGGGCGTCGCGGTGCGATTCGCCATGAAGGCATGCCCGGTGGACGAGGTGCTCACCTGCGTCGCCGACCTCGGTGCCGGCTTCGACGCGGCCAGCCCCGGCGAGATCCGGCAGGCTCTGCGCGCCGGGGCGGCGCCGCGGAAGGTGCACTACGGCAACACCGTCAAGTCGGACGCCGACATCGCCGCCGCCCACCGGCTGGGCATCACCATGTTCGCCACCGACTGCGTGGAGGACGTGCAAGCCATCGCCCGGCACGCCCCCGGAGCCCGGGTGTTCTGCCGCGTCGCTACCAGCGGCGAGGGCGCCCTGTGGGGGCTCACCGGCAAATGCGGCACGGACGATCCGGTCGCCGTGCTGGACACGGCGCGCCGGCACGGGCTGGTACCGGCGGGACTGTCCATCCATGTCGGATCGCAGCAGATGACCGTTCGCACGTGGCAGCGGGCCTTCGATGCGCTTGCCGCCGCCCTGGGCCACCTGCGGGCGCGCGGTATCCACCTCGAGCTGATCAACCTCGGCGGCGGGTTGCCCGCGCACGGCTACCTCGACACTGCCGGCCGCCCACTCCGACCGCCGACCGCGGAGATCTTCGCCGCGATCCGGGCCGGGATGCGCCGGCTGCGCAAGGCGTCCCACGGGGACCTGGAGTTCGTCATCGAACCGGGTCGCTACCTGGTGGCCGACCACGGCTCGATCCGGGCACACGTCACCCGGCTGACCCGGCGCGGGCAGACCTGGCTCTACCTGAGCTGCGGCCGGTTCAACGGCCTGTTCGAGGGAGACCAGCTCGGTTACCGGCTGGAGTTCCCGACCCGTGCCGGCGGCCGCAGCGTCCGCGCCGTGATCGCGGGCCCGACCTGCGATAGCGATGACAGGCTGGGCAGCGCGCCGGTCGCCGTACCGGCGGACCTGACCTCCGGCGATCCGGTATGGATCCACTCCGCCGGCGCCTACGCCACCAGCTACACCACCCGCGGGTTCAACGGTTACGACCCGCTGCCCTGCGTCACCGTCCGACTGGAGCGTGTCCGCCCGATCACCGCAGACGACTGGGCCGGCATCGCCGAGTTGGAGGCCGGCGCGTACGCCAGGCTCGGGCTCTCCGAGGGCCACGCCGTGCTGGAGTCGCGCGGCCGCGTCTCGCCGGCGACCTCGTTCGTGCTGGATGCCGGCGAGCAGGTCGGCGGTTACCTGCTCGCGCTGCCGTATCCGCGGTTCCGGTTCCCCGAGCCCGCGCGTCCCGAGGAGACCGTCTTCGCATCCTCGAACCTGCACCTGCACGACATCGTCGTCGGTGCCGGCCTGCGTGGCCGCGGCTGGGGAAAACGGCTGCTGCGCTACCTCACCGACACCGCGAGATCCCTGCGTTTCGAACGCATCTCCCTGGTCGCGGTCGGGGGGACGGCCGGCTTCTGGTCCGCCCGGGGCTACCATCCCCATCCGGAGATCTCGCTGCCGGCCGGCTACGGTCCGGGCGCCGTCTACATGTCCCGGGCGATCGCCGGGGCCGGCTAGGCCAAACAGTTCCAGGCCGGGTATCACGTGGGCGAGCAGCCGGTGCAGCCAGTCACCACCCGGGCGCACGTGCACCTCGCCGAGCACCAGGCCGCGTGGGGTCACCCAGAGCCCCACATGGAAGACGCCGAACGGCAGGTTCAGTGCCCGCAGCGCCGCGATGACCTGTGTCTCCACGTCTCGGCGGGTGCGTTCGGGCAGCTCGGCGGGCATCGTGCAGGGCGGGGGAGCGCTGCGGGTGGACGGCCTGCACGCCGAGTTGCGCGAACGCCGACGGCAGGTGATTGCCGGCCGAGTAGCCACCTATGATCACGACGTACGGCGCTGCGGCCATGGGCGTCTTCTTCATGCCGTCTGTGGCGCGGACCGACGCGCTTGCGCCATGAACAACGTCGTGCTGAGCGAGGTGACAGCGGCGAGTACCAGCCAGTAGAGCCGGTCGTGACCGCGGTGGTGGCACGAGAGGAACACGGCGCCGCCGCACCACGAGCCGAGCGCGGAGCCGAGTGTCCAGGCGATCTGGCGTACGGCCAAGGACTCTATCCGCGACAGGATGGGCAGTGCCGCGAAAGCGGTGCTCATCATCGGCTGGAACGTCATCTCGGCGAGCGCCAAGACCGCCACCACGGCCAAACCGTACGTCAGCGCACGTTCACACCCGCCGCACCACGTGCAGCAGATATTCCCTGCGGTTCAGAGGGTTCGCATCGGTACGCGGACGACTCGGGACGGGTCCACGTACGGGTTGGTAATGGCCGAAACTGCTCTCCATCACGCCTTCGCCCCGGGTCAACGCCGGTAGGTGCCGGTGCAGCCGGTGTACCCGGGCCGCGGGGACCTCGCCGCGCACCACATAGGAACGCCCCTGCGGCGTCGTCATGGTGATGACCCCGGCCAGCCGGGTGACCGCCGAGGTGACGAACTCCAGCGTGTCGGCGGGAACTTCCACGCGAAAGTGCTCGATCGGCTCGTACACCCGGGTGCCGGGCCCGCGCAGCGCCTCAATCAGCACCAGCGGTGTCAGGTTGCGGAAGTCGCCGGCCGTGCTCGACATGCTCTTGTCGAACGTGCCGTGGGAGTGGCTCTGCCGGGCCCAGTAGCCGGCGTGGGTCATGGTGACGGCACAGTCGGTCACCTGCCAGCCGTGCAGACCGCAGTGCAACGTTTCGCGGACCGCTTCCTCGACCGCCTTGAAGAAGGCTGCCGGCATCGAGCCGGGCTCCACCTCTAGGCCGAACCGCACGCCGGTGCCGGGCGGGCAGGGGTTCACCCGCAGTCCGACGGTCGCCAGGAACGGGTTGTCGCCTTTGCCGATGAATTCCACGGCGGCGCCGGTGCCCGCCGGCCGCTCGACGCAGATGGTGGTCGTCTCGCGGAATCGGACGTCCACGGCGAAGTCGTTGCGCAGCATCTCCTGCAGGACTTCCTTCTGCACCTCCCCGTAGAGCGAGACGGAGATCTCCTGCCGGACGGCGTCCTGCCGCACGTTGATCAGCGGGTCCTGCTCGGCGAGCTGGGTCAGCGCGGCGTGCAGCGCACCACGGTCGCCGGCGGCCACCGGCTCGACGACGGTTTCCAGCGTCGGCGGAGCGAACCACCGGTGCCCGTCGGCCTCCTGGCCGGCCATGCCGAAGGCGTCGCCGACCCGGGCGCCGGTGAGCCCCCGCAACGTGCCGATCTGGCCGGCCACCACCGAGTCGGAGGCGATCGCCCCGCCGTTGTCGAACACCTTGATGCCGGTGATCCGGCCGGCGGATGTCCCGAACGTCAGGGTATCTCGCGTGCGGACCGCGCCGGCGAACATCCGGACATAGGCGACCTTCTCGCCTGCGGCGTCCCTCTCGATCTTGAACAGGCGCCCCGCGGGGGCGGCATCGGCATCGCCGGCGGCCGCGGGCAGCAGCTCGGGCAATGCCGCCACCAGGTCCTCCACGCCCGCACCGGTGATCGCCGATCCGGCGAACACCGGATGCACCAGCCCGCTCGCCGTCTGCTTGCGCAATTCCCGGTAGAGCCGGCGCGGGCGCAAGGAGTCCGGATCGTCGACGTACGCGGCGAGCAACGCGTCGTCGTTGACCGACAGCACGTCTGCCATCCGGGACATGAACGCGACCCCGGTGGGCGGCCACGGGACGAAGGCGGCGGCACGGGCACCCTGCTCGGTCACCGTGCCCATGGCCACCGCGGCCGGAGTTAACCGCTCCGCGATGTCGTGCAGGGTGCGGCCGACATCGGCGCCACCGCGGTCCACCTTGTTGACGAAGATCAGTGTGGGGACCTTCAGCCGCTGCAGCGTCCGCATCAGGATCCGGGTCTGTGCCTGTACGCCCTCCACCGCGGATATCACGAGAACGGCGCCGTCGAGCACACTGAGCACGCGCTCCACCTCGGCGATGAAGTCGGGATGCCCGGGCGTGTCGATGAGGTTGACCACGGTGTCGGCGACGACGAACGAGACGACCGCCGACCTGATGGTGATCCCACGCCGGCGTTCCAGCTCCAGGGAGTCCGTCTGCGTGTTGCCGGCGTCGACGCTGCCGACCTCGTCGATGACCCCGGCGGTGTGCAGCAGCCGCTCGGTCAGACTGGTCTTGCCGGCGTCGACGTGCGCGAGGACGCCGAGATTCAGGTAGCGCATACGGCCTCGTTGTCTGTCACGTGGACCGGACGTGATGGCGGTGTGAGGAACTGCATGACAACTCTGTTGCCCGCCGGGGCTCTCGTCAACCGCGATTCGGTCGCAGCGGGCGGCGATCGAATTGCCAAAGTTTTGGTACATCGCATTGCCTATCTTTGCCAAGGCGTGCACACTTGCCTGGTCCGCGTGACGCCCGGCGAGAGGTGTGTCGTGACCGTTCGAACAGACCTGCGTAGCGATCACGATGTCCGAGCACCGATGACGTGGTTGGTTGTCGGCGGTGCCGGATACATCGGATCGCATGTGGTGCGGCATCTGCGCGCCGAAGGCCTACCGGTGGTCGTGCTGGACAATCTGTCCACCGGAATGGCGACCCGGATCCCTCCCGACGTGCCGCTCGTGGTCGGAGCCGACACCGACCGCCGCACGGTGGCGCGTACGCTGCGCACGCATCATGTCGACGGCGTCGTGCATCTGGCCGCGGTCAAATCGGTGCCGGAGTCGGTCGAGGATCCGTTGCGGTACTACGGGCACAACGTCGACGGGCTTCGGGTGCTGCTCGAGGCGATGGTCGACGCCGGAGTGTCCCGGATCCTGTTCTCTTCCAGCGCCGCGGTGTACGGCATGCCGCGGCAGCCGAAAGTCACCGAAGACACCCCGGCGGCGCCGATCAACCCGTACGGCGAAACCAAGCTGGTGTGCGAGTGGATGCTGCGCGCGGCGGGGGCGGCACACGACATCTCGTGGATCGCGCTGCGGTACTTCAACGTGGTGGGTAGCGAGGACGCGCAGCTCGCCGAGCGCAATGGCAGCGGCCTGTTCCCCAAGCTGTTCCAGAACATCAGCACGGGCCGGCCCGTTGTCATCACCGGTGCCGACTATCCGACCCGCGACGGCACCGGCGTCCGCGACTACGTGCACGTCACCGACATCGCCGACGCGCATGCCGCCGCCGTACGGCGTCTTCAGCGGGGCCCCATCGCCGAGGTCTACAACGTCGGCACCGGGAAGGGGCACTCCGTTCTCGAGGTCATCGCGGCGGTCCGCGACGAGACGGGCCTGGCCGTGCCGGTCACCGCGGGCCCGCGTCGAGCCGGTGACCCGCCGGAGGTCGTGGCGGCCGTCGACAAGATCCGGCGGGACCTGGCCTGGCGCGCCCGTCACGGCATGTCCGAGATGGTGCGCAGCGCCTGGAGGTCCTGGGCCGCAGGGCCGAAGCCGGACGCCAGCGTGGCCGTCGCGGCGGGAACACCGCCGCGGCCGCGCCGCGCGGTTACCCGGAACCCGCAGCGGCTCGGCGAAAGTTCGCCCAGCGCACGGTGACGTCTGCCTGCCCGCCAAAGGGACCACGCCGGCCGGGCCACGCCCGATCCCATGCTGTCGGTGACTCGGGCGACGACCGCGTATTGCCAAAATTGCCAGCACTGTGACAAGGTCGGGTGGAGCTGGCAAGGGAGAGGTGAGGGGCATGGACACGGGCGGACGGCCGAAGGTGCTGGTGATCGGCACCGACCGGTACTTCGTGGAGGCGTGTGCGCGTCTGGACATTGATGCGGTCGTCGTGGTCGGATCGGCGGCCTGGGACAACGGGTTGATTCAGGTGCCGCAACAGCTGCGGGTACTGCGGGTCGATGACCAGACCAACGTAGAGGACATCCTGGCCGCCCTGTCCCGTGCCGGACTCGGCGACGTCACCTGGGATGCCGTGCACACCGGCGACGAGTGGGCCTTGGTCGTCGTCGCCCTCCTGGCCGAGCACCTCGGCTGCCGAAGCATCGGCCCGGAGACGGCGGTGCGTTTCCGGGACAAGGCGGTGCAGAAGCGGACGGTAGCTGCGGCCGGAATCCCGACCGCACGCCACACCGTGATCGACGATATCTACGACGTGTCCGGCCTTGCCGAGCTGCCGTACGAACGCGCGGTGCTCAAGCCCATCGCCGGTGCCGCCACCACGCGGACGAGCGTGGTCGACAGCATCGACAAGCTGCGCGAGCGCAGCCGCGCCTACACGGCCGAGGGAGTGGCGGACCGGACCTTCCTGCTCGAGGAGTTCGTCGTCGGGCAGGAATGGATCGTCGACGGGGTCCTGTTCGACGGGAAATTGGTGTTCGCCGCGCTGGCCGCCTACGGCGCCCCCTGCCTGACCACGGTGGACGAGGACATGCCGCTGTCCATGCGGCGGTTCGACACCGAGACGGACAAGTGGGCGTACGACAAAGCGGTGCCGTTCGCCGCGGCCGCGATCGAGGCACTCGGATTGCGTTACGGCGTCTTCCACATGGAGCTGTTCTACGACCCCGGGACAGGCGCGCTGACCTTCGGCGAGTGCGCGGCGCGGCGTGGCGGCGGCCTGGTACACGAGGAGGTCCAGGCGAAGTTCGACGTCAACCTCGGCGAGGCCACTTTGCAGTGCGCGCTCGGCAGGACGCCCGAGCTGGTGGTCAAGCAACGCCCCGGCGTGATCGGCTCTGGATTCCTCACGGGCAGCCCGGGCATCCTCATCCGGTGTCCGACCCCTGATCAGTTGCTCGAACTCCCCGGCGTTGAGTTCGCCCGCATCGAGTTTCCGTATGGCACCCGGATCGCGGACGACCTCGCCAGCACGAACCAGCGCATCGGCCAGGTCCTCATTGCCGCCGACTCCCCTGAGGAGCTCGACGCCAGGCTGGCCGAGGTCCGCACCTGGTTCACCGACCGGGTGGTCACCGTGCCGGAGAGCGCGCGCCCACGGGAGCTGCGCGCCTGGCAACGCCGGACCGCGCCACAGGACGATTTCGGGGACCGGCTGTGGCGCTGAGTGAGCGGCTCCTGCCCGCCACCGGCCCGCAGCGCATGCTGGCGGCCGCCCTGTTCGTCAATAGCTTCGGCGGCGGGATCTTCGTCGCGAGCAGCACGCTTTACTTCACGCGTGTGGTGAAGTTCTCCGCCAGCCAGGTTGCGCTCGGGCTGTCCATCGGGTCCATGGCGGGCCTGCTCGTGGGTATCGTCTTCGGACACATCGCCGATCGCCACGGGCCCCGCGAGACTCAGGTCGGGGTCATGCTCTTCGGCGCCGCATCGATGTCCTGCTTTCTGCTGGTTCGCTCCTTCGTGCCGTTCGTGCTGGTCAGCGTGTGCGTCGGCATGACCTACGCGGCCGGGCAGGCCAGCAGGGCGCCGCTGATCCGCCGGTTTGCCGGCGACGATCCGACCGTCTACCGCGCCTACATCCGGTCGGTCATCAACCTCGCCTTGGCTAGCGGCGCACTCACCGCGGGCATCGGCATCCAGCTCGACACGCCGGCCGCCTACCGGGCCCTGATCGCCGCGCGGGTCGCTGCATTCCTCGGCAGCGCACTCATCCAGTGGCGCCTGCCCAAGCTGCCCCCGATCCCCGCTCCGGCCCAACAGGGGCGATGGGCGGCGGTGCGCGATCGGACGTATCTGACCGCGGCCGTGCTCAGCAGCGTGATGACGCTGCACATGGCTGTGCCGACGTTCCTGCTGCCGTTGTGGATCGTGGGCCACACGGACTCACCCCGGTGGCTCGTGTCAGGAATACTCGTGATCAACACGTTACTGATCGTCATGTTCCAGGTTCCAGTCAGCCGCGGGGTGAACGACCATCGGGCCGCCGGCATGCGGATGCGCTGGGCCGGTGCGGCGCTGTGCACGGGACTCGCCCTGATGGCCGCCGCCGGCCGGCCGGGCGAATGGGCGGCGGTGGGATTGCTGATCGCGGGCATGGTTGCGTACACCTTCGGCGAGCTGTGGCAGGCCGCGGCCGAGATGGAGTGGTCCTTCGGACTGGCACCCGCCCACGCCCAGGGACAGTATTCCGGCGTGTTCGGCCTCGGCACGGGCGTCGCCGAGGCGCTTGGGCCATTGGTGCTCACGATATGCCTGCATGGGGGCGTGTGGGGCTGGCTGCTGATCGGCGCCGGCCTGTTCACGGTCGGGGTGATCAGCCTGCCGCTGGTCACACTGGCCGAGCGAACGTCCGGCCGAGCGTCCTCGCTGTCCACGCTCCCCGTCGGCGCGAAGGGGCCATGATGCGCACTGATCGAGCGGTGGTCGTCCTCGTCGACGCCTACGGCACCGGGCGGCATCTGCGGGCCGCCTTCGCCGACCTCGGCGCCGACGTCGTGCACGTGTCGAGTACGCCGGAACCCTTGCCAAGCATGACGGCCCCCGACCTGAGCGCATACTCGGCGAGCCTGGTGTGCACGAACCCGGCGGAGACCGCGGCGGAGCTGGCTGCGCTGAACCCGGTCGCTGTGGTGGCCGGCCAGGAGCCGGGGGTGACGCTCGCCGACATCCTCTCCGAGTTGTTGCACGTGCCGACCAACGGTTCAGCGCTGTCCGCGGCACGCCGCGACAAGTACTTGATGATCGAGGCCGTGCGCAAGGCCGGGCTTTCCTGCGCAGCCCAGTTCTGCTCCAGTGAGCCCGCCGCGCTCGTAGCGTGGGCGGAGCGCCGCGGCACCTATCCCGTGGTGGTCAAACCCCTGGCCGCTTCGGGTTCCCAAGGCGTCTCGATCTGCTCGGACGCCGCGCAGCTGCGCCGCGCCGCCGAGGCCGTCCTCAACACCACGACGATGTACGCGGAGACCAACACCAGCGTGCTGGTGCAGTCATACCTCTGCGGCACCGAGTACATTGTGGATACAGTGTCATGCCGCGGGCAGCGCTACGATTGCGCCGTGTGGCGCAAGGACGAGCGCCGGCAGGGAAACCCGAACGTCTACCACCGCAATGTGCTGGTTCCGCCCGGCGACCCGGCCGTCGACGTGCTCACCGCGTACGTACACCGTGTCCTCGACGCACTCGGCATCGAGTTCGGCGCGTCCCACGCCGAGGTCATGATGACCGCCGACGGGCCGGCCCTGGTCGAGATCGGCGCCCGTCTGAACGGCGTGATGCACCCCGAGTTCGACGCAGAGTGCTGCGGCGCGGAGCAGGCCAGCGTAACGGCGCTGGCCTACCTGCGCCCGGACCAGTTCCTTGCCCAATTCGCGGGCCGCAGATACCGGCAGCACCGAGAGGCGTACGTCTTTCACGTAGCCACCGGCCTGAACGGCACGGTGACCCGGCTCAACGGCGCACTGCTGGCCGAGCTCAATGCCATCGAATCGGTCCGCTCGCTGACGCCGAAGGTCGCTCGCGGCGGACGGATCCGGCCTACCGTCGACCTGCCCTCCAGCCCCCTGACGGTTTACCTGTCCAACGGCTCCGGCAGCGACCTCGCCCGCGACTACACGCGCGCAGCAGCACTCGCCGGAAATCTGTTCGCCATTGCCGGGACGACGCCGTTAGAGCGGTTCGTCCAGAGGTCGCCCGAAGGCGGCCCGGTCCACCGGCAGCATGTCTAGGAGAGACCATGACTGATACACCCGTACGGATTGGTTTGCAGATTCAGCCGGAACATGCGGAGTATCGCCAGATACGTCGCGCCGCGGCCGAAGCCGAGGAACTCGGCGTCGACATCGTTTTCAACTGGGATCATTTCTTCCCCCTCGACGGCGACCCGGACGGACGGCACTTCGAGGCGTGGACCATGCTGGGCGCCTGGGCGGAATCGACGTCTCGGGTGGAGATCGGCACGTTGGTCAGCTCCACCGGTTACCGCAACCCAGATCTGCTCGCCGACATGGCCCGCACGGTGGATCACATCAGTGAGGGGCGCCTGGTGCTTGGCATCGGAGCGGGCTGGTTCGAGCGGGACTACCTGGAGTACGGCTACGAGTTCGCCACGGCGGGACAGCGCCTGGACGCCCTGGCCGGAGATCTGCCCCGCATCCGATCGCGATGGTCCCGGCTCAACCCGCCGCCGACGCGACCGATTCCCGTTCTGATCGGTGGCGGCGGCGAACGCAAGACGTTGCGCTTGGTGGCCGAGCACGCCGACATATGGCATTGCTTCGGCGACGTCGAAACGCTCGCACACAAGATCACCGTGCTGCGCCGGCACTGCGCCGACATCGGCCGCGACATCGACGACATCGAGATCTCCACGGCGGTTGCCGGAGGCCCCACCCCGCCCGGAACACCCGACGTCCTCGGCGAACGCATGCGCGCGCTGGGCGTCTCCCTGTTCACGGTGGGCGCCCACGGGCCCGACTACGACCTCGGCGTACTGAAGGACTGGGTCGCCTGGCGTGACGACCTCGCGACCGGAACCGCATAGCACCCGCGGCGGTCGCCGACGCACGATTGCGTTGGCGCACGCTCCAGCCTGCGCCGGTTCCTGGCCGCCGCGATTCGCTGTCATCGACCGGAGATTGTCATTACGAACAATTTCCGGGACATCGGGAACGGGATCGCGCTCAACCAGGCGGACCACATTGCTACGGGACGGGCCGTCCTCGATGCCGTCCGTGACGCGGGAAACCGCTGGGTCTTCACCGACCTGCTCGTTCAGGATCTCGAACCGTGGAGCGGAGTGCGTCAGGTGTGGGCGGTGAACTCGCCGCAGTCGACCCATGGTGTCGACGTGACCGAGACCTTCGAGGTGGGTGCGATCCCTGGAGAAGCATCGGGAGTACCTGCGGGGTTGTCGACGACGTTCGACCAGGAGGAGTTCCTCGACGCTTTGTTGTGGGCGGCCGGTTCCCGGTTGGGCTGCAGGTACGGCGTGGCGTTCGAGGTGCTGCGCTTCCGGGAGTAGCGCCGCCGGTACATTCGAGGGTATAAATGTACGGTGATCGACGAAAGTTGCAGTTGGGATTGCTCGAAACTAATGAGGAGCCCACATCGACGGCTCGCCCGATCCGCGAATCTCAGGCTGACTGGGCGCCAGCATTTCGAAACGTCCGCACAGCGTCGCCGCCATGCCTGACCTTACGGGGAAAGAGCATTGCCGGCTCGACCGGCCGTTAATTGCTACAAGGGGAGGATCACGTGAAATGCTGACTGTATGAATGGTCGACGCCCGGCCCGGCCGGCCGGACGCTCGACACCCACCTCAACAGCCTCGTGGCACAAACCGGGGTCAGGTGGCTGGATCATCATGGTCCGCGGCGTCGGCTTCCAGTTCGGACACCGCTGAGCGCCGCGCCGGACCGGGTGGGTGGTCGGGCAGGCGGCCGGGGGTGACGGTGCATGCCCGAAGACCGACCCCTCGTCCGCCGACGTCGCCCTGCCTGCTGGACCTCGCCGGTCGCCACGCCCGGAGTCGGTGACGGACACGGTGCGGGAGCGCCGTGAGCCCACGACCACGCCGCAGATTTCAACGGAGATGGAGCCTGATCGTCACATGGCTGTGCACCAGATGCTGATCTACACCGGTCCCGTCTCCGGACTCGAGGCCGACTACCACCGTTGGTACGACGAGGTCCATCTCGCCGAAGTGCTCGGCGTGCCGGGCTTCGTCGCCGCCGGACGGTACGCCACGGAAGATCCGGTCCGCTTCGCGGCGGTCTACACGATCGAGTCCGACGACATCGACGACACGATGCGGGTCTTTGACGAGCGGCGGGCGGGCTTCCGGATGTCGCCGTCACTGGACCCGACAAGTGTGGAGATCCACCTGCTCCGCGCGCTGGACGGGGTGCCGTAACACGGGGCCGCGCGAGTGTTGCCCGGGCGAAACCTCCGTCTCAAGCGAGCACCGCAGGAGGCTATTTAAGTCAGAAGTAATCGATCACGTGAAGATCGGGAACGGCCGTCCTGACCTCCGGCCGGGTCGCGGGTGTACGGCGGTGGCTCGTACGGGCCCGTGGGCGCGTCCGTCCGGCCATCATCCCGGCTCCACCGAGCGATGTTCTCGACACGGCAACCATGACGCTGCACGTCGGCCGGTGCGCGGCGGGCCTCGCCGTGGGCATGGGGAGGAGACCGACATCAACCATGGGGAGGAGACCGAAACCAATATGGCCATTTCGATGCTGTCACCGGCGCAGACGGCGCCCGAAGGACTCTTCGCCTCTGGCGACGGCGGCGATCCGCACTGGCGGGTCACCGCACGCCGGCTGGTCAGCTACGAGGTACGGCTCTGCCAGGACCTGTTGCACCTCGACAACCCCACCCTGCTGGCGACCGGCACGCCGGACGCGACGCGGCGTCGGCTCGTCGTCGTGGACCAGCGGGTCGGCGTGCTGTTCGGCGCCCGGCTGCGCCGTTACCTGGACGCGCACGGCGTCACCTACGAGCTCTGCCTGGTCGACGCGCACGAGCGGGTCAAGACCATGGACTCGGTGCTCAAGGTGGTCGCGGCGATGGACGCGTTCGGCGTCGGGCGGCGCCGTGAGCCGGTGATCGCCGTCGGCGGCGGCGTGCTGACCGACATCGTCGGGCTCGCCACGAGCCTGTACCGCCGCTCCACCCCGTACGTGCGGGTGCCGACGACGCTGATCGGCATGGTCGACGCCGGCATCGGGGCCAAGACGGGCGTGAACTTCCACGAGTACAAGAACCGCCTCGGCACCTATCATCCGGCCGAGGCGACCCTGGTCGACCCCTCGTTCCTGTCCACCCTGCCGGCCCGGCACCTGCGCAACGGCCTCGCCGAGATCCTCAAGATCGCTCTGGTCAAGGATGCCGGCCTGTTCGGGCTCCTGGCCGAGCACGGGCCGCGGCTGGTGACCGAACGCATGCAGCGGCGCGACTCCGCCGACGGTGGGGCGGTGGCGATGGCCGTGATGCACGGTGCCATCCACTGCATGCTGCAGGAGTTGCAGCCCAACCTGTGGGAGCATCAGTTGCAGCGGGTCGTCGACTACGGCCACTCGTTCTCGCCGACCGTCGAGATGGCCGCGCTGCCCGAGCTGCTGCACGGCGAGGCGGTCTGCGTCGACATGGCGCTCACGATTGTGATCGCCCGCAACCGCGGGCTGCTGTCCGGCGACGAGGCGGCCAGGGTCCGGGACGTCATGGCCGCCCTCGGCCTGCCCACCTGGCACCGGGTCTGCTCGCCGGAGCTGCTCGTGGCGGCCCTGGCCGACACCGTGCGCCACCGCGACGGCCGCCAGCTCATGCCGCTCACCGCGGGCATCGGCGCCGCCTGCTTCGTCGACGACGTCACCCCCGCCGAGATCGAGCGAGCCCTGGCCGAGCTCGCCGAGACCGGGCCGGAGCTCGACCGTCCGGCAGTCGTTCCGGCCCAGTTGGAGGCGTGATGGAAGGCGTGCGCGCGGTACTGCTGGCCGGCGGGGAGGGCCGCCGGATGGGCCGGCTCGGCCAGGGCCGGCTCAAGCCGCTGGTGCCGTTCGGCGGCACCGCCCGGCTGATCGACTTCAGCCTGCTCAACGCGCGCTCGTCGGGCCTGCGGGAGGTGCTTATCCTCTCGCAGTACGAAGAGCGCCGCCTGATGGACGACCTGCAGACGGTGTGGAACTCGCAGCCCGGCTTCCGGGCGCACTTCGGCCCGTACGACGCCGCCTACCGCTCGGCGCCGCCCGGGCGGCTGCCGGCCGAGCTGCCCGAGCGCACCTGGCCGGCCGAGCGCGGCACGGCCGACGCCCTGATCAGCAAGGCGAGGTACGTGTTCGACGACGCGCGGGACGTGCTCGTGCAGCACGCCGATCACGTCTACCGTTTCGACTACCGCGGCATGCTGCGCGAGCACCGGGAGTCCGGCGCGGCGCTGACCATCGCGTACCAGCGGATCGAGATGCGCTACGTGCACCTGTTCGGCATGGTGCGCTTCGACGCCGCGGGCAACCTCACCGAGTTCGTCGAGAAGCCCGACAAGCCAACCAGCGACCTGGTGTTCGCGGCATTCTGCCTGTTCGACGCGGGCATCCTGCACCGCTGGCTGGAGCGGCTCGACGGCACCGACTGGCAGCACGACATCAGCCGCGACGTGATCCCGGCGATGCTGGCCGCGGGCGAGCGGATCCGCGGCCACCTCGTGCCGGGGTACTGGGAGGACATCGGCACCGTCGACCGGTACCACCGCGCACACGGCCTGCTGCTCGACGACCCGCCGTCGATCGGGCTGGACGCGCTGCCCCGGACCCTGCGGCCCGAGGTCGCCCGCCGGCGGGTCGCCGACGAGGACGGCGTGCGGGCCAGCATCGTCCCGGCCGACCTGGTCAACGACGGCCGGATCGAGTGTTGTGTGGTGTACCCCGGCGTGCGGGTCGGCGCCGGCGCCCGGGTCCGCGACGCCGTACTGCTGCCCGGCGCGCAGGTGCCACCCGGCGCCGACATCGAGGGCGCGATCGTGCTCGAGGACGGCTTCGTCCAGCACGCCGCCGCCGTGCTGGGGGCCGGGCGATGAGCGCCGAGTTCGACGTCGTCGCGGACATCGGCGGCACCTCGCTGCGCATCGCCCGGCTGGAGCGCGGCGCCGCCGCGGTCACCGACCCCCGCCGCGTGCCCACCGAGGGGCTGGGCCGCCACCCCAACGCGGGCGCGGGCGAGCTGCAGCGGCGGGTCGTCGCACAGCTGGCCGGCGAGCTGCGCGCCTACCTCGACTCACCGGCCGGCGACGGTGCCCGCGCGGTCGGCCTGTCCTTCGCGGGGCCGATGTCCGCCGACGGCGTAGCCCTGGCCGCACCCACCATCTGGGGCGCCGGCGGGGCGCCGCTGCACGTCGGCCCGGTCCTCGAAGCGGCCGTCGGCGTGCCGGTCGTGGTGGCCAACGACATCACCGCCGCCGCCTGGCGCTACGCCGACGCCGAGGCGCAGCCGTTCTGCCTGTTCACGGTCAGCTCCGGCATCGGCTGCAAGGTGTTTCGCAACGGCGAGGTGCTGGTCGACGCCGGCGGCTACGGCGGGGAGCTCGGCCACTGGCAGGTCGACCCGGCCGCCACCGCACCGCGGTGCGACTGCGGCGGCCGCGGCCACCTGGGCGGCATCGCCTCGGGCCGGGGCGTGCTGGCCGCGGCCCGGCGCGCCGCGGCCGAGCGCCCGGACGACTTCGCCGGATCCGCGCTGTGGACCGGCGCCGGCGGCCGGCCCGAACGGATCGCCAACGAGGACCTCGCCGCCGCCATCCGGGCCGGCGACCCGTTCGCCACCGGTGTGCTCGTCGCGGCGCTGCGCCCGCTCGCCACCGCGGTCGGGTCCGTCTTCGCCGCGATCGGCATCCGGCGGTACCTCTTCATCGGCGGTTTCGCCGTCGCGGTCGGCCCGCGGTTCATCGAGGTGCTCGGCGACCACCTGGTCCAGGCCGGCTGCTTCGGGCTCACCGCGGCGCAGATCCGGGCGATGCTGGCCCTGGGCGCCGCCGACGACGACCACAGCCTGATCGGCATGGGCCGGCTGCTCGCGCACCGGCTGACGGCGCAGACCGCGGGGGCGGCCGGATGAGGACGCTGATCGTGGGCAGCGGGTTCGTCGGGCGGGCGCTGGCCGCACGGCTCGTCGGCGCCGGTGGCGAGGCCGTACTCGCCTCGCGCCGGCCGCCGGCGCGACCCGCCCCCGGCGGTACCCCGATCCCGTGGACGCCGCTGGACGTGACCGACGCCGACGCCTGCCGCCGCGCCCCCGACCGGGCCGGCGCCGACGCCATGGTGCTGGTGCACGGCCCCTCCGACGTCACGTGGTGCACCGCCAACCCCGACGAGGCGCTGCGGGTACACGCCGGCGCGGCCGAACGGCTCGCCGGCGCGGCGGCCGGCCGGCGGCTCGTGCTGATCTCCACCGACAACGTCTTCGACGGCGAGGCCGAGCTGCCCGTCGAGGCCACCCCGCCGGCCCCGGCCAACGCCTATGGCCGGGCCAAGCTCGCCGCCGAACAGGCACTGGCCGGCGTGCCCGGAGCCACGGTCCTGCGGGTCAGCCTGATTTACGGCTGGGAGCCAGCGGACGGCGAGAAGTGGCTCAACTTCTTCGCCGCCTGCGCGCACCGGCTGCGCCGCGGCGAGCCGGTGGCGGCGCCACACGACCAGTGGACCACGCCGGTGCTCGTCGACGACGTGGCTGCGGTCACCGCAGCGGTGCTCGGCGCGGCCGACCTGCCGCTGCTGCACCTGGGCGGCCCGGACCGGCTGTCCCGGGCCGACTGGGCCCGGACCATCGCCGCCGGGCTGGGCGCGTCGGCCGACCTGGTGACCGGCGTTCCCCGCGCCGGTGGCCGCTACGCCGACCGGCCCCGCAACAGCTGCCTGGCCAGCACGCTGCTGCACCGACACCCGGCCACGGCCGGCGTCGCGGTGCACGGCGTGGCGGCCGGCGCCCGGGCGCTGCTGGCACCCGCCCAGCCCGAGCCGACGGAGGTCGCGCCGTGATCCCCGACCCGGTCACCGCGGAGCCGGCGGTGCGACGGCTGGGCGGCCGCACCGTCTACCGCAACGCGTGGATGAGCGTCCGGGAGGACGACGTGCGCCGCACCGACGGCAGCACCGGCACCTACGGCGTCGTCGACAAGCCCGACTTCGCGCTCGTCGTCCCGGTCGAGGACGGTGGGTTCCACCTCGTCGAGCAGTACCGCTACCCGGTCGGCGGTCGGTTCTGGGAATTCCCGCAGGGCTCCTGGGCCGGCCCGGCACCGGCGGAGGAGGAGGGCGCCGATGCGCTGCGGCTGGCCGCCGCGGAGCTGCGGGAGGAGACCGGGCTGCGGGCCGGCTGGCTGCGCCGGCTCGGACGAATCCACGTCGCCTACGGCTACGCCTCCCAGGGCTGCCACGTCTTCCTGGCCGGTGACCTCGCCGCCGGGCCGGCCGAGCGCGAGGCCACCGAGCTGGACATGCGGCAGCGGCTGGTGAGCCGGGCCGAGCTCGATGCGCTCGTGCGCGAAGGCCGAATGACCGACGCGGCGTCGCTGGCCGCCCTAGCCCTCTACGACCTGCATACCCCTCGGGAAAGGAGCGTCGGTTGACCAGCGCCACACAACCGTTGACCGCGTGGGCCACGGCCGGTATCCCCGGCGCCCAGCGGGTCGACCACATCGCGCTGACCGTGCCCGACCTGGACGCCGCCGTCGCCTTCGCGGTCGAGACGCTGGGCGGGCAGGTGGCGTACCGGCTGCCGCCGCTGACCCGCGACGACGACTGGATGCGCGAGAAGCTCGACGTGCACCCGCGTGCGTCGGCGACGATCGCGCTGGTCCGGCTGGGCCCGGTGACCAACCTGGAGCTGTTCGAGTACACCGCGCCCGACCACGACCCGGTGCCGCCGCCCCCGTCCCGGCCCGGCTGCCAGGTCCTCGGGCTGGCCGTCGACGACGTCGAGACGGCCGCCGCCGCGCTCGTCGCCGGCGGCGCGCGGGCGGCCGGGCCGGTGGTCACCGCGCCACCCTCCTCGCCGCGGGCCGGCACCCGCTGGACCCGGCTCGTCGCGCCGTGGGGCCTGCCGATCGAGCTGCGCACCACCCCCGAGCCTCTGCCGTACGAGCGCGACACCGCCGCCCGCCGGCACAGCCCGGCGCCGTACTGGACGAACCACGACGACGGGCCGCCCGAGCCGACGCCCGTGCCGGGGCTGCACTGCGTCGACCACGTCGGCTACACGGTCGCCGACCTCGACGCGGCGCTCGCCGTGTGGACCGGCGTGCTCGGCGCCGAGCTGCTGTACCGCGTCGACGACGAGCCGGGCCTCGACGCCGGCCGGCCGGTGGCGCACGCCGCACTGCGCATGGGCCCGACCGACAACGTCGAACTGTGGTCGCCTGCCGGGGCGGCCGGCGAGCCGCCCCGCAACAGCGACGTGGGCGGCCGGCACCTCGCGATCCACGTCGAGGACGTGGACGCCGCCGCCGCGTACCTGGCCGCCCGGCCCGGCTTCGCCGTCCTCGGCACCCCGGAGACCATTGAGGACGGCCCGATCGCCGGGGACCGCTGGGTCTACGTGCGCTCGCCGCTGGGCCTGCACATTGAGCTGGTCCGGATGCCCGACGGCGCGCTGCCCTACGAGCGGGAGTCGGCGGGCCGGCGCCGCGCGGCCGGCAACCTGCGGTGGACCGAACGGTGACGGCCCCGACGGCGCAACGTCCGGCCCGCACGGTCCCGGTCGCGGCCCGGGTGGCGACCGCGGTCGTCTTCATGAGCATCGGCATGGTGTTCGGCACCTGGGTGTCGCGGGTGCCTGAAATCAAGGACCAGATCCGCTCCGGCACCGGGCCGCTCGGCGCGGCGCTGCTGGGCATCGCCGTCGGCGCGATCCTGGCCCGGCCGCCGTGCGGCCGGCTGGTGCACCGGTGGGGCAGCCGGGTCGTCGCCCGCGGCGCGGCCGCCGGTTGCTGCCTGGCGCTGGTGCTGCCGGCCCTGGCCCGCAACGCCGTCGAGCTGGGCATCGCCCTCACGGTGCTGGGCGCCATGCTCGGCTCCATCGACATCGCGATGAACACGCAGGCGGTGGCGGTCGAGGCGGCCTACGGCCGGCCCGTCATGTCCGCGTTCCACGGCGTGTACAGCATGGGCGGCCTGCTCGGCGCGGTGCTCGGCGGCCGAGCGGCGGGGCTGGGCCTGTCGCCGCTGCGGCACTACGCGTTCGCCGCGCTCGTCCTCGGCGCGCTGGCCGTCGCCGCCACGCTGTGGATGCTGCCGCCCGCGACCGTCCCGCACCCGGCCGGCGGCGGCCCCGAGCCGGCTCGCAGCGGCCGGCTCGACCCCCGGTACCGGCTGCCGCTGCTGCTGATCGGCATCGTCGGGCTGTTCAGCCTGGCCGGCGAGGGCGCGGTCGGCGACTGGGGCGCCGTCTACCTGCACGAGAACCTCGGCGCCGGTGTCGGGGTGGCGTCCAGCGGATTCGCCGTCTACTCCCTGGCGATGGTCGCCGGCCGGCTCGCCGGGGACCGGTTCGTCGCCCGCTACGGCGAATGGGCCGTCATCATGTCCGCCAGCGCGGCCGGCGGCCTCGGCTTCGCCGCCGCCCTGCTCGCCGACGACCCGGCCGCCGCTATCGCCGGCTTCATCGTGCTCGGCCTCGGGCTGTCGCTCGTCGTCCCGGTCACGTTCTCGCTCGCCGGCCGGCTGGGCGGCGACAGCGCGGGCGCCGGCGTGACGCTGGTGTCCAGCGTCGCTGGCCTGGGCCCGATCCTGCTGCCGCCGATCATCGGCTTCCTGGCCGAGCTGATCGGGCTGCCGGCCGCGCTCGGCGCGGTGAGCGTGCTCGCGCTGGCCGGAGTCGTCCTCATGCGGGTCATCCGCGGCCTGCTGCGGCGGGCCGAGATGGTCGAACCACACGTCGCGGCGATCGACCGCTGACCGGAAGGGAGCTTGCTGCATGTCGCTCATCCATCCGTCCGATCCGCTGACCCTCGCCGGTGCCGTGGTGGACAGCCTGGTGCTGGCGACCGACCCACAGACCCCCGAGGCGAGCATCTTCTACTGGGACCGGGGCGGACCGTACCTGCGCGCGGTGGCGAAGGCGGCCCGCGCCTACCCGGACCCGGCCGTGGCCGCGCTGGCCGCGCGGCTGATGGCCGACACCCGCGACCCGGCCGCCTACCTGGCGTTGCGGGCCGCGCTGGTGGACATCGTCGCCGCCGACCCGGCCGCGGCGGCCGAGCCGCTGTTCGTGCGCGCCTGGGACGCCGAGTCCAACTGCCGCCTCGGCATTCACCTGGGCGCCCGCTACCGCACGGAGTCGGACGTCGACCCGGTCGACGCCGACGCGCTGCGCGGCCTGCCGGCCGGTCCGGCGCGGGAGGCGGGCGGGGACTGCGAGGTCCTGGTCGTGGTGCCGTTCCGCGACCAGACGGCCAGCCGCAGCCGGCTGCGCAACCTGCTGGCCTGCCTGACCGCGCTGCGCGACCAGTCCGCGCCGCGCGCCTCCTACCAGGTCGCGGTGGTGGAGAGCGATGAGGTGCCGCGGTGGCGGGAGGTCATCGAGCCGTACACCGACCACTACCTCTTCGCCGAGAAGGGCGGCCTGTTCAACAAGGCGTGGGCGGTGAACGCGGGCGTCGTCAACTGCCCCGGCGACGCCGAGGTCATCTGCATCCTCGACGCCGACGTCCTGGTCGACCGTGACTTCATCGGCCGCAACGCCGCCCGGTTCCGCCGGCCTGGCGCGATGGGGCACCTCAGCTACCGGGACATGTGGTGCCTCGACGAGCCGTCCACGGCGTATGCGATCGACGCCCGGCTGCGCCGCGGGGAGGGCGCCGTCGATCCGGCGCACTTGCGGGCGTTCGTCCTGCGCCGGCCGCCGGGCTGCTGCGTCTGGGTGCGCACCAGCGCGTACCACCGCATCGGCGGCATGGACGAGCGCTTCGAGGGCTGGGGCGGCGAGGACAACGACTTCGCCTACCGCATGGATATCAACTCGGCGTTCGACCATTACGACGACCCGCTGTTCCACATGTACCACCCGTCGTCCTCCGCGCTGCGCGAGGACGGCGAGCTCATCAACGCACACATCCCGGCGCTGAGCTGGCGACCCGACGGGCCGATCGGCGATCTGCACCGCTTCGCGCGCCGGGCCGGTGCCCCGGCGGGAGTGTGACCCGTCCGACGAGTGGGGAGGAAAAGAGATGAACGACGCGGTACCCGTCTTCGACCTGGCCGAGTGGGCGTCGGCCGACGCGCGGCGGCGCGGTGAGCTCGCCGCCGCGCTCGACGCGGCGCTGCGGCTCACCGGGATCCTGCTGCTGCGCAACCACGGCGTCCCGGCCGAGCTGACCGGCCGGATGCGCCGCCAGGGCTACGCCCTGATGCAGCTGCCGGAGGAGCAGAAGCAGCAGTATCAGGTGGAGCGGCCGTACGACAACGGCTGGCGCGGCCTCGGCGCGCTGCAGGCGAGCGCCGTTGACGGCGTGACGATGTCGCCCGACCTGCACGAGGCGTTCCACATGGGCCCCGAGCACCGGACCGGCAACGCGGCCTTCGACCACGCCTACTACCCGGCCAACAAGTGGCCGCGGGAGATCCCGGAGTTCCAGGCGACCGCGACGGAGTACACCGGCCACATGACCCGCGTGGCGCTGGCCATGGAGGAGGTGTTCGCCACCGTCCTCGGCCTGCCCGAGACGTACTTCTCGGAGCGCTCGCAGCGGGCCACCTGGACCCAGAACGTCAACTGGTACCCCTCGCTGAACCGGGTCGGCTCGGTGGAGGAGGGCCAGATGCGGGTCGGCCCGCACTCCGACTTCGGTACGCTCAGCCTGCTCGACCGGCAGCCCGGCGTCGGCGGCCTGCAGGTGTGGAACGAGCGGGACGGCTGGTTCACCCCGCCGTACATCGAAGGCACCCTGGCGGTCATCCTCGGCGACCTGATGAACCGGTGGACCGACGGGCGCTGGCAGGCCCTGCGCCACCGCGTGCTCGCCCCGCCGGCTAGTGCGCCCGACGAGGAACTCGTGTCGCTGGTGTTCTTCTTCGAGGCCGACCCCGACGCGCGCATCGAGCCGCTCCCGTCGCCGACGGGCGGCGGGGCAGGTATGGAGCCGGTCATCGCCGGCGAGAACATCCTCGAGAAGGTGGGCGTCACGCTGACGCCGACGTTCTCCTGACCTGCAATCCCCGGGCGGGGCCGCCACCGTCGGCGGCCCCGCCCTCGTCCAGCGCCTGATCCCACACCGAGCGCCCGTCGCGGCCGGTGACCAGCACCGCCACCGGCCCGCGCGGATCCGTCACGTTTCCGGTGTACTGAGAGTCAGGCCCGACGGTCAGCGCTATCACCTCCACGCCGCCGTCCGCGGTCGGCACGACCGCCTCGACAGTGCCCACCGGCGGACCGGACCAGACCACGGTCGCCCCGTCCGCCGCCGCCCGCAGCACGGCCCGGCCGATCGGCTCGGGCGCCTCGCCCAGGACCGGCGGCCGGTCCAGCGGCGTGGCGTCGGCCGGCCGCCGGCCGTCGAGGCAGGCGGCGAAGACGGCCAGGAACCGCTCCGCCACCCGGCCCCAGGTGAACTGCCGGGCCGTCGCCACCGAGCGGGCCCGCAGCGTCGCTGCCAGCGGGTCGTCGGCCGCGACCAGGTCGACCAGCCGCCGCAGCCCGTCGTGGATCGCCGCGGCCAGCAGTCGGTCGTCGACCCGGAACGAGCGGGGCAGCGCCAGCCCGGTCGCGGCCGAGTCGGCAAGGTCGAACGCGTGCCCGAAGTGGCGCGTGCCGAGCTGGGCGGTGGCCAGCGGTATCGCGCCGGCCGCCATCGCCTCGCCCTGCGCCATCAGGAAGGTGTCCATCTCGAACTTGGCCGGGAACACGCACACGTCCGCGGCGGTCGCCCAGTCCATCAGCTCGGCCGACGTCATGGGGGCATCGCTGGTGCGCACCAGGTCCGGATGGTCGCGGGTCAGCGCCGCGAGGTCCTCGTCGACGATCGGCCCGGGGGACAGCAGGTGCACCAGGACGTTGGCCCGCACGCCGCCGTCGAGCAGCAGGCGTAGGCCGCGCAGCAGTTCCCGGATGCCCTTGTGCTCGATCTGGTACCGCCCGTTGTGGTACACGGTGGGCAGTTGCGGATCGAGCCCGAGCCCGGTCAGCGTCGCCCACCGCCGCCGTGGGCTGCGCTCGACGGTGTGCCACTCGTCGCCGATCGCGCAGCCGCCGACCACCAGCCGGTCCCGGTGCGCCACCAGCTCCCGGCGCACCGCCAGCTCGCGGAACAGTTGCTCGAACGGTGTACCGCCCTGGGTGACGGCGTGCTCGAGCTGCCCTTCGGACAGGAAGTCCATCGCCGCCGCCGTGCGCACCACCAGCGCCAGCACGCTGACGTAGTCCGCCCCCGGGCCGCCCGGGCCATCGCTGTAGAGCAGCGTCCGCGGCAGGTAGGCGCGCATCGCCCGGTGCAGGTCGCCGTCGAGAGGCGGGTCGGCCAGCCCGTCGGCCGCGCCCGGATCGACGCCGAGGTGCGCGAGCAGGCGGCGGGTCTGCGGGCCGTACACCTGCGAATTGACCGGCAGATTGGTCTGCACCGTCGACACCACGGTGAAGCCGCGGGCGGAGAGCGCCGCAGGCAGTAGATAGTGGTAGACGGGTTCGTGCAGGTGCACCACGGCGTCGGACTCGACGCGGTCGGTCAGGTAGCGGGCGGCCAGCACCTGGAAGGCGAGCGGCTTGAGGTAGGCCAGGTCCTCGCCCTCCAGCCGGCGCGGGGGGTAGAAGGAGTCGGGGTGGTTGCTGAGCAGGTCGCCGTCGAGCAGCACGATGTCGATGCCGTCGATGGTCATCCGCCAGGCCCGCGCGGTCACGGTGAGCGTGACCTCGCCCGGATGGGACGGCCACACCGCGGGGTCGAGCCGCACCGGGATGCGCTCGGTGCGCTCCCAGCCGAGGTCGATGAGCTCGTGCGTCCCGCGCAGCCGCGGCAGCAGTCCGTGGGACGCGGTCACCGCCGTCACCCGGTGCCCGCGGTCGCGGAACTGGCGCACCAGGTTCCACAGGTAGACGGAGGTGCCCGCCTTCACGAGATGATCGTCGTAGCCGCTGAACTCGAAGTGGCACTCGACGATGTGCACGCCTGCTCTTCCCCCCGCTCAGGATTCGTCCGCCCGGCGCGCCGGCACGGACGCCGGCTCCGGATGGCTGCCGGTCCCGGCCGGCCGCGGCCGCAGTACGCCGGCGCTGGCCGACATGACCAGGGCGAGCACCACCGGAATGCCCAGCGCGGCCGGCAGCCCGACCACGGTGCTGGCGGCGCCGATCAGGATCGGCCCGAGCACGAACCCCAGATAGGCGATCGTCACCACCAGCGACAGCGCCCGCCCGGCCCGGGCGGGGTCCCGGTTGCCGGCGGCCGAGTAGATCTGCGGCGCCGCGCAGGCCATGCCCCCGCCGAGGAACCCGAAGCCGATGACCCCGGCGATCGGCTCGGCGACGAGCAGCGCCGTGCCCAGCCCCACCGCGGCCAGTACGCCGCTGACCCGCATCAGCGGCACCGGCCCGAGCCGCCGGGTGAGCCAGTCGCCGCACAGCCGCCCGGCCGTCATCGCGATGGAGAAGGCGGCATAGGCGTACGCCGCGAACCCGGCGCTGCTGTGCAGGTTGTCCCGCAGGTAGACGGCGCTCCAGTCTGCCGCCGCACCCTCACCGACCAGCGCGAACATCGCCAGTACGCCGAGGAAGACCAGCGCGAAGGACCGCATCGACCGCCCGTCGTCGTCACCGTCCGCGGTCGCGGCCGGCTCACCCGGCGGCGCCGCCGAGGCCGGCAGCCGCCACCAGGTCACCCACAGCGCCAGGACCACGACCGCCGCCCCCACGCCGATGAACGTCGGCCCCGCCCCCAGCCCCGCCCGCGCGAACATCCCGCCCACGATGGCCCCGAGAAACCCACCGATGCTGTACGCCGCATGGAACGACGACATGATCGGCGCGCCCCAGACCCGCTGCACCTCGGTAGCGTTGGCGTTCATCGCGATGTTGAGCGTGCCGTGCACGGTGCCGAACACGAACAGCGCGAGGCAGAGGGCCGCGAGGTTGGGCGCGAACGCCGCCGGCACCAGCAGGACGCCTTCACCGAGCGCCGTCGGCACCATGACCCGATCGCTGCCGAACCGATCGGAGAGCCGCCCGAGCACGGACATCCCGACGATGCACCCCGCCGCAAACGCCAGCAGCGCGAAGCTGAGCCGCCCATCGCTCAGCCCGAGCCGCTCCTTGACCGCCGGCACCCGCGACGTCCAAGCTCCGAGCGCGGTCCCGAACAACAAGAAGGCCACCGAGGTGGCAACTCGCGCACGCAGCAGCCGGGCACGATCGACTGACACGACATTCACCGTTGTTTCCCCTAGGCGTCAACGACGGCCAGCCGGGCTCAGGACCACGGCCGAGGCGGGCCCAGCTATTATAAACGTCGATGCCCTCCGTCCGTGTCCCTTCACTCCACGTGGTGGCCCGCTGAGGGACTGTGGATCTAATGGTGTTTCCGGCCTGACCCGCGGGGCGTAGCGCCCGGCGAGGGAGTGTCAAGTTAACGGCTGATCTTGGTTGTCGAGTTGGTCAGTGGTTGGCCGCGGTGAGCCGGCCTTCGAAGGCGAGCTGGAACGCGTTCAACGGTGCTTTCCAGCGCATGGTCCGCCAGCGGCGGCCGGCACCGGTGGGGTCCAGGCTCATCAACGCCATGTACACGCACTTCAAGGGAGCAGTCTCGTTCGGGAAGTGCCCGCGAGCGCGGACGGCCTTACGGATGCGCGCGTTGACGCTCTCGATCGCGTTCGTGGAGCAGACGACCTTGCGGATCTCCACGTCGTAGTCCAGGAACGGCACGAACTCGGCCCAGGCGTTCTCCCACAGCTTCACGATCGCCGGGTACCTCTTGCCCCAGGTCTCGGCGAACTCGAGGAACCGTTCGGTCATCGGGTCCTCGGTCGCGGCGGTGTAACCGGCCGCAACGCCTTGGCGATCTTGTCCCAATCCTGGCGGGCCGCGTAACGAAACGAGTTGCGCAGCAGATGGACCACGCAGGTTTGTACGATCGTGCGCGGCCAGACGGTCGCGACGTGTGGGGCTCGTAAAGTCGGTTCGGGCTACGCGGCCTGCGAGTACTCGTTGATCAGCCCACTCAGGATTGGTCGCCGTTGAACGCGGGCGGCGTTCAGGTCAACGATTCTCGTTGGTGGGTTCGGTGGCCGTTGTCCCAGTGAGCTATGTGGACGGTGGCCGTTGTAGTGCGAGGTGTCCCCGGCAAGTACGGCCGCCAGGTGTCGCTCGCCGATGATGAGCATCCGATCGGTGCGTTCGCGGCGTACGGTGCCCACCCAGCGCTCCGCGAATGAGTTCGCTCGGGGCGCCCGCGGCGGGGTCTTGATGCGCTCATGGCCACGAGCATGACGGCTGCGTAGGGCTCGAGCATGCACAGAACTCCACTTCAGACGGCCGAACCGAGTATTCGAGCCCCACAAGCCCGTTGCGGTGGCTGTATCCCGGCCAGTCGTCACGACGTTTCTGGCGCGACACGGACTCGTACCGCTACTTCGGCAGATGGATAATCGTATGGGACGGCCGGACCTCGAATGTGACGATCCCCTGGTGGGGCTGGTCCTGATTTCGCCGCGACCGAACGCCCGTATTTCTTGAGGGAAGGGAAGGGCATGACCGAGGGAGCCACCTCGGCGGAGATGCCTCCGCCGGGGAGGCCCAGGCAGCGTCCAGGACTCTCATGGCGCAGGCTGGGTCAGCCGCCCGGCAGGGCCGTAGCCGTTCTCGCCGTATTGGCCGCACTGACCGTCGGCGCGGTCGGCGCAGCGGTAGGTGGCCGACTCGGTTGGCGTGGGGGGCCATTGCCGACCGATGAGGAGGCAAAGGCGATTGTGGCATCCGCGCTGCCTGGGCAACCGGTGGTGTTGCTGGCCCGTCGGGATGTGGCGTTCGGCTACAACCCACCCGCAGACAAGGGCGCCGACCGCTGGCTGGTGCCGGTACTGGGTGGCGAAGGTTATGGCCCCGGTGCCGTCGACATCACGCTCAATCCGGTCGCCGACCCGTCAGCGGCACTAGGCCGTGCAAGCGTTCTGCTGCGATCAGCGGGCTGGAGTGTCGGCATGCGCGAAACGGACCGCTACGGCAGCCAACTGGTGGCTGCCCACGGCGACTTGGCGCTGTCCTTGACTATCACCAACCAGGTGGGTGCCGACGGGGTGCTTCCAGGCAGCTACGAGCCCGCCGTCGCCGCTTCCATTCACCGCATGCCGGCTCCTGGCACTCGGCTACCGATCGCCGCCGGCGGGTTGATCGGGCTCTTGGTCGGTTGGCTCGGTGCGGCCATGCTTGCATGGATGGCCACGATCCGGTCCGCGGCCAGGTGCCGGTTGATCGCGATCATCGCCAGCCTCGGGTTGGTGCTGATGCTGCCGGTGACGGCACTGACGGCGGTGATCACCGGCAACTACCTCATAAGCGGGGGGACAGATACCGCAATGACCGCGCCGTGGGCCGCTTACATGGTGATCGTCTTGCGCGGGTTCCTCACGCTCGGTGTCGCCTGCCAACTAGTCGCTGTCGTTCTGGCGTTCCTGCCTGACCGCCGGCGGTCCCAGGGGATTGATCCACCCCCGGCCGCTGGCCTCGCTTGAAGCGCGAACCCTGTGGGTGCCGGAAAGTCGCCCGTCGCGGCCGGGCTGGGGTTTCGTGGGCCGATACCTGCCGGGATGATCGGTGAGTGGCGCTACGACTGGCCTACCTGCTGTTCTCGCGGCTGATGCAGTGGGCGGTGTTGCTGGCGCGGGACTCGGCGGCCAAAGACGTCGAACTGCTGGTGCTGCGGCATGAGGTGGCGGTGCTGCGGCGGCAGGTCGCCCGGCCGGGGTGGACTGGGCCGACCGAGCGGTGCTGGCCGGCCTGGCACGGCTGCTGGTCCGCCGGCTGCGGGGCGTGTGGGGTTCCAAAAGCCCTGAACCGGTAGTGACCTGGACTTCTACGCGGCTCGTTCGTACTCGGTGATGAGCCCGCCGAGGACGGGGCGGCGTTTGATCCGTTCGTGGGTGAGGTCAACGACGGGACGGTCGGAGCGCGGGGGCTGCAACTGCAGGGCCCGATGGGGACGCTGAGCTGTGTCAAGGATCTTGGACAGGTCCTCGTGGGTTTGCTGGTCAGGCGGCGATGCGGATCTGGTAGTCGGTGAGGGCTTCGGCTGGGGTGCGGTAGTCGAGCGCAGAGTGCAGCCGCTGCCGGTTGTAAAAGACTTCGATGTACTCGGCGACGGCGAACCTGGCGCGGGCGCGGGTATCGAAGCGCTGCCGGTGATACATCTCGTTTTTGAGGGTGGCGAAAAACGATTCGGCGGCCGCGTTGTCCCAGCACACGCCGGTGCGTCCGACGCTGGTGCGCACCTGATTGCGGGTGCAGAACCGGGCGAACTCGGCCGACGTATATTGACAGCCGCGATCGCTATGAAAAACCGCGTCCGGGCGGACGTGTCCGTGCCGTTTGGCCATCGCGAGGGCGTCGACGACGAGGCTGGTGCGCAGGTGGTCGGCGGTCTGCCAGCCCACGACCATGCGGGTGGCCAGGTCGATGACGGTGGCCAGGTACAGCCAGCCCTCGCCGGTGCGCAGGTAGGTGATGTCGCCGACGAGCCGGGTGCCCGGTCGGTCGGCGGCGAACTCGCGTCCGATCAGGTCCGGACTTGCCACCGGCTGGTCGCCGGGCACGGTCGTGCGCTTGTAGGCGCGTGGCTGGCAGGCCCGCAGGCCCAGCTCTCGCATCAGGTCGGCGACCAGGCCGACGCTGCAGGCGATGTCGGCACGGTTGAGCGCGGCGGCCACCCGCCGGCAGCCGTAGGTGCCCCGCGAGGCATCGAACACGCGCCGCACGTGGGCGGCCAGCTCCCGGCGGCGAGCCGCGGTGGCGGTCTCGGCCCGGCTGCGCCAGGCGTAGAACGTCGACCGGGGCACGCCCAGCAGCCGGCACATCCACACGATCGGATAGGTGGCCTTCTCCGCGTCGATCAACGCGCACCGCACCGCTACGGGTGCGTCCGGGCGAAGAAGGCCGCGGCTTTTTTCAGGAACTCGTTTTCCATCCGCAGCCGGCGGAGTTCTTCTTCCATTTCCTTCATGCGGGCACGCTCCACCGGATTGACGGGCTGGTCGGGCTCGGAGTGTTCGCGGCGCCACGCGTTCACCCAGTTGCCCAGGGTGCCGTCGTGGATATCCAGGTCACGGGCCACCACGGCGATCGGCTTGCCGGTCTCGATCACCATCTGCACGGCCTCGGCTTTGAACTGTGGACTGTACCGGCGACGCTGCTCGGGCATGGACTCATCCTCTCAGGTCGGAGGACGTGTCCAAGATCCTTAGTACACCTCAACGCCTGCCGTTGTAGTGACGGGCATATTCGCTGAGTGTTCGGCGTAGATGTCGCTCGTTGAAGATGAGCATGCGGTCGGTGACCTCGGTGCGGACGGTGAGCACGAACCGTTCGGCATACGCGTTCGCCCGCGGGCTGCGCGGAGGAATCTTGCACACGGTGACGTCGGCCCCGATCAGCACGGCGTCGAAGGCGTCGGTGAACTGCCCGGCCCGGTCGCGGATGAGGAATATGAACTGGTCAGCGGGCTCACCGAGGTCCATGAGCAGATTTCTGGCTTGCTGAGTGGTCCAGGGCCCGTCGGGGTTGGTGGTGACGCCGAGGATGTGCACGTAGCGGCTGCCGACCTCCACCACGAAGAACACGTACAGGCGCTTGAGGGTGAGCGTGCAGTCGACATGGAAGAAGTCACAGGCGAGCATGGTCGATGCCTGGGTGGATAGGAACTGTCGCCAGGTGGTGTGGTCTCGGCGCACCGGGGCTGGTGGTATGCGCAGGCGTTTGAGGATCCGGCGGATCGTGGACGCGCCCACGCGGTGGCCGAGGCCGCGTAGTTCGCTTTGGATGCGCTGGTAGCCCTAGCCGGGATTGTTCCGGGCCATCTGTTCGACCAGGGCGGTGATGGCCGGGTCGATGGGTGGCCGGCCGGACCGGTGGGGGTAGGTCCAATGGCGGGCGACCAGCCGCCAGTGCCAACGCATGACCGTGGCCGGCGTGACGAGTCGGCGCGCCGATCACCTCGTTATTCAACGGGCTCAAGGTCTATGCCGCACGCCCCGTCTTCGCCACCCATGTCCCGCTGAGTGTGACCACAAACACGAGAGCGGCAAGCATCCAGGCGAGCCAGGAAGGACCGCCAGGACGCACCACGGTCCATACAACGATCACGGACCCGATCAGCACGACCGCCAGGGCAACCAGATAACCGACGCCGACAGCGCTGGCCGGAATACGCAGACGAGTTCCCGAGGCTTTCCCCGCGATACGGCTAGTCACTCCCACAAATAGGGCTGCGGCGACGAAAAAGAGACCCGCGATCTGCTGCGGCAGAAAAGCAGTTGCCACGACTGCAGCGCCTGCGATTACTCCGGTTATCGCGTAGTACCACCACGGAACGACAATCTGTCGGTCAGCCACATTCGACCGGGCGAACGATTCTTGTTCTTCTGCTGAGGCGGGGCCCATAGCCTTGAGTCAACGCCTGGCCCCTTGCTGTGTCAAGCTCTTCACAAATGGGGTGTAGCGGTGGGGTGAGTCCGGTTGCCGGGTAGGGGTCGAGGTCTTCCACGATGGAGGTTCCTACGCCTTCCGTCGAAAGCCCTCGATGTGCTCCACGCTACCTTCCAGGCTCCTGACCTGACCACGTTCTGCCGCATCGAGGAGCTCGGCCTCCGGGCTGTCGAGCAGTGTATTGAACCGGGCCGGGCGGTGATCGAGTGCCGCGTCGTCGAGCCGGACGAGTGGTGCTCTCACTGCGGCGCCGAGGGAGTGCCGCGAGGAACGGTCGCGCGGAGTCTGGCCCATGCGCCGTACGGTCGCCGGCCGACCACGCTGCTGATCCGCGTGCGTCGCTACAAGCGCACCGGTTGCGGGCGCGTCTCGCGGCAGGACACCACCACGGCGGCCCAACCACGGGCGAAGATCTCCCGGACCGGGCTGCGCTGGGCACTGGAAGCGCTCGTGATCAGCCACCTTACGGTCTTTGCGTCGCGGCCGGTCTCGGGGTGTCCTGGAGCGCCGCGAATGACGCCGTCATCGCCGAAGGACGTCGGCGCCTGATCGATGACCCCGCCCGGTTCGACGGAGTCCGCGTGATCGGCGTCGACGAGCATGCCTGGCGTCACACTCGCTTCGGAGACAAGTACGTTACGGCGATCATCGACCTCACCCCGGCCCGCGAGAGGACGGGACCGGCCAGATTGTTGGACATGGCCCCGGGCCGCTCCGAGGGGAGCGGTCGGACTGGACGACAGGCACCGCACTTGACTGGTCATGGTCACAGGCGTGGTAACAACAAAGATCGATAAGTGGCGGGCGCGATGGCATGGAGAGGCAGCGAAGAGTCGAAGACTGCCGTTCTGTCCGCTTCTGTGTACCTATCAACACTGCCCGACATGGCGTAGCAGAATCGTTATATAGCTGGGGGTCAAGGGGTCGTCGGTTCAAATCCGGCCGTCCCAACGGCAAAGAAGCCCTGACCAGCGGAAACGCCGGTCAGGGCTTCGACCGTATGTCTATTGGATTTTAAACCGCCCCCCGAAAATCCCCCAAAAACTGGGGTCAGCAATCAGTTTCGTCGGTATCGGCGTGCCATTTCGGCCGGCCTACCGGCAACGGGGACCGAGTTGCGGGCTCAATGGCGGGCACGTCCACAGCCCGCTGGTGCCGATATCGCCGAACACCACGCCCAACGCCCCACCAGCAGCGCCAACCCGGCCACGCCCTCGACGCCTACCGGGTCCTGTCCCGCGTCGGTATCTTCCGACATCTCACAGGCATACCGACCCGTACACCGCGCCTCACACCGAGACCCCTGCCGCGTCGGTAGGGTAGGACCTTGTCGACGGCGCATGCGTGACCCGCGCGTGTCTCGGCGCACCGCGCGGTGCGGCGGTCAGTGCACCAGGCGGTGCAGCGCCCACCTGGCGACCGGTAGGTAGCCGGCCACCACGGGAGCGAAGCCCTCGACCGTTAGCACGGTGCGCGTACCGGCCGCCGTGGCCTCGACGGTGTGCCGCAGGGCCAGTTCGACGCCCATCGCCGACGCCGTCCACGACCAGGTGCGCACCGGCCCGGACTCGTGGACGTCGACGACCCGGAACCGGACCGGGAGCCCGACCGGTGCGCGCACCACGCCGGAGGTTCCCGGCGCCAGGCGTTCCCTGGCGTAGTCGACCGACCGGATCTGGGGGGACCACTCCGGCCACCGCCGCGGCCGGAGGTAGCGGTCCCAGACGTCGTCAGCGGTACGTGGACCCTCGGCGCTGATCTCGCGCCGCATGGTCGGCCAACCGAACGCCACCTCCCCAGCATGGGTGACGATGAGCGGACGCGCCCGTCGTTAGCGGCCACCGGCCGTAACGGCCACCCGGCAGCGGCCGCAGCGCCTCGGTCACCGCCCATGCCTTGTCCGTCAACTGGCCCCGGCCGACCACGACCACACCATCGATGGAGTTCTACATGATCTGTAGAATAGGCCCTCGTCAATGGATGGGCTTGCCGCTCCGCGGAGCCGTATTCCCGCGTGGCGCCTCGGGGCACAGGCGTGGTCGCTGGTCAGGCGCTCGCCTGGACCGCCACCGGCCAGGCGTGGTACCCGTCCGGCACCGGCCGATCCTCCTCGACCGCCTGGGCGGTGTGGATCTCGTCGAGGAGCTCGGCCTGCATCGGCCGGGGCAGGGTGGCGCCGTCGTAGCACGTGATCGCCGCCGGCGGCGTGTCGCCGCGGTTCGCCTGGTCATGCAGCAGTGCGTCGATCCTGTCCCGAAGATCTTTCAACTCCTGGTCGTCGGCCAGCACGGCGATCTCGAGGACGTGCAGCCGCCGACCGGCAGTTCCAGCGGAGTCGGTCACGACGGTCCCTTCCGGTAGTCGTTGCCTGCCGATACCCACCACAACCGCCTGGCAACCCGACGCCGTGTCACCGCATTGTCGGGCCCTGCCAGCCGCCCACCGCTGGCCGTGTCCGCGCGGCGCTGCCCGGCACCACGCGGCCCCAAGGCGAGATCAGCCGTGCGTGCGACCGGGCTCGCGCTTCTTACCGGTATCCCGACAAGCAAGATCGTCTGCGTTGGCGGCTGGTAGCGCGTTCCTCTCGGCGCACCAGACGCCGGATCACCGCTTGACCGTCACGACCGGCGCATCTTCGGGCTCATGTCCTGCGCCGGATGAAGCCCAGGACAGCCGTGGCGACGAACAAGATCGCGCCGATCACGAACAGCCAGAACAGGCCCTTGAGTGCCAGTCCGAGCACGGCCAGAATCAACCAGATCACGAGAAGCGCGATGATCAGTCCAACCATGGCCCGGTACTACCCCGACTGCCGTCGATGAAAACAGGCCCCCCGCAGGGGGCCCTGCGCAGTCTCGCCGCGTGAGGCCGAACTCGCCGCCGGGACGGGTTTGTTCGCCGGTGAGACCCATCCCGGTCGGGTCCTGTTTGAGGAGTTTTACCCCGTTGCGCTGTGGGGCGACGCTGACGATGTGTGTAGCGTGGCCGATACGAGAACCACGTCGAGGCGGCATACCGAGCAATCGGAACTTTCCTAGGGTCTTGCCTTCCCGGCACCACGCGACGCCAGCCGCGCGGTCCGATTCCACCCCGCACACCGGGGGAGAGGCAGTGCCCATGCACTCCCACCAGCTTTTCGCGACCCAGTCCGTACCCGAGCCGCTGATCATCGACACCGAGATCATGGATGACACGATCCGGGTCCGAGTTTCCGGCGAGGTCGACGTCGCCACCGTCGATCCGCTGGCCCAGGCGCTGTCCGCCGCGCTCGCCCAACGGCCCGACCTGGTCGAGGTCGACCTCCACCAGGTCGCGTTCATCGATTCCAGCGGAATAGCCGCGCTGCTCCGCGCGCACCGGGCGGCCGTCGAGGCGGGGTGCCGGCTGCGGGTGGTCCGTCCGCAACGCGCGGTGTACCGGGTGCTCGACATCTGCGGCCTGCTCGCACACCTGGGACTGTGACGCGACCCGACACCTTGACGTCGGCCTCGTCGTCCCGGGCCGGGGCCGGCTACCGCGCTGCCTGCAAGACCTGGTCGCCAAGGTCGGGGAGCTGCGCCACCGCGGCGTCGGGGTCACCCCGCCGCACGAGGACCTCAACGCCACCACGCCGGGCGGGCGGCTGGTGTGCCACGTGTCCGCCGCCCTCGGGGTTCCGGTTAGAAACGCATCACCAGCCGCAAACGGCGATGATTTTGCTTAGGGCTGACCGCACCTCGGGTGCCTTTGCCCGGGCATGGTCGGCCGCCCGCAGTCCCGCAGGTCGGGAATGTTGCGGAAAGTGCCGGGGTTGACGTCGATCAGCCTGGCGATCGCGGTCACGCTGATATCCAGGTTGGGCAGCATATCCCTCGCGGCGCACAGGATCTCCGCCGTGATCGCGATCGGACGGCCGCCGAAACGGGTGCGGATGACGAGGGTCTCGTGGGTGTCGGAAACGGCCGTTCCCGGCAGGATCGAAAGCTGCCCGCGGGTCGACGACCAGCCCTTCTGGGTGGCGGTCCTACCGATGGCGTCACCCGCCATCGCATAATCGTTGCCACCCGAACACAAGGAAACGATCCGGCCGTGCACCTGAGCTGCGCTGTTACCAACAATGCCGGCGAGGTGACCGTCACCCTCGCCGGCAACGCCGACCTCGCCACTGTCGACGCCCTGCGCGCCGCCCTCGCCGACGCCACCGCCGGCCGGCCCGCCCGGATCACCGTCGACCTGCTCGGCCTGACGTTCATCGACTCCATCAGCATCAGCGCCCTGATCGTCGCCCGCCGCGCCGCCCAGACCCAGGGCATCGTGTTCACCGCTATCCAACCCCGCGGCTACGTCCGTAAAGCCCTCACCCTCACCGGTGTCCTCGACACCCTCACCGGCCCGCCCGACGCTGGCGCGGCCTGACCCGCCCTGACGCGAACCGTGCGGCAGCACCAGATGCCTATCCCGCCTCGCCCGGGAGCACGTGGGTGGCGTTCGCCACCGGTCAGGCGCTATTGGCCCGACGATCCCGTCCGCGTGACCAACTCCTTGGGAGGCTGAGTTAGCCACTGCCGGACCTGTCGCTGCCAGGACCTGTCCACCGCGCGGTACCGTGAGTTCCGCTCATCGGCCTGTTCGTCGATCGAGTCACACTCCGTGCGGATGGAGAGTCGGTAGCGATGGACAGTGCTGAGCGGCAGCCGGTTCCCGCCGCCGGGGTCGACGTCTTCACCGTTGACGACGAGGTCGGCCCCGATCTTGCGACGGTCGACTGGGCGGCGACGCCGCTGGGGCCGACGGCCGGTTGGCCGCAGAGCCTGCGGACGTCGGTGAGCATTCTGCTGTCGTCGCGGTTCCCGATGTGGATGGCGTGGGGCCCGCAGTTGACGTTCTTCTGCAACGCGGCCTACCGGCGCGACACGCTGGGCCGGAAGTACCCGTGGGCGTTGGGCCGCCCGGCCAGCGAGGTGTGGGCCGAGATCTGGGGCGACATCGGCCCTCGCATCGAGACCGTGCTCACGACGGGGAAGGCGACGTGGGACGAGGGCCTCCTGCTGTTTCTGGAGCGGTCCGGCTTCCGGGAGGAGACGTACCACACCTTCTCCTACAGCCCGTTGCGCGACGAGGCCGGTGCGCTCACCGGCATGTTGTGTGTGGTCACCGAGGACACCGAGCGCGTCGTCGGCGAGCGTCGGATGGCGACCCTGCGCGACCTTGGCTCCGACCCGAGCGTCGTGCGCACCGAGCAGGAGATGCTGGCCTTCGCCGCCCAGCAGCTCGGCCGCAACCTGCGGGACCTGCCGTTCACGCTGACGTACCTGTTCGGAGACGACGGCCGCGCGGAGCTGGCGGCCGCGACCGGGATCGCGGCCGGGCATCCGGCGGCACCGCCGATCCTGGCGGCCGACCACCCGGCCGGCGTCTGGCCGGCGGCGAGACTGGCCGGGCAGGAGCCGGTGCTGGTCGACCTCGATGACAGTTCGCTGCCCGGGCTGCCCTCCGGGGACTGGCCGGATCCGCCCGCCCAGGCGCTGCTGGTGCCGCTGGTGCAGCAGGGCGCGGCGCCGTACGGGTTCCTCGTCGCCGCGCTGAACCCGTACCGGCCCCTGGACCAGGGGTACCGGGGCTTCGTCGAGCTGGCCGCCGGGCACGTCGCGGCGGGCATCGGCAGCGCCCGCAACTACCAGGCGCAGCAACGGCGGGCCGAGGAGCTGGCCGAGCTGGACCGGGCGAAGACCGCGTTCTTCTCCAACATCAGCCACGAGTTCCGCACCCCGTTGACCCTGATCCTGGGGCCGGTGCAGGAGCTGCGCGAGCGTCTGGCCGCCGACGACCAGCGGGCCCGTGACGAGGTGGACGCCATCCACCGCAACAGCCTGCGGTTGGGCAAGCTGGTCAACACGCTGCTGGACTTCTCCCGCATCGAGGCCGGCCGCGTGCAGGCCCGTTACGAGCCGGTACGGCTGCCCGCGTTCACCGCCGAACTGGCCAGCGTGTTCCGCGCCGCGGTGGAGAAGGCCGGCCTGACCTTCGAGGTGGACTGCCCACCCCTGGACGAGCCGGTCTACGTCGACCGGAGCATGTGGGAGAAGGTGGTGCTCAACCTGCTGAGCAACGCCTTGAAGTTCACCTTCGCCGGTTCGATCCGGGTCTCGGTACGGGCCGAGGACGGCCGGGCCGTGGTGGAGGTGGCCGACACCGGCATCGGGGTACCCGCGGAGGAGATGCCCCGCCTGTTCGAGCGCTTCCACCGCATCCCGCAGACCCGGTCCCGCTCGAACGAAGGCAGCGGCATCGGCCTGGCGCTGGTCAAGGAGCTGGTCGAGCTGCACGGCGGCACGATCACCGCGACCAGCGCGCCGGGGGTGGGCACCACGTTCACCGTCCGCCTGCCGTTCGGCTCCGCCCACCTGCCCGAAGGACAGGTCGCGACCGCCGCCGGTGCCGATGCGGTGTCGGCCACGGCCGAGCCGTTCGTGCAGGAGGCGCTGCGCTGGCTGCCCGGCGACCCGGCCGGGCCCGGCGACGGCGACGACCCGGGCGCGGCGTCCCGGCGTACGACCAAGGCGGCGCCGGGCCCGCAGGGGCGACCGGCCAGGGTACTGGTCGCCGACGACAACGCCGACATGCGCGAGTACCTGCGGCGCCTGCTCGGCGACAGGTACGACGCGACAACCGTCAGTGACGGGCACGAGGCGCTGGTCGCGGCCCGCGCCGACCGGCCGGACCTGATCGTCAGCGACGTGATGATGCCCGGCATGGACGGCCTGGAGCTGGTGGCCGCGCTGCGCGCCGACCCGCGTACCGCCAGCGTGCCCGTCATGCTGCTGTCGGCTCGCGCCGGTGAGGAGGCCGCGATCGAGGGCCTGACCGCCGGCGCGGACGACTACCTGGTCAAGCCGTTCTCCGCCGATGAGCTCCGGGCGCGGGTGCGCGCCACCATCGACCTGTCGAAGCTGCGCAACCACCACGCACAGTGGCGCCACGCGATGATCAACTCCTTGCAGGAAGGGTTCTTCGTCGTCGACGAGAACGGCGCGGTCATCGAAATCAACAAGGCGTTCACCCACATCCTCGGTTACCGCGCCGACGACCTGCCCTACCCCGCCCCGCAGCCGTGGTGGCCGGACGAGTCCGCCGACCCGGAAGCGTACCGCGCGGTCACCAACGCCCTCGGCGAGATCCTGGACCGCCCGAACGGCAGCTTCATGCTGCCGCTGCGCCACCGCGACGGCCACCGGCTGTGGGCCGCGGTCAACTACAACGCCGTCGCCGACGACGCCGGCCACCGGATGGTCGTCGGCACCATCCGCGACGTCACCGCCGAGCACTACACCGTCCAGCGCGAGGCCGCCCTCAGCTCCCTAAACCGGCGGCTGTCCCAGGCCGGCAGCACGCCGGAGGTGCTCGGCGCCGCCCTCGACGAGCTACGCCGGTGCTGGCACGCCCACCGGGCGGTGGCCGTACGCTGGGACTCCTCCCGCGACCGGCACGTCACGGCTTCCCCCGGCATGGATGGCGACCAGCTTCCGCCCGACATCCGCGCAATGGTCGAGGCGCTGCGGGAACAGCCGGCGCTGCGGGTGACGATCGACCCGGCCGACGGGTTGCGCCCGACCGGCGTCGGCACGACCATCGAGGCGCCGGACGGGCCGCTCGTACTCTGGCTGGAACTCGACCCGGCGCGCGGGTTCGGTACCCATGACCAGACCCTGCTGCTCCTGCTGGCCGGCTCGGTCGGGCAGGCGCTGCACCGGGCCTACGCCGCCGACCAGCAGACCGAGGTCGCGCTGGCGCTGCAGCGGTCCATCCTCGGCCCAGCACAGCTGCCCGACGGGTTCGCCGTCCGTTACCAGCCCGCCAGCCGCCCGCTGCAGGTCGGCGGCGACTGGTACGACGCCGTCGACCTCGACGACGGGCGCATCGGCATCGTCGTGGGCGACTGCGTCGGCCGCGGCCTGTCCGCCGCTACCGTCATGGGCCAGCTACGCAGCGCCTGCCGGGCGCTGCTGCTGCAGGCCGCCAGCCCCGCCGAAGCGCTCACTGCGCTCGACCGGTTCGCCGCCAAGCTGCCCGGAGCGCTGTGCACGACCGTGTTCTGCGGCATCCTCGACCCCGACAGCGGTGAGCTGGCCTACAGCAGCGCCGGCCACCCACCCGCGATCCTCACCCACCCCGACGGGCACACCGAACTCCTCGAAGGCGGCCGCGGCGGCCCACTCGGGATCGGCACCCGAAAACCGCGGCCGTCCGCCACCTGCCTGCTGCCGCCGCGCTCGGTGCTGTTGCTGTACACCGACGGCCTCGTCGAACGGCGTCGCCGCGCCCTGGAAACCGGCATCACCCAGGCCGCCGACGCCGTACGCGAGCACCTCACCCTCAACGTGGAACAGCTCGCCGACCACGTCATGAACCGGATGAGTACGGACGGCGGACACGACGACGTCGCCCTGCTCGTGTACCGCCATCCGGCGCCCCTGGAGCTGTCCTTCCCCGCGGAGGCGGCCCAGCTGGCCTCCGCCCGGTCGGCGCTGCGTCGGTGGCTGCGACGGGCCGGTGTCGACCCGATGCACACGCAGGACATCATCGTCGCCGCCGGCGAGGCCTGCGCCAACGCCATCGAGCACGGCCACCGCGACGCACCGTACGGCGAAATCCGGCTCCAGGCGGCCATCGCCGGCAACGACCTGCAGATCGTCGTCATCGACACCGGCACCTGGCGACCACCGACCAACGACCCGAACTCCCACCGCGGCCGCGGCCTGACCCTCATGCACGCCCTGATGCAGCATGTTGCCGTCGCGACCACCAGCACGGGCACGACCGTCACCATGCAGACGAGGATCCCCGCATGAACACTCCCCTCACGCTGTCCACCAGCCGGTCCCGGGCTGGCGAACCGACCCTGACCGCCGTGGGTGAGATCGACCTGAGCAACGTGGGTGAGTTCAACGCCGCGCTCGACGCCGCGATGACCACCGACAGTCGCCTGACCGTCGACCTGACCGGCGTGGAGTACCTCGACAGCGCGGCTCTGGCCTGCCTGTTCGCCCACGTCGACGACGTCCGCATCACCGCGAATCCGCTGTTGGAGAGCGTGCTGCGGATCTCCGGGCTCGCCGACATGGCACCGGTCACCATCGCCGAGCCGGCCGCCGGCGACTGAGTCGCCCGCTACGGCCACGGCTTCCGGGTCCGCGACCGGCGCACCGACCGCCCCGCTACCACGATCAACGCTTGGTGTTGTTGCTCGCCGGAGGTCTCAGGGCGCACGAAGGCTGGGTGACATGCTCGGCATGGCCGGCGCACCGGCGACCTTTCACCGCAGGCGGTCTCGGTTCAGTCCGGCCGGTGGTTGTGGTGGAGGGCGAGGATGGCGACGTCGTCTGTGGCGGGCTGGTCACCGATGAGGGCGGCCATGACGGTCGCGCACACGCGCTCCGCGGATGCGGGGGCGACCGCGGCGAGCAGAAGCCGGAGACCCTCATCGATGGGGCGGGTACGCCGTTCGACGAGGCCGTCGGTGTAGAGAAACAGAAGGCTGCCGGGTGGCACCGGCACGTCGACGGCGCGGCGGCGGGCGTTGCGGTAGGCGCCGAGGGGCGGGTCGGCCGGCGCGTCGAGCAGCTGGGCGGGGTAGCCAGGCTCGGCGAGGACGGGCGGCGGGTGCCCGGCCACCGACAGGGTGGCCCGTCCGCGGCCGGGGTCGAGCACGGTGTAGGCGACGGTGGCCATGGCGTCGGGTTCGAAATGCTGGATCTTTCGGTCGAGGCGGGTCAGGACGTCGGCGGGGTCGGCGGACTCCAGCGCGTATGCGCGTAGTGCGCTGCGCAGGCGCCCCATGATCACGGCGGCTTGCAGGCCGCTGCCGGTCACGTCGCCGATCACGGCCCCGATATGGCCGGATGGCAGGGTGAACAGGTCGTACCAGTCGCCGCCGACGCCGACCTCGGCGCCGGGAACGTACCGGCCGGCCGCGTCGATGCCGTCGATCGCGCCCAGGCTCCCGGGTAGCAGGCTGCGTTGCAGGGCCACGGTGGTGGCCCGGTCGATGCTGGCCAGCCGGGCCTGGGTCGCGAGGCTGATCCGGTCGGCGACGCGTTGCAGCAGGTCCTCGTCGTCGTCGGAGAACCGACGGGGGGTCAGGGAGCCCACGTGCAGCACGCCGGTGACCCGTCCGGCCGCGATCAGCGGCACGCCGAGCAGGGAGGCAATCTTCTTGTCGAGCAGGATCGGGTTGACCACGGTGGTCGAGTCGACGCGTTCAAGGCGCACCGGGCGCCCGCCGGCGGCCACCCGGCCGGCGAAACCGGCGCCGAGGGGTATCCGGATCCCTTGGTGGACCTCTTCTTCCAGGCCTCGGGCCGCGGTGGCGACCAGGTGCTGACCGGAGGGCTCCAGTAGCAGAACCGCGGCGGTGTCGACCTTCAGAATCTCCCGCACCCGGTCGAGGAGTTCGACGAGCAGATCCTCAACATCCAGGTGCGACAGGGCCGCGTCGGTCACCGCCTGCAGGCGGCGCAGCTTCTCACCGCCGTCTGCGGTGCCCGGCCCTGGTGTCACGGCCGGATCATAGCCGTGCCGGATGGGTGAAATGCCGGCCGTCGACCATGACGCGGCGACCGCCACACCAGGCCCGGTGTCTGGCTGTCAGGTGTCACCAGGGGCATTCTGGTGGCGCGCACCGGGCGTCAAGGACGATCGTGGGCTGCCGCAGGGAGATGTATCCGTATGCCGAACCCTCATCGGACCCCTGGCCGGCCGAGCCGAAGACGTCGTCGACCAGCAGCAGGGCATGCCTGAGATGAGGTGCCTGATGACCTGTCCGGTAAACCCGGACTATCCGTTACGCCCGCCGGGTGACCGCCGTGCTGATCGGGTACGCCCGCTGCACCACCGACAAGCAGGACGTGGAAGCCAACCGGCAGATCCTGCTCGCCCTCCACGTCGCCGCCAACCGCATCTACCGCGACCGGACGTACTCCGGCACCACCCGGGCCCGCCCCGGCCCGGGGCAGACCCGCGCCGCCGTGCGCACTGGTGACACCTTCATGGTGCCGAAGCTGGACCGGCTGGTCTGCTCCACTCCGACGCCCGGCAGATCGGCGATTCGTTCGTCGCCCGCAGCATCCGCCTGCAGCTGGGAGCGATGGTCTACGAGCCGACCGACCCGGTGGCCAGGATGTTCCTCAACATCCTGGCCACCGCCGCCGAGTTCGAAGTCGACCTGCTACGGATGCGCGCCCGCCAAGGCGTGGCGATCGCCGGGCCAGGGGCAAGCCAAAAGGCCGCGCGCCGAAGCTGTCCCCGCCGAGGCAGGCGCACCTGGTCCAGCTGCACGCCGCCGGTGAGGACACCATCGCCAAACTGGCGAAACTGTTCGAGGCGTCTCGCTCGACTTTGTACCGGCTCCGGGAACGGGCCGCCGCGGCCACCTCGACGTGGAATCCCGGATAGTCCCGCCGGTACGCTGTACCGGCGGCCGCAGCGAACTTCGCCCGTGCCCTGGCCGCTGTCACCTGCCGGTTGGTCAGCGATCATTTCACGCATCCGTGGACGAGAGGCGGCGCACACCATGACGGCGGTATCGGGCCAGCGGCCGACTGCGGCGGTTGCCGGGCAAGGCGCGGAAGAGGATCTGCGGGCGTTGTTCGGGCAGTCCACCGCCGTTTTCGCGTCGCTCGCCGGGCCGGGGTACCTGGTGGAGACGGCCAACCCGGCGTTCTTCGCCGCCATCGGCGAAGAACGGGCTCGCACCGGGGTCCCGCTCGCCGAGCTGATGCCCGAACTGGCCGGCCAGGGCTTCCTCGACCTGCTGGACCAGGTCTACCGCACCGGTGAGGCCTACACCGGCCGTGACGTCCGGGTCGTGCTGGGCGTCGGCCCGCACGCGCGGGAGGCATTCTTCGACTTCACCTACGAGCCGCGCCGGGACGCCAACGGCACCGTGACCGGCATCCGTGTGATCGGCGTGGAGACCACCCAGGTCAAGCATGCCCAACGGCTGATGGCCGAACACCGCGCCCTGCTGGAGCAGATCGCCCGTCAGGCGCCCCTGACCGAGGTACTCGACGGGATGGCCCGCTGTATCGAAGCTCTCGCACCGCAGGAGGTGCTCGCCTCCGTGCTGCTGGCCGATCCCGACGGCCGGCACCTGCACCACGGCGTCGCGCCCAGCCTGCCCGACTTCTACAACCAGGCGATCGACGGGATCGCCATCGGTGAGGGCGTCGGCTCCTGCGGCACCGCCGCCCACCGGCGGCAACCGGTCATCGTCACCGACATCACCACCGACCCGTTCTGGGCCGACTTCCGGGACCTGGCCGAGCAGGCCGGACTGGCCGCCTGCTGGTCCACGCCGATCCTGGCCCGCGACGGCAGCCTGCTGGGCACCTTCGCCATGTACCACCGCACCCCGCGCGTCCCGCAGGACACCGACCTCGCCCTCGCCCGGGTCTTCGCCGGCACCGCGGCCCTGGCCATCGAACGCCACCACAGCGAACAGGCACGACGAGCCGCCGAAGCACACGCCGAGGCAGCCCGTGACGCCCTGGCCCGGGCGGTACACGCCGAGCGAGAACGGCGTGCCGAGGCCGAACAGCGCGCCGCCGCCGCGGAACTGGCCGCCCGCACGCGCACCGCCGCGGCCGCGCAGGCCACCACGCCGCACCCCGAACGCTGCCAGCTCGGCGGCGCCGCCGGGTGCACCGCACCGGCCGAGATCAAAATCGCCGACTCGTGGGGCGACTCGGCGTGGGGCTGCACTGCCCATGTCGAGGAAGCTCTCCTCAACGTGCGGTCGGTGTTCATCGCCAGCGAGGAACTCGGGGGCCTGGCCTCCTATCTCAACCGCTGACACCGCGGCCGGGCCGCCGAGGGCTAGTTCTGCAACAGTGGACCGTTGTTTGATCTTTGTCTTCGCTGGTAGTGGCTGTGTTTGGCGCGAGCTTGGTAGCGGCGGCGTAGGTGTGACCAGGCGGCGAGGCGGTCGAAGGGCCGGACGACGGGGTGGATTACGTGTGCCAGGAGACGGCGGATCTCGCCCGGGCTGATGCGGACCAGGTCGCGGCTGCTTTTGGGGCGCTGGCGGCGGTGTGAAACCGGCTGGTCCGACTCTTCTGTAACTGTCATGATCACAGAATGAGTCAGCAGGACTGGGACAATCTGAACCACGTCGAACAGGCCTTCTTTATCAACGCGATGGAGATCGACATCCTGCCCGGTGTCCGTGGCGACCTCGACGAAGCGGAGCAGTGGCTGCCGTTCGACGAACTCGCCCGGATCCTGCTGTCTCTGGTCGACCGCGGATGGATCGAGGTACGCAGGTACCAGCCATGGATCTCGGATGAGGGGCTCCCAGGACTCGAACCCGGAGATGTCGTGCCCCGATCGCAGCTGCCGCACGTCCTGGCGGACCCAGCCAGCTGGGAGTATCCGGACGACAGCAGTTGGATAGGTGCCCTGACTTTGGTCCGTACCGAGGCTGGTCTCGAGGTTAGTCGACTCTCGCCCGAGGAGATCGAGGCGGGCGAGAAGGCGTGAGCCGCGCCAGCACCTCACCAGCAAGTCCTGTTGTTTCCGCGGCTGGGAGAATTTTTCCGTCAGGTGCAGCAGTTGGGTGCAGCAGCGGAATATCGGGTGGCTGGCAGGCTGACACGCCAAAGTTCGGCTCGCCCCATCATCCGATAGTTGGACGCGCGCTCGGCGGCAGAAGAGGACGCCTCCGCCAGAGGCGCCGACCTTCGCGCAGCATCAGCGTGATCCGCAGGGCGCCGGCGACCGGAGTCCATAGATGCGCAGGGCGGACCCCGCAGGCGCACAGTCGGTTGTCCAACGGTGCGCTCCGCATCACATCCGACGCGGTACGGATTGTGGACTGGTGTGTCTACGAACCGGTGGCGCCGGACCCGGATGCAGGCCGCCGCGAGAACCAGGACCTGATCAGACCAGGCAGCGAAGGCCCACCCCGCAGGCACCAGATGGCGATCACTGGGTCGCAGATCGCGCAGCCGAGCGACGAGTGCGACGCGAACGGGATGATCGGAGCACCTCGTAGGTAGTGCAGGGCGTCCCAGGCCGTGTGGAGTAGCCAGGCGATGCCGATCCAGGTGTAGGAGTCGAGGCCGCGGTAGGCGCAGTAGGTGACCGCGATGGTGAAGGCGAACTCCCAGGGTCCGAAACTGCCGCTGCTGAGATAGGCGGCACCGGCCCCGGCGACCATGATGGCGTTGAACCGTCGTCTCGTTGGCTCTCGGAGCAGGGACATGAGGAACGCGTACAGGACACCAATCAGTATCGGCGCGATGACGATCATGATCGGGACGTTAATCGGCTGGTCGCACCCGCAACAGTGGCTGTAGTGCCAGGTACCAACGGGATCTCGCCAACCATCGTGGACAGACGATCCAGGCCCTCTGAGTGCCTGTCTGGGATCTCATGCCGTGGCGGTAGTTGGGTGATGGCGTGCCAGGCGTCTGGTCATCACGATGATCATCGCCCAGTGGACCATGGCGGCGTGGTGAGCGGGTAGACGCTCGTAGTCGCGGACGGTGCGCCGGCAGCGGCTGATCCAGGCCAGGGTCCGCTCGACCACCCAGCGGCGAGGCAGCACACGGAATCCGATCTGGTCGGCGAGCTTGGCCACGATCCGCACGGTGATCGTCAGAGTAGCCGCCCAGGTGACCAGTGTGCCGTTGTAGCCGCTGTCTGCCCAGACCATCCGGACCTGGCGGTGGCAGGTACGCAGCGCGTGGACGAGTGCACGGCCGGCGTGGCGGTCCTGCACCGAGGCGGCGCTGACCATCACCACGAGCAGCAGCCCGAGGGTGTCGACAGCAAGGTGACGTTTGCGGCCGTTGACCTTCTTGCCGGCGTCGTAGCCGCGGCTGGTGCGGGCGACCGTCTCGGCGGCGCGTACGGACTGGGAATCGATGATGGCCGCAGTGGGATCGTGGTCGCGGCCTTCGACATGGCGGACCTGGTCACGTAACGCGTTGTGCAGCCGGGTGATGGTGCCGTCGGCGATCCACCGGGCGTGGTAGTCGTAGACGGTCTGCCAGGGCGGGAAGTCCGCCGGCAGCGCCCGCCACACGCACCCGTTGTGGGCGAGGTAGCGGATCGCGTCGACGATGTCGCGGCGCGAATGTGTCGGTCGGCGTCCACCGCGGCGGCCTGGCCCGCCGGCCGGTACCAGCGGAGCAAGGACCGCCCACTCGGCGTCGCTGGTATCGGAGGGGTAGCGGCGTGGCCGGGTGGTGGGCAGATGAGCGGACGTGTTCGTCGGGTCGGTAGGTGCGCTGACGCCGGCGACCAGGTAGAAAGTCATGCAGGGCTCTTCGGTTGTGGCACAGCTGGTTTGGTCGCCAGTGCACCTACCGGAGAGCCCTGCCTGTTGTCATCTCGACACGCCGGGCATCGACACTGAGGATCGTCTCCGATCGATCCAGAGGTTCAGATCCCAGACAGGCACTGAGACAGTGGGCTGGTGGTTTGGGGCGCGGTGACTACGGCTTGTAGGGGGCAACGTCCCCGGGTTGGGAGCCTCGCTCTGGCAGTCGAACGTCCCGAAAGACACGGCGGCTCGCGCGTTGCCATCTCAGATCGGCGACGAGCGCGCCGGTCGCGAGCGGGCTGGTCGAGGTTGGTGTGCTGTCGATCAGGTCTCGGTGGCGGGTCCGCGGAAGGCGGCGCGGTAAGCGTTGGGGCTGGTGCCGACGACGCGTTTGAAGCGGTCTCGGAAGGCGGTCGGTGAGCCGAATCCGACCTGGCTGGCGATCCTGTCGACGGGGTGGTCGGTGCCTTCCAGCAGGTGCTGTGCCTGGCGGATGCGGGTGCGGTGCAGCCATTCCAGTGGCGTGGTGCCGGTTTGTTCGCGGAAGCGTCGGTTGAGCGTTCGGGTGCTCATGCCCGCGTGTTCGGCGATGTCGGTCAGGGTGAGGTCGGTGTCGGCGTTGTCCTGCATCCAGCGGAGTACGGGTTCCAGGACGGAGCCGCGTGGTGTGGGTGGTTGGTCGTGGATGATGAACTGGGCTTGTCCACCCTCGCGTTCCAGGGGCATCACCGACAGGCGGGCGGCGTCGGCGGCGACCGCGGAGCCGTGGTCGCGGCGGATCAGGTGTAGGCACAGGTCCAGCCCTGCCGCGGCGCCGGCCGAGGTGAGGAACTGGCCGTTGTCCACGTAGAGCACGTCCGGGTCCACCTCGATGCTCGGGTGGAGTTTGGCGAGCGTGTCGGCGGCGAGCCAGTGGGTGGTGGCGCGGTGCCCGTCGAGTAGCCCGGTGGCGGCGAGGATGAACGCGCCTGAGCAGATCGAGGCGATGCGGGTGCCGCCCGCTGCGGCCTGGCGCAGGGCGTCGAGCACGTCGTCCGGGATGGGGACGGTGGGGTCGGCGCAGCCGGGCAGGATGATGGTGTCCGCCTGGGCCAGGGCGTCCAAGCCCCACGGCGCTTGCAGGGTGAACGTGCCGGCGTCGACGGTCGGGGTGGCGGCGCAGATTCGGACGCGGTACGCCGGGCGGCCGTCGGGCAGTCGGGTGCGGGTGAACACCTCGATCGGCGTGGACAGGTCGAACGGGATGACGTTGTCCAGAGCCAGGACAGTCACCGTATGCATGGCAATACCATAGATGTACGACTGTTCCAGCCAAGCCGTGGACCAGGCACGACACCATTGTGTCCAGCTCACGTCTGGTGGCGAGAATCCGTTGGATGTTGGCAATCCAGCCTGTTCCGGTGTCCGGGGACCACGGTTAGCGTCGACGCGACCAAACGTGTGGAGGACTGTACGACAATGCTGGCGCAGATCGTGTTGTTCGATGGATTCGACCCACTGGACATCACCACCGACGGTGGGGAGATGACCGGCCGCGCCGCGGCTGCCCGTCTGCCCGTCTCCAGGGGCAGAGAACACCGCATCGCGGCGGATTCGTCAGGAGCGGGCGCGTGACCAAGGTCCTGCTCTGTGTTCATGTGCTGGCCGCGGTCATCGCAATCGGACCGGTAACGGTCGCGGCCAGCATGTTCCCCGCCGCGACCCGCCGTGCCCTCTCGGCATTCCACCCGGACCGCGAACTCGCCACCCTAGGCACGCTGCATCGCATCTGCCGGGTCTATGCCGCGATCGGGATCGTGGTTCCGGTATTCGGGTTCGCCACCGCCAGCAGCCTCCATGTGCTGGGAAATGCCTGGCTGATCACGTCGATCGGGCTGACCGCCGCTGCGGCAGCGGTGCTGGCGCTGGTGATTCTCCCGCGTCAGAGCCGCATCCTCGCCGGGCTCGCTTCATCACCCGCGACCGCGGCGAACGCGCAGAGCGATCGGAGAATGCCGGCGCGGCTGGCCATGTACACCGGAGTGTTCAACGTGTTGTGGGCTGCGGTCACCGTGCTGATGATTGTCCGGCCCGGCTCGACGACGGGAGTCTGACCGTGAGTTCGTCCTTGCGCCCGCTGCGGATCACGGCGGCCGTGGAGTTGGTGTCGCTGCTCGTCCTGCTGACCAATCTCGCCACGGTGCACTGGCGGGCGGTGGCCTCTCTCGTTGGGCCTACGCACGGCTGCGCCTACCTATTGGTCATCATCCTCACCGCCCGCCGACCCGAAACCACCACAGGGACGCGAGCGACCGCCGTGCTTCCAGGCATCGGCGGCCTGCTTGCGCTCCGACGACTCGCCAGTCCCCACGCCGCACGTGCGGCTCATAAGCAAGCGGGGCGCGGAGGTCCCAATGGCGGCGACCAACCGGGCCACGACCATGAACGCCCGCAGCAGTCCCGCGCATCGTGATGCGGCTGGCAAGGATAAGAAGCCGATGAGCGTGCGTTTGCTGAACCTGCGACGTCAACGCGTGAAAGCGAAATCGGTGACTTCGGGCATGCAACGAAAGCCAGCGGATGCGTAGGTCGCGACAGCGCCTCCGTTCGAGGTCGGGGTAGCGACGGTGGCGCTGGAAGCGCCCATGTCTCGCAGGGCTGAGGCTGCGGCAAGGGTGATCGCGGTGCCGTAGCCGTGACCGCGATGGTCGCGGTGGACGCCCATAGGCTCCAGGAGGCCGGGGCGGCCCTCACCGGCTGACCAGACTGTGGCCGCCGCCACCGCGTTGTCCTGGTCGTCATATCCCACCAGGCAACGAGCGCGCCGGTATGCCGGAGACTGCGACATCACGGTCCACAGGTCGGCGGTGAAGGTCGAGCGGTCGAAGGCCGCGCGCTGCACCGCGACCCGGTCAGCGACACGGTCAGCGACACGGTCATGCCCGACAATCTCCACTCGCAGATCAGGGACCTCGACGGGGTCCTGTAGGTCGTGGACCAACGGCGTCCACGGGTCGTCATCGATCCAGCCGCGCTGGTGAAGCAGTGAACGAAAGGCCACTCCGAAACGGGCCTCGACGACCACTTTGTCACCGGTCAGGACACCACGGGTTGGATCCTCAAGGTCACGCAGGAGTGCTTGCGCGAGTTCCTCATCCTGGTCTGCTGATGGCGCAAAACCCATCCGGACCAGGGACGCTTGGTCGAGGAATCCGATCGCTACGACCGTCTCGTTCGCGGTCCAGACGCGTAGGGCCTTGGCCAGCACGGCTGGTCCGAAGCGCCACTGCCACCCAAGGTCGCCCGGATGTAACTGGACCGGCAGACCGTCCTGCTGCCATGACGCCAGGTCGGACAGGATCGCGTCGAGCGCGTGGGGATGCGGCGTCGTCAGGTCGACATGCATGTGAATATCCAAGCCGATCGCCGCCCGCGACGCACTCCTGATATGCGGCGCCGAGGATCGGGAACAAGTCTCTGACCACTCAGGCCGCGATCCGCTTGCTACGCAGCACGACGGCCGATGCGTGCCATCGTGCCGCCGGCAGTACGCGACTCCGCTCGATGACCGTCACAACACGGAGCATCCCAGCCCACACGCCCCTGCCGAAAGCCTTAGCGTACCGTGATCAGCACGGTCAGCGGCCCGGAGAAGGCGAATCTGGCCACCGCGGCCGGCGCCCATCATGTGATCAATTATCGCGTTGGCGACCCGGCGGCACGGATTCGCGAAATCGTCCCGGACGGCGTCGACATCGTCGCGAGGTGGCGCTCGGCGCGAACCTCGCCCTGGACCTGGCCGTACCGCGTCCACGCGGCACGATCGCGACCTACGCCAACGAAGGCGGACAAGCGGTCGAGCTGAACGTGGGGCAGGACATGGTGCTGAACACGCGCTTGCAGTTCCTGGTGCTCTGCACAGCCGGCCCGCAAGCGCGCGCCGCAGCCGTCGAGGATGTCACCGCGGCAGTGCGCGACGGCGCCCTGCCGGTCGGCGACGAGCACGGCCTACCGCTGGTCCGCTTCCCGCTGCACCGCACCGCCGACGCTCACCGGGCAGTCGAGACCGGCACGGTCGGCACGGTCGGCAAGGTCCTGGTGGACGTCGCACCATGAGATTCAGCCGGCAGCCGGATCCCGATTCGTACCGGTACGGCTCCGCATCACGGCGGTAGTGCGCATCCGCCTGTCGTCGGCCATTGCGGCTACGGCTACGGCGAGTGAGCCTTTTCCGATCTCGGTGATGGGCGTCCTCGTGGTGTTGGAGCACGAGGACGGCCGGGGTGATCGGGGTAGCGCGTTGCGGGCAGCAGCGCAGTTCGGCCAGCAGCTTCCACATCTTGAGCGTGGTGACGGCGCGTTCACCGATGGCGCGGACCTTGGCACGGTCGGCGTTGCACTCCCGTATCCGTTTCGGTAGATCGCGGCCGTAGAACGGCACGCCGACCGCGCCCCGGGCACCGCGACAGCCCTTGTCGGTGAAGGTGCCACCGCCGTAGCGGTCAGCGCGGTGATGATGCCGTGACCGCGGGCGGCTGTGTGGTCGTGCACCGAGCCGGGTAACGCCGGTGCAATCTTCGTCGACGGCCAGCTCGTCGAACGACCCGGCGACACCCAGGCCGCATAGTCGCCGGTGGCCAGAGTTCAAGACCGAGGTACGCAGTCGCCCGGATCCGCGGGTAGGGCTATTGGTTCGGCGGGAGGCGGTAGACGGACACGTGCGAACGCGACTCGGCGGTAAATTCGGCCCAGGCCCAGTCCGCGTGCCTGGTCTCGAGTTCGAACCCTGCCAACTGAGCCATGAGGTCCAGTTCAGCCGGCCAGATGTAGCGGTGCGGGCTGCGAGACAGTCGTGCCTGCCCGCTGTCATCGAAGGTGAAGTGGTGCGATGTGACGTGCTGGCGCAGAACATCGTAGGTGTCCAAGCCTATGTAGCCGGGCTCGCAATGAAAGACGGTGGCCTGCTGGCCCGGCGGGAGCCTGCGCAGGTCCGGCACCCAAAGCTCGATCACGAACCGGCCGCCGGGTGCGAGGTGGCGGGCAGCGTTGCGGAAGCAGGCGACCTGCTCGGCCTGGGTGAGCAGGTTGGAGATCGTGTTGTAGACGAGGTAGACGAGCGTGTACTCGCCGGGCGCGACCGTGGTCGCCATATCACCGACGACCACCGGCAGCGTCGCGTCGTCCACCTTCGTTCGCAGTTGGTCGACCATCGGCTGGGACAGTTCGATGCCGGTGACCGGCACCCCTCGCTCGGCGAGCGGGAGGGCCACGCGACCGGTTCCGATGGCGAACTCAAGCGCCCGCCCGTCGCCGGCGAGTTCGGCGAGGCGGTCCACGGTCGGCCCCAGGACCTCGGGCGCGAACATGCCCGTGCCCGGCGTGTCGTAGCGCTGGGCGGTATCGACGCCCCAGATCTCCTCCTGCCGCATGACGCCAACGATCGCTGCGGGCGTACGCGATGTCCAACGACTTTTCCAACCTGGATGTTCGGACGCGCTGAGATCGCCGCGCCGTCTATCCCGCTGCTGTCGCCTGTTCCGCGACGTCATCCACGGGTCTTGACGATTCTTCTCTGACGGCGGTGGCGGGCCATCCCCGGTCCGCACCCTGGTGTCACGGAGGCCAATCCGGGTTGCTCCCAAGTGGATGGTACGAGCACAGCAGTCATGGAAGCGGAAGGTGGGGGAGTGCGGCTGTGCAGCCATCGGTACGGCCGGGCCGCCCGATCCAGGACGACATCGCCAGATACTGGCAGACGCTCTGAGCAGGGGAGTGGGCCGCACCGTGCTGCCGCGATCTTCTCTTGACCTGCGGGTTCGAGGTGCGAGTCTCTGGCTGCCACCCACGCGTCCGCGTGATCTGGGTCGACTCCGCCTACGCCGGCCCATGCTCGGCTTCACCGCCACACTCGGCGCCGGCGTGCAGATCGTGGCCACGCTCGCCGGCCGGGTCGGCTTCCAGGTCCTGCCCCGCCGCTGGGTGCAAGGCCGCCGTTCGCGACATCCGGCTACCACCGCTCCCGCCGCCCGGGCGTAGCCTAAACATTGATGAATGTCTTTATGATGGTGGACGGCATCGTTGCCAGAGGAATGTCAACCGCTCGGTGGAGGGCCCTGTAGTGAAAGCTGCGCGCATCACTCTCGATCCAGCGTTCCGCATCGGCGCCATCGACCGGCGGTTGTTCGGATCTTTCGTCGAACACATGGGCCGGTGTGTCTACACCGGCATCTACGAGCCGGACCACCTCTCGGCCGACGAGCTCGGGCTGCGGCAGGACGTCGTCGCACTGACCCGCGAGCTGGGCGTGACCGTGGTGCGCTACCCCGGCGGCAACTACGTGTCCAGCCACCGTTGGGAGGACGGCGTCGGGCCGCGCGAGGCCCGGCCCACCCGGCTCGACCTGGCCTGGCGCTCGATCGAGACCAACCAGTTCGGACTGGGCGAGTACATGGCGTGGATCCGCCAGGTCGGTGCGGAGCCACTGCTTGCGGTGAACCTTGGCACCCGGGGGCTCGCCGAGGCGGTCGAGCTGCTGGAGTACTGCAACTACCCGGGCGGGACCGAACTTTCCGACCTGCGCATCAAGAACGGGGACGCCGACCCGTACGGGATCAGGCTGTGGTGCCTGGGCAACGAGATGGACGGCCCCTGGCAGATCGGTCACCTCACCGCGCAGGAGTACGGGCGGCGTGCGGCCGAGACGGCCAACGCCATGCGTCGGCTCGACCCGACGATCGAACTGGTCGCCTGCGGCAGCTCCGGCCGGAACATGCCGACCTTCGGCGCGTGGGAGGCGACCGTCCTCGAACACTGCTACGACCTGGTCGACTACGTGTCCATGCACGCCTACTACGAGGAGCACGACGGCGACCTGGACAGCTTCCTCGCCTCCGCGGTGGACATGGACGCGTTCATCGAGGAGGTGATCGCCACCGCCGACCACGTCAAGGCGAAGCTGCGCAGCCGGAAACGCCTGCGCATCTCGTTCGACGAGTGGAATGTGTGGTACCAGAGCCAGTTCTCCGGCGAGGCCGCCCTCGAATGGCGGCAGGCGCCCCGGCTCATCGAGGACGAGTACAACGTTGCCAGCGCGGTCGTCGTCGGCTCGTACCTCATCTCGCTGCTGTCGCACGCCGACCGGGTCGCGATCGGCTGCCAGGCCCAACTGGTCAACACCATTGCCCCGATCCGCACCGAGCCCGGCGGCCCCGCCTGGCGCCAGACCACCTTCTACCCGTTCGCCCACGCCGCCGCGCTCGCCCGCGGTGAGGCGCTGCGGGTCGAGCCGGTGTCGCCGTCCATCGACACCAGGGCGTACGGCCCGGTGCCGGCGGTGACCGCCGCCGCCAGCTACGACGCCGAGTTCGGCCGGATCGCGCTGTTCGCCGTCAACCGGGACCGCACCGGGCCGCTCGAACTTTCCGTCGACGCGCGCGCGTTCGGTCCGCTGCGGATCGGACAGCACCTCGTGCTCACCGACGACAACGTACGTGCCACCAACAACCTGGCCCACCCGGACCGGGTGGTGCCCCGGCAGGGTTCCGGCGCACGGCTGGACGCCGGGACCCTCACCGTCACCCTGCCGCCGACCTCCTGGAACGTCCTGGAACTGGCCGCCGCTGAGCCAGTGTGACGCGACTGCGCTGCACACACCCGGACAAAGGAGTCCGGGCAGTTCCGGCCCCTCGGCGGAGGGTCGGCGGGACAGCGTTGGGTGGCCGGCCGACGCGACCGTGCCGGTCCAGCGGTGACGGTGCCAGTCGCTCGCCCGACATGGAGGTTGCCGGGCACGGGCCTTCTACAGTGGGTGCTCGTGCTTTACGGAAGAGCTGCGGAGACTGGTGCGCTCGACGAGGTGATCGCGCGGGCCCGCGACGGCGTCGGCGGCGCGGTGGTGCTGCGGGGCGAGGCGGGGATGGGCAAGACGGCGCTGCTGGTCGCGGCGGCCAACCACCGGCTGGCCGCGATGGCTAATCCCGACTTCGAACCGGTGGGGGTGCTGGACCAGGTGAAGGCGCCCACGTTGGTCATCGAGGGCAGCCACGAGCCGGTCAAGCCGGGCCACGGCGCGATCATCGCCGAGCAGATCCCGGGAGTACGGCTGATGATCATGGCCGGCATGGGCCACACGCTGCTGGCGTACGTTACCTTTCAACCAGGGAGTTGAAAGGCACGGTGAGTGGTGATGGCCGCCGACGCGCTGTCGCGGGTCTTCACGGCGCTTGCGGATCCGACCAGGCGCGACATGGTGGCCCGGCTGTCGGCGGGCGAGCGCTGGAGCCTGCGCAACTGACGGCCGCCGCTCATCCACACCGCAATGAGCCGCACGGCCGGCCGGGGTGCACCGGCCGGCCGTGCGGCTCATGAATGGACGCGTACCACCGTCCGGACCGCGCGTAGGTGCGGCGCGACCTCCTCGTCGGGGCGCTGGTCGAGGACCAGGTGCCCGTCAGCGGCCCAGTGGCTGCGCCGTAGCGCGGTGCACCGCCCACGGGTGGTGATCGTGGGATGCGCGTGGAAGACGACGAGCTCCAGGCCGTCCTCGTCACGGCTGAACGTGTTGTGGCCCGGTCCCCAGTGGCTGAAATGGCTGCCGGTGGTGAGGAGAGGTGAGTGGGTCCTGGCCCAGACGCCAGGGTCGAGCAGGTCGGCGCCGCTGGCCGCCTCGATCGCGCCCGCGGCGTACGTCGGCCCGACCGCCGAACCGGAGTAGGTGAGGACGAGGCGGTCGCCGTGCCGCAGGAGGAACGGGCCCTCGGCGACGTCGTCGTCCCAGCCGTACTCGGCGGCGAGGAGATGGACCGGGTCACTGCTCAGTCGCCACGGGTCGGCGGGGTCGATCGTGGCGATCCACAGTCCGGCGTCGCCGATGCGGTCGGTGATGTACCGCTGGGACCAGACGACGTAGCTGCGCTCGGCGTCCTCGACGTAGGTCATGTCGAGGCTGAGCCCGGGGTGCTCGGCGTCGAGCTGCAGCGGCGAGCCGTCGGCCTGCAGGACCGGGCGGGGTGACCCCCAGTCGCCCGCGACGACCGGGTCGCCGCCTTCGCGCAGCCGCATCACGTGGCACTGGACGCGTTTCCAGTCCGGCGCTCCGACGCTCGGGGCGAAGAAGCAGTGCAGACGGTCGTGGAACACGTGCAGCTCCGGCGCCCAGAAGCAGCCGGCGATTCCCGCCGGCCCGACGCCGAGGATCGCGTGGTCGGTCGCGGTGGCGAGTCCGGCGATGCTGTCCGCGGTGCGGATCAGCAGGCTGGTCGTTGTCACGCAGTCTCCACCGGGGTCGTCGGTGGCGATGAGGTACCAGCGTCCGCGGTAGGCGAGCACGGTGGGGTCGGCGCGGTCGACGACGAACGGGAACGGGTAGACCCGTTGCCGGACCGTACCGGTGACGATGTACTCGCCGGGCGTACCCCAGTCGACGGCGGCGAGGCTGGCGGCGTCCCAGTCGACGGGGCGCCGGGCGGTGGAGCCGTCGTCGTAGGTCAGCCGGGCCCACGGTAGGTCGCGCGCCGCGGCGCCGGCCGTGACCTGCAACGGCGGTATCTCGACGGCGACGTTGCGGATGCGTCCGAAGCGGCGCAGCAGCCGCCCGGCGGCCTCCTCGGTCAGTGGCAGGGCGCAGGCCGGGACGTCGCCGGCGGCCGGGTCCGGCACCGGCAGCCCGGGTACGGCGGGCGCGCCGGGGGAGATGCGCCCCCACGGCCCGGGCAGCGTGGCCGATCGCGACGACCACTCCCGACCCTCGTTGTCGGTCCACCACAGGACGTACTCGGCGCGGGCGCTGTCGTACACCCCGCGCGGCCGCCGGACGCCGCCCCCGCCGGCAAGCTGGACGAGCCCGATCTCCTGGTAGCTGACCAGGTCGGTCGATCGGAACAGCAGGACCGAGGATGCGGCGGCCGGTTCGGGCGAGCCATCGCGTAGGGCGGGCGAGGCAACGATCGCGTAACCGTCGGGCGTCGCGAACACCCACGGGTCGGTGAAGGTGCGCACCCGGCGCACGTCCAGGTGTGCGGTGGGTACCGAGCGCGGGAAGAGGACCGCGCGGCCGTCGTTGAGGCGGGTGACCGCGCCCTCCGCCGTCACCAGCGTCAGGTGCAGGCCGAACGCGAGGCGTGGCGGGTACACGTCCGGGTCGGGGTCCGGGCGTCGCGTGCCGGCCAGCAGCACGGGTGCGGTCGCCGGCAGCACGGTGACCTCGAACGTGTCCGGCTCGGTGCAGCGGTCGTCGGCATCGGCGGGTGTCACGCGGATGCGGGCGGTCACGGCGCCGGCGGCCCGGCTGGTGATCAGCCCGGCGGTGACGTCGAGGTCGGGGTGGTCGCTGACGAGCCGGACGCCGGCGACCGTGGCCTGGCCCGTGCGCAGGACCGGTGGCAGGATCACCCGCCCCGCCCCGCGTCGCGTGTCGGGTGGCCGGGGGTTGATACGGCCGCGGTCATGCTGGGCTCCTTCGGGAGATCGACGTGTGGCACCCGGCCGGCACGGGGCGGGTGGTGATCGGGGCGGCGGTGCCGATCAGCCCTTGAACGCACCCTCCATGATCCCGTTGACCAGGCGCCGTCCCACGAAGACGAACAGCACCAGCAGCGGCAACGTGGCCAGGAACGAGCCGGACATGGCCAGACCGAGATCGATGTCCCGGCTGTTCTGGAGGGCCTTGATGGCGATCTGGATGGTGTACTTGTCCGGTGACTTGAGCACGATGAACGGCCACAGGAAGTCGTTCCAGGCGGTGACGAACCCGAACAGGCCCAGCACGAACGCCGCGGGCCGGACCAGCGGGAAGGCGACGCGCCAGAAGATCTGCCAGGTCGTCGCGCCGTCCACGCGTGCGGCCTGCAACAACTCGTCGTCGATGGTGTGGGTGATGTGCTGACGCATCCAGAAGATGCCGAACGCGCTCACCAGCCCGGGGACGATCAGGGCCTGCAGCGAGTCCACCCAACCGAGCTCCGAAATGATCAGGTACTGCGGGATGACCGACAACTGGGTGGGTACCGTCATGGTCAGCACGAGGAAGAGGAACAGGGTGTTGCGCCCCCGGAAGGACAGCTTGGCGAACGCGAAGCCGGCCAGCGCACACAGCAGGGCCTGGCCGACGCCGATGGCCGTGGCGACGATGAGGCTGTTGACGAGGGCGTGCAGGAACGGCACCGTGTCGAAGACCAGGCCCGCCAGGTGCAGGAAGTTGCGTCCGGGCAGCACATGCGGCGGCAGGCTCGTCGCGGTGGCCGAGTCGGTCGTCGACACCACGAACATCCAGTAGAGCGGGAAGACGCAGAGCAGGACCATGACGCCGAGCAGGGCGTACACCCACCACGGGACCTGGTTGACGCGGTGGCGGCGGTGCGGTCGCGGCCCGGTGACCGGGGTTGGCCGCGTGGCGGCCCGGGATGTGGTGCTCATGGACGCTCCGAGCGGATCCGGGTGACGAGCAGGTAGTTGATCGTGGCCACGATGACGACCATGACGAAGAGCGCGACTCCGATCGCCGCGCCGTAGCCGAAGTGGAACCGGCCGAAGCCCTGCTCGTACAGGAAGAGGGTGAGGGTCTGGCATTGGCGGGCCGCCCCGCACGTCAGCGAGCCCGGGTTGACCAGCAGCGGCTCCGTGAAGATCTGCAATCCGCCGATCGTGGAGGTGACCACGGTGAACACGATGATCGGCCGCAGCGAGGGGATCGTGATGTGGCGGAACTGCCGCCACCCGCCGGCGCCGTCCACCGCGGCGGCCTCGTACACCTCGCGCGGCAGCGCCTGCAGCGCGGCGAGATAGAGCAGGGTGTTGTACCCGGTCCAGCGCCACATCACCATCGTGGCGATCATGATGTGGCTGCCGAGGACGGACGCCGTGAACTCCACGTGCGTGAGGCCCAGCAGCCCGATCAGCCAGTTGAGCAGGCCGTAGTCGCGGTCGAAGAGCTGGGCGAAGACGACGGTGGTCGCCGCCACCGACGTGATGTACGGCACCAGCACCGACATCCGGAAGAACGTCGAGGCCCGCAACCGCGCGTGGTTGAGCACGTGCGCCACGGCGAGCGCGAGCAGCAGCTGCGGAACGGTCGACAGCGCCCAGATGCTGAACGTGTTGCGCAGCGCGCCCCAGAACCGCGGGTCGTCCAGCAACCGGGAGAAGTTGTCCAGCCCGACGAAGGTGTGTTCGCCGATGGGGTCCCAGTCGAACAGGGCGATGTAGAACGTGAACAGCAGCGGGAACAGGCCGAAGACGGCGAAGAGCAGGAAGAACGGCGCCACGTACGCGTAGGGCGCCAGCCGGTCCCGGATCCCCAGGTGCACGGCCCCGGTCCGTGGCGCGGCTGCCTGCGTGGCCGTCGCCGAGGTCGGGCTGAGCATGGTCGTCACAGCGATCACCTTTCCCGGCGAGGCGGCGACCGGATGACTCCGGCCGCCGCCCGCCGGCCGTCCGGTCAACCCTGGATAGCTTTCTTGACGTTGGCCATGGCGGTGCTCCAGGCCTTGTCGGGCGCGACCTTGCCCTGCTCGACACTTGTCAGGACATTGAGGAACTCGGTTCCGATCGAGCCGTCCTCCGGACCGATGTAGAACGGCTTGAGCTTTGTCACGGACTCGGTGTAGATCTTGCCGATCGGCGCGTCGGAGAAGAACGGGTCGGTCCTCGACACGAGCCTGGGATCCGTGTAGACCGAGGGCGTCGTCGGCAGCGCCCCGCTGACCAGGAAGTGGTCGAGCTGTCCGGCCGGCGACTGCGTCTCGGTGATGTACTTCCACGCGGCCTTCGGGTTCTTCGCTCGCTTCGGGATCGCCAGGAAGCTGCCGCCCCAGTTGCCGGCACCGCCGGGGATCTCGGCCACATCCCACTTGCCTGACGTGTTGGGGGCGTTCGTGCGGATGGAGTTGAGCATCCACGACGGCGCGGACACGACGGCGAAGTCGCCCTTGCCCATGCCGGCGGTCCACCCCGAGGAGAATGAGCTCTGCTTGGCGGAGATGTTGGCCGCGATCGCCTTCAGTGTGATGTCGAAGGCGTCCTTCACCTGGGGATTCTTGTCGTAGGACAGTTTGTGGTCGGCGTTGTTGTAGTAGCGCTCGGTCCCCTGGTTGATGGCCTGGAAGTAGACGCTCGTCGGCGCGTTGTCCAGGAACGGCTTGCCGGTCGCCTGGGCGTACTTCTTGCCGACGTCGATGAAGGCGTCCCAGGTGGGCCACAGCTTCGAGACCTCGTCCCGGTCGGTCGGCAGGCCCGCCGCCTTGAACAGATCGGTCCGGTAGGCGATCGCCAGACCCCCGACGTCCGTCGGGATGCCTATGATCTTGCCGTCCTTGGCGGTCGGCTGGCTCATGACCCAGTCAAGGTAGTCCCCCTTCATCTTGTCGGCCCCGAGCGTCCTGAGGTCGACGAAGTTGTCCGGCGACGCCATGAACTTCGGCAGATCGTCGCCCTGGATCAGCACGAGGTCCGGTACCTTGCCGCCGGCAAGGGCGGCGGTGAGCGCCTGGGCGGTCTCGCTGGTGCTGCCCACCTCCGTCAGCTTGATGTTCATCTCCGGGTGCGCCTTGGTGTAGCGCTCGACGTCGGCCTTCTGGTTGATGCCGGTGAAGGACCAGAACTCGAAGGTGTTCGACCCGGAAGATGTTGATCCGTTGTCGGAGCCGCCGGAACATGCCGGGCTGGCCAGCAGTGTGGCGGCGAGGATGACCGTTATGGCGGTGCGGCGATTCACGTGGCCCCTTCCGTGGGTGTCGTGACCTGCTGCGGCAGGTGGTCAGCCGGGTAGGCTGCGCGGCGTGTCCGGCGCCCTGTAGGGGCGCCGGACACATCCGAGCGGTCAGCCGGTGGAACTGGTCCGGGTCGTCACCCACGCGCGGACATCACCCGGGGGCGACATCCACCGGCTTTCATGCGAGCTCTAGCGCTGCAGCGTCAGCACAGCCGGCCGCCACGGAAGCAGGTTGTAGTCGCCCCCCGCGCTGGGGTTCTTGCCCTGGTACAGGAACTGGAGGTTGCACGGATCGATGGTCTTGGTCTGGTCGGGGTTGGTGCGGACCAGGTCACCGTGGCTGATGTCGTTGGTCCAGGTTGCGCCACTGTTGGCCTTGCCGGCGAAGGGGTTGCTCTCACTGGCCGCCTGCGGGGTCCACGAACCGCTCAGGCTGCTGGACGTGAACGAGCGGAAGTACCGCCCCTGGCTCCCGATCGCCTCGACGATCATCAGGTACTGGTTCTGGCCCTGAACCTTGTAGACCTCGACCGCCTCGAACAGGTTGTACTGCGAGTCGCTCATGATCGTCGTGTAGTTGGAACCGAAGTTGCCCGGGAAGTTCCCGATCGGCATGCTGGCCCGGTAGATGTTGCCGTTGTCACCGGCGAAGAACAGGTACATGTTCTGGTCGTCACCGATGAGCGTCTGGTCGATCACGCCGGTGCCGGAGTTGGAGATGCTCCCGGTGAACAGCGCCTGCGGCGCGGACCAACCATTGGGGTTGGTCGGGTCGCTGGAGGTCTTGTAGTTGAACGCGTTCGGACCCCACTGGTAGGCCAGCACCCAGATGTTCTTCGGGGCGAAGTAGAACAGCGTGGGCGCCACCGTGCCCTGGCTCATGCCGGTCTGGCCGGCCGAGGCCATGTCGGACCAGTTCGTGAACGGGGCGAAGGCCATCGAGCCGTACGAGCCTCCGCTGTTGACGTTCGACGCGTAGACCAGGTGCTTGCCGTTGTAGACGACGTTGGTGAAGTCCTTGAGCGACACCCACCCGTTCTGCGGGTTCGCCAGCGCGCCCGTCGACGACCAGCGGTACGTCGACGGAAGCGAGCACGACCCGCCCGGGGGCTGTGACGGCGAGGACGAGGGCGGTGAGGTGGGGCCGCCGAGCGAGACGAGCCTGAACTGCTGGTTGGCCTGCCCGTGGCAGTCGTACAGCTGGATCTGCTGCCCGTTGGCGGTGCCCCACACGTCCAGGCACCGGCCGGACTGCACGCCGCTGATGGTGCCGCCTGCGTTGACGTTCCACTGCTGGTTGGCCTGACCGTTACAGTCCCAGATGATGATGGCCGTGCCGTTGGCGGTGCCGGCGCCGTTGGCGTCCAGGCACTTGTTGCCGTACACCATCAACTGCTTACTGGCGGTGTACGTCCACTGCTGGTTGGACCGGCCGTTGCAGTCGTAGAGCTGCACCCGCGTGCCGTTGGTGGTCGAGGCGTTGGGCACGTCGATGCACCGGCCCGACTGCGAACCCACGATCTCGTTGGCGCCGGTGGGACTGCCGGTCGGACCACCGGTCGGGCCACCCGTGGGACCGCCGGTGGCGGCGTTGAGGGCGTTGAGCACCGACGTATAGGCGGCCTTCTTGTTCCCGCCGCCGTCGAACAGCAGCGGGCTCTCGCCCGAGCGCCACGAGTCGCTGTCACGCACTCCCCACACCGTGATGCCGACACAGCGGGGCACGTTCATGCACGCCTGGGTCAGCCCGGCATACTGCGACGTCGACGCGTTGGTCACGTCGACCTCGGTCAGGGCCACGTCCACGCCCAGGGCGGCGAAGCTCGACAGGGTCGTCTGGAAGTTGCCCGGCAGCGAGCTGCCGCCGGTGAAGTGGGTCTGCAGGCCGACGCAGTCGATCGGTACGCCGCGGGACTTGAAGTCCTGGATCATGCGGTAGACGCCCTGCGTCTTGCCGTAGGACCAGTTCTCGATGTTGTAGTCGTTGTAGCAGAGCTTGACCGACGGGTCGGCGGTCCGGGCGGTGCGGAACGCCACCTCGATCCAGTCGTTGCCGGTGCCCTGCAGGTTCGACTGCCGGCGGCTGCCGTCCTCGTTGAACGCCTCGTTCACGACGTCCCAGTACGCGAGCTTGCCCTTGTAGTGGCCCACCACGCCGTTGATGTGATCGATCATCGCCTGCCGCAGCGAGCTGCCGCTCAGGCTCTGCATCCAGCCCGGCTGCTGCCCATGCCACGCCAGGGTGTGCCCACGCACCTTCATTCCCCGCTGAGTGGCCCAGTTGTAGATCTGGTCGCCCGCGTTGAAGTTGAACTGGCCACGCTGCGGCTCCGTCGCGTCGGGCTTCATCTCGTTCTCGGCCGTCACCATGTTGAACTCGCGCCCGGCGATCGTGGTGTACGTCGAATCGCCAAGCCGGCCGCCCGCGATTGCCGTACCGAAGTACCGGCCCGACTGCGCGGCCGCCGCACCCAGCGTGCTCGCCGCCGCATTTGCCGAGGGGATCATCACCGCGGCCATGGCCACCGCCACGACACCGACCACACCAGCGACCAGCGCTCTGACGATGGCCGATCTCTTCCGCCGGGTCCCGCCACGATGGGCGGAGGGGCTTGTAATCACCTTGGCCTCCCTTTCCTGGCCAGCGCCCGAGCCGTCTTGGCGGGACGACTGGACGTCCGTGTTAGCGATATACAAGCGTCGATGTTCCCATCCGATCCCCATCGCAGGCAACATCTTTCGAAAGGTTCCGGCAACAAATCTGAGCGATGGCGTCCGCATAAGTGCAGGTACAAGCCGGTCAGGCAGGGCGACGGCCTTGACCGCGTCGGGTCGTTCTCCGATTGGGTGAACCGACTCGCTTCCGGAAGTTTCGGGATGTCGGCGCCAGTGCTCCTTCGGGGCGTGCGGCCATCGTGTTAGCGGTAACATGCTCGGCCGACCGTGACCTGGTGCGCTGAACAGGCTGGTTCCGGGATCGCCGAAGGCGAACTCGCCGCCGTTACGGCGCGGGCGGCCGGCGTGACCGGCCGCCCGCGGGATCGGCACCGCGGTCAACGCGGTGCACAGTCGCGCGATGTCCACCCGGCCGCGCCAGTGCCGTGCACAACGCCCCGTGTCCGCGCCGGGGCTCACCCACCGGCGACTGCTCCACAAGCGAGCGCACCGGCCCGTCGGCGCGCAACACCGCGTCGGTCACCTTGAACAGCGCATCCGCCCACACGCTCAGATGCCCGTGGAACGCCTGCCGGAACCGCGCCAGGTCCCCGAACGCGGCCGCCGAGTCCGGGTGGGGCCGCGGGGTGCTGGCCGCTCGTTCCGGCGCCCCGGCCTGGCTCGGCGGCCCCGCGTCGCCCGCCGGATTACATTGATGAGTATCACTTGACATCCCAATGGTGCCGGTTCTACGGTTTGTCGAATCGATTCGTCGACTGTGCGGAGTCCCTTTCCGAACACGCCCGGGTCCAGTCGTCAGCCGTCCACTTCGCATGCCCGCTGACGCACCCGGCCCGCGACCACCCACACGCGGGCCCGATCACCCGAACGCGCGGTCCCGGCCGCGCGGCGGCCGTGTGTCCGGGCGGTCGGTCCTGTGCCTGGACGTGAGCGGGCAGGGGACGAACAACGGCACGAAGCTCGTCGCCTGGCCCGGCAGGTGCCAGGCGAACCAGTAGTGGAGCCCGCTCGGGGATGGCCAGGGCCGCACCACTCTCATGCCACGGCGACCGCGGCGGTGCAGGAAACCACAGCTCGACGTCGGAAGGAGCTGACAGGTCATGAGGTACAGATCGGCACTCGTATCAGCCGCGGTCGCTGCGCTTGTCGTCGCGGCGGTCGGCGGTGTCATGCTCCGCGGCGGGGTCGCGTCCGCCACCGGAGTCGGCGCATTGGCAACGACAGCCGGGTGCGGCAAGGCGCCCACGCTGACCAGCGGCACCCACACGATCCAGAGTGGCGGGCAGAACCGCAGCTACATCCTGCGGGTTCCCGACAACTACGACAACAACCATGGATACCGTCTGATCTTCGCGTTCCACTGGAACGGCGGCACCGCCAACGACGTCGATTCCGGCAGTACCAGCGGATCCGCGTGGTCCTACTACGGGATCCGGTCCCTGGCCAACAACAGCGCGATCTTCGTCGCCCCTCAGGGCCTCGGCAACGGCTGGGCGAACTCCGGCGGCCAGGACCTGACCTTCGTGGACAACATGATCAACCAGATCGAGGCGGGCCTGTGCGTGGACACGACGCAGCTGTTCGCCATGGGCTTCAGCTACGGCGGCGGGATGAGTTACGCCATCGCCTGCGCCCGCGCGACCGTATTCCGTGCGGTCGCGGTCTACTCCGGAGCGAACCTCAGCGGGTGCAACGGCGGCACCCAACCCATCGCCTACATCGGGTTCCACGGGCTGCGGGACAACGTCCTGCCGATCTCACTGGGGCGGTCGTTGCGTGACCAGTTCGTCAGGAACAACGGGTGCACCCCGCAGAATCCGCCGGAACCGGCGCAGGGCAGCCTCACGCACATCGTCACCTACTACTCCGGGTGCCGGCCGGGCTATCCGGTAGCGTGGGGCGCCTTCGACGGTCCGCACGCCCCCAATGCCGTGGACGGCAGCGCCGACCCGTACGCACCCGGCGAAAAGTCCTGGACCAGGCCGGTGGTGTGGAACTTCTTCGCCCAGTTCGGCTCCACCCCGCCGCCGACCCCCACGCCGACCCCCACCGGCGGCCCCGACCAGGGCAGGCAGATCGTCGGTGGACAGTCCAACCGGTGCGTGACCGCACCGAGCCAGAACGCCGGCACCCAGGTGCAGCTACAGGACTGCGCGAGGCAGCCCGGCCAGGTCTGGAGCTACGGCTCGGGCAGGCAACTCCAGGGCCCCGGCAACCTGTGCCTGGACGCCAGCGGCGCCGGCACCGCCAACGGCACGCTCATCGTCCTGTGGTCCTGCAACGGCCAACCCAACCAGCAATGGAGCCTGCGTGGTTGACCCGTGTCCCGGCACACCGGACAGAGGTGTGCACAAGGGGCCGGTCATGCGGCCACCCGGAGAAAGAGGATGGACCTACATGAGAATACGTGAGGACCTCGGGTCGTACCGTCGGCCGATCCGCCCGGCGTGGCTGTCCCGCGGCTCGGCGGCGATCGCCGGCCTGGTGGCAGCGGCGAGCGTGCTGTTCGCGTTCCCCGCCCCGGCGCAGGCCGCGACGGCGATCAGCATCAACGGCTCGTCCGGCGGGCGGGTATTCGACGGCGTCGGCGCGATCAGCGGCGGCGGCGGCAACAGCCGCCTGCTGATCGACTATCCGGAACCGCAGCGCAGCGACATCCTGGACTACCTGTTCAAGCCGGGCTACGGCGCGGCGATGCAGATCCTGAAGGTGGAGATCGGTGGGGACACCAACTCAACCTCCGGAGCGGAACCCAGCCACGAGCACACCCGGGGCAGCGTGAACTGCGACCGCGGGTACGAGTGGTGGTTGATGGGCCAGGCGAAGGCGCGCAACCCCACCATCAAGCTGGTGGGCCTGTCGTGGGGAGCGCCGGGTTGGATCGGCAGCGGAAACTTCTGGTCCAACGACTCGATCGACTACCTGGTGGCGTGGCTCGGGTGCGCCGCCTCCCACGGCCTGACGATCGACTATCTCGGCGGGTGGAACGAGCGGGGCCGGGATGTGAACTGGTACAAGAACCTCCGATCGGCACTGAATTCCCGCGGATACACGAACGTGAAGATCGTGGCGTCCGACGAGTTCGGCTGGGGCACGGCCGACGACGCGCAGCGGGACCCGGCGTTCGCCAACGCCGTGGCCGTGTTCGGCAGCCACTACGTCTGCGGCTACCGCAGCGCGCAGACCGACTGCCCCAGCTCGGCCAACGCGGTGAACTCGGGCAAGCCGCTGTGGGCCAGCGAGAACGGCTCCGACGACTACAACGCCGGGGCGCAGGCCCTGGCCCGTGGCATCAACCGCGACTACATCGACGGGAAGATGACCGCCTACATCAACTGGCCGGTCATCGCCGCGATCACCCCCAACATCCCGTGGGCGACCACCGGGGTGGCGGTGGCCCCGCAGCCATGGTCGGGCTACTACTCCATCGGCAGGAACACCTGGGTGATGGCCCAGACCACCCAGTTCACCGCGCCGGGGTGGCGCTACCTGGACAGCTCCAGCGGGTACCTCGGCGGCAACCGCAGCAACGGCAGCTACGTCTCGCTGAAGTCCACCAACAACAGCGACTACAGCACCATCATCGAGACGATGGACGCGGGATCCGCGCAGGATCTGACGTTCACCGTCACCGGAGGGCTGTCGACCGGGACCGTGCACGTCTGGTCCACCAACGTCCGATCGAACAACCCGTCCGACTACTTCGTCAGGCGCGGTGACATCACCCCGTCGAACGGCACGTTCTCGCTCACCGTCCAGCCCGGGTACGTCTACAGCGTCACCACCACCACCGGGCAGGGCAGGGGCACCGCGACGAGCCCCGCGCAGGGCAACCTGAAGCTGCCCTACAGCGACAACTTCGACAGCTACCAGACCGCGCGGGAAGCGAAGTACCTGATGGACCACCAGGGCTCGTTCGAGGTGGTCGGCTGCGGCGGTGGCCGGAGCGGCCAGTGCGTACGCCAGATGTCGGAGCAGACGCCCATCTACTGGACCTCAGGCCACGCCGAGCCGTTCACCCTGCTGGGCGACGTGACCTGGCGCAACTACACCGTGTCCTCCGACGTCATGCTGGAGAAGGCGGGCTACGTCCAACTCGTCGGGCGGGCCACCACGTACAACCACGAGCAACCGCAGAACCTCAACGCCTACTACCTGCGGGTGGCCGACACCGGGGCGTGGTCCATCCGCAGCAACAACACCAGCGGCAATCAGCGGACCCTGGCCAGCGGGACCACCGCGGCGCTGGGGACCGGCCGCTGGCACACCCTGTCGCTGACGCTCAACGGGAGCACCCTCACCGCGGCCATCGATGGCACCACCGTCGGCACCGTGTCGGACTCCGCCTGGGTCGCCGGCCAGATCGGCTATGCCACCGGCCAGGGCGTGACGGCCCAGTTCGACAACCTGTCGATCACCCCGCTCGGGAGCCAGCCGGGCCCGACCGGCGAGATCCGGGGCGCCGGCTCCAACCGGTGCCTGGACGTCAACGGCGCGAGCCAGGCCGACGGGGCGGTCGTGCAGATCTGGGACTGCAACGGTGGCGCCAACCAGCAGTGGACGGTCGCCTCGAACAAGCAGCTCACCGTGTACGGCAACAAGTGCCTGGACGCGCCGGGCGCCTCAGCCGGTGCCCGGATCCGTATCTGGTCCTGCACCGGCGCGGCCAACCAGCAGTGGAATGTGAACCCCGACGGCACGATCACCGGCGTGCAGTCCGGGCTGTGCCTGGACGTGACCGGTGCGGCGACCACCAACGGCGCGGCCGTCGAGTTGTGGACGTGCAACGGCGGTAGCAACCAGCAGTGGATCCGGTCGTGACCGGTCGCCGCCGGCGGCGTTGAGCGTGCGGGCCGGGAATCCGCTGGTCGGATTCCCGGCCCGCAGGCCTACCAGGGCCTGAATCCCCGGCAGCCACGGCGGCCGGCCGTATCCGGCGGGGGAGACGGGCCGTCCGGCGTCCGGCGTCAGCGGTAACCGGCGGCGACGACGTTCGCCTGTACCGCGTTGTCGGTGGCATCCGACGGGTAGCCGGCCACCATCGCACCCTCGTAGAAGGTGCCCGCGCTCAGGTTCGCGCCCCCGTTGGGTTTGCAGCAGTCGCCTCCGCTACCGAGAATGATCGCCCCTTGCTTGCGCATCGGGCTGTATCCGCCCGGCAGCGCGCCATCCCACAGGGTGGTCAAGGTGCCGGACTGGGCGTTGCTGCCCTTGAGCGCCAACCGCGTCGTACCGTTGTTCTTCAGCATCGCCGTGACGAACTTGCTGGGGAACGCGCGCTGGTTCGGGTTCCACGACTGGCTGCCCCCGGAGTAGAGGCCCCACTCCAGATCCGCCTGCACCCAGGGACCGGAACCGGAACAGCCACCGAACCAGCACTGGGTGCTGAAGTTGATCGCGTCCATTGCGCCCGCGGCGTCCGCGCTCCGGGTCGTCTCGCTGTTGCCGTAATCGAAGCAGCAGCCGCCGTTGACGTGGGTGCCGCTGGTCACCATGTACATGCCCTCCGGAGCGGCCCCGGTCGGCACGCCGGTCAGGTGGCCGTCCCGCCAGTAGCTGTTGCCCGGATTGATGTACAGCGAGTACGCCTTGTTGCCGCCGATCGTCAGCGACTCCGATGTGGCCCGCGCCGGGCTGCTCTGGGGCGATCCGGGCACCACCGTGGAACCCTGGTACCACATGTCGTTGCCCCGGCCGGACTGGTCGTACACCACGGTGATGACACAGGTCGTGCCGGTGCAGAACGAGTCCTGCGTCGCGGCGTTGGCGGTGCCGCCGGGGGCCAGCAGCCCGACGTTCCTGGTCGCGTTGTCGGACGAACGCCGGACCTGGTAGAGATTCCCGGCGTACGAGCGGTAGAGGGCCCGTACGGTGCTGTGGGCGGCGACGCAGGGCGTCCCGCCGGCGGCGTAGATGTCGCAGGGCGGGCTGTCGGCCGGTGGGGAGACGGTCGGCCCGGGGGTGGTCGGGGACGGACCGGGGGGCTGGGCCGACATGGACCATCTCTGGTTGGCCTGGCCGTTACATGACCACAGGATGATCTTCGTGCCGTTGGCGGTGCCGGCGCCGTTGGCGTCCAGGCACAGCCCGGACTGCACGCCGGTGATGGTGCCGTTGGCGTTGATGTTCCACTGCTGGTTCGACTGGCCGTTGCAGTCCCAGATGATGACCGCGGTGCCGTTGGCGGTGCCGGCGCCGCTGGCGTCGACGCACTTGGTTCCGTTGTAGACGGTCAACTGCCTGCCGGAGGTGGCGGTGAAGAACTGTCCGTCGGTGTTGTTGCAGTCCCACAGCTGGAGCTGGGTCGCGTTGGTGGTGGACGAGTTCGGTACGTCCAGGCAGCGGCCGGACTGCCCGCCGACGATCTGGGCACCTTGGGTGGCCGCCGAGGCCGGTTGTCCGGCGGCAGCGGTCATGGCGAGCCCGATGACGGTCACGGCGGCGGCGGCTGCTGCCCAGAACCGACGAGCGGGGGAGCCGGTTGTCCCCCTGGCGGGCGATGGGGGACCTGAAGTATCGCGGGCACGTCGAAGCATGATGAGACCTCCATCTCGGATGCGGTGCCGGCGCCCGTGGCCACGCGGAGTGCGTGGTGCGGGCGCCGGCCGGTCGGCGGGTCGGCTCAGTTGCGCAGGCTCCACTGCTGGTTCGTCCCACCGTTGCAGGACCACCCGACGACGAGCGTGCCGTTGGCGGTGGCGGCGCCGGTGGCGTCCAGGCACAGTCCGGACTGCACGCCGGTGATGGTGCCGTTGGCGTTGAGGTTCCACTGCTGGTTGGGCTGGCCGTTGCAGTCCCAGATGATGACCTTGGTGCCGTTGGCGGTACCGGCGCCGCTGGCGTCCAGGCACTTGCTGCCGTTGTAGACGGTCAACTGCCTGCTGGCCGTGGCGGTCCAGCGCTGTCCGGCGCTGCCGCCGCAGTCCCACAGCTGCAGCTGGGTGCCGTTGGTGGTGGCGGAGTTCGGCACGTCCAGGCAGCGGCCGGACTGGCCCCCCACGATCTGTCGGCCGCCCGCCGGCTGCGGCGGCGTCGTGGTGGGTGACGGGCCCGGTCCACCGCCGGGCGGTAGCAGGGTCACCGTGTAGCCATCGCGGGCGTCCGTCCAGTTCAGCGTCAGCGTCGCGGTGTTGTTGTTGACGGCCAGGTTCTGGTCGGAGACGGTGACCGGGCCGGAGACGGCGGCGCCGCCGTTGTACGGTACGCGCTGCAGGACGGCCCGGATCTGCCCGTTGGAGACGAGGTTGGTGGAGTCCAGGCGGTTGAGCGTCACCGCGATGCTGCCGGTGTCGCCGTGGTTACCGAGCAGGACCTTCGCGTTTCCGGAGTCCCGGGTGGCCACCGCGTCCAGGTTTCCGGACGGGATGACGCTGACCCGGGTGCCGGTCATCGAGCCGTAGAACTGGTACATGTACCACTCACCCAGCGCCTGGTACCGCGTACCGGAGTGGGTCAGCAGGCTCGCCGCGTCGTCGTGCAGCCCGGCGCCGGATGCCCAGTTGGCCCGCAGCCCGTCGGTGTCGGCCCGCTCCAGGCGCGAGATGTACCAGCCGCCCCCGCCCGGGGTCTGCTCACTGCGCGACGCGTACTCGTTGATCTGGTACGGGTGGCCGGGGATGCCGTGCTGCGCGAGGAGTGCATCGGCGGCTGCCCTGTTGGCCACCGGGTCGCCGGGCAGGGAGTGCCAGCTGAAGATGTCGGGTACGACGTTGTTGGCCTTGACGTAGTCCAGGAATGTGGCCCACCAGCCGTTGCCGGACGACGGTTGGCTGGCGGTGCTGGGGCCGACGATGACCGCGTTGGGGAAGGCGGCACGGATACGCCGGTAGGCGCGTGCCCACATGGCCAGGTACTGCTGCTGGGACGGTTTCCAGAACACGCTGAGGTCGGGCTCGTTCCAGATGTCCCACTCGACGGTCACGCCGTTGCTCTGCACGTCCGCGGTGAGCTGGTTGTAGAACGAGTCGAAGCTCGTCCAGTTGCCGTTGTCACCGGGCCAGGTCGTGATGGGGTACCCGTCCGCACCCCACAGGTCATGCGGCAGGATGACGAATCTGCCGCCCAGCGCCGCGGTGCGCCTGGCCTGTGCGAGCGTGGCGTTCCACCGGCGTGGGTACTTGCCGGCCACCCACCCGCCCGGGCTGTCGAGCTGCGCACCGCCGGCCCGCTCCAGGTGCCACCTGATGTCGGTGTAGAAGTGGTCGGGCGGGTTGGCGCCGTTCTCGGCCATCCCGTAGAGGGTGCCCGAGGCGTGGTACGCCGGGGCGCCGAGCGTCGACGAGAAGTCCACCGACGGGCCGCTGGCCGCCGACGCCGTCGATACCGGCCAGAACGCCGCGGCCCCGACCAGACACAGCAGACCGAAACAGGAAATCAACGCGCGTCGGGTCATCGCCGGGTCCACTTCTGGTTGGCGCCGCCGTTGCAGGTCCACAGCTGCACCTTGGTGCCGTTCGCGGTGGCCTGTCCGTTGACGTCGAGGCAGAGTCGGGACGCGACGCCGACGATCGTGCCGTCGGACGACAGCATCCACTTCTGGTGGTTGCCGCCATTGCAGTCCCAGACTTCCACGGCGGTCCCGGCCGTCGTTGACTGGCCGCGGGCCTGCAGGCACTTGTTGCCGAAGACGCGAAGCTCGCTGGCCGCGTTCGGGGCGTAGCTCTGCCCGGCGCCGCCGTTGCAGTCCCAGATCTGGGTGGTGGAACCGTTCGTCGAGGTACCGCCGGCGACGTCGAGGCACCGGCCGGACTGGTTGCTGGTCACCCGGGAATAGGACGGCAGCGTGATCGCTCCGGTCGTCGTGTCCAGCCCCCACTGCGGGTACCAGCTCAGGGCCGCGGTGCCGCTGCCGGTCAGCGTGATGGGCAGCCAGACCGGCACGGAGGAGTACAGGTCGCCGGAGTTCCACCGGTCGCCGATGTAGACGTAGTTGGTTCCGGCGGCACCGGTGATCGGCAGCAGGAACGAGGTCTGCGAGTCGTAGGTACGGGTGCCGGACGGCGCGACGTTGGTGAAACCGCTCCATGGTCCGGCCAGCGAGGTCGCCGTGGCGTACACGTTGTCGTTGGTGGCCCAGCCGGTCAGGTGCGAGGTGAGCAGGAAGTAGCGGCCGTCCACCTTGGCCATCGCCGGCGACTCCAGCGACGGAAAGGTGGCGACGGTGCTCTGCGCGGCCGTGTAGTCCGCGTTCAGGCGTTCGATGCGCATCCCGGCGGCCGGATCCTCGTGGATCATGTACGCCGTGCCGTCGTCGTCCTTGAACAGCCCGAGATCCCGGCTCGGGTGGCCGAGCGGCCGGGTCGCGCCGAGGTAGGTGTACGGCCCGCACGGCGTGTCGCTGACCGCAACGCCCGCACGCTGGTCGTTGTACGAGGTGTTGTCGATGTGCATCCACATCACGTACGTGCCGGTGGTGCTGTTGTAGATCACCTTGGGGCGTTCGACGATCCGGCCGGCTGCCAGATCGCCACTGGGCTGCCGGGACAGGGCGTTGGCCTGCCGGGTCCAGTGCACCAGGTCGGTGGAGGAGTAGCAGGCCACCGCGGTGAACGTGGATCCGGCGACCTTGTCCTCGCCGACCATGTAATAGGTCGGGCCGACGCTGAAGATGCCGACACCGTGCGCCTGCAGCCGGTTGCCGGCGGTGTCGGTCCACATCGTGCCGGGGGTGACCGTGGCGGTGGCGGCCTGCGCGGCCGGTGCCCCGGCCAGTAACGCCGCGACGGCGATTATCGGCGCCGCGAAGGCCGTCAATCGTCGGGACTGTCTTCTGTCCATGACCGCTCCTGATGGGAGACCGGGGGAGCGCCGGCAATCTCGGCAGCGGGCGCGGGATGCCACGTTTCCAGCTGATTGCCGGGAACCGCCGATGGTTACGGGCTTGTGCAGGCGATGGTGGGGGTGGACGGCGTTCCGCTGCTGAGGAAACCGAACGTGGTCGAAGCGGAAGCCTGGAGTGAGCCGTTGTACGAGACGTTGCCGACCGATACGGACGAGCCGCTGGTGGTCAACGTGCCGTTCCACAGCTGGGTGATGCTCTGTCCGGGGCTCAACGTCCACGTCGCCGTCCAGCCGTTGACGGCGCGGCTGCCTGCCGTCACGGTGATCTCGCCCTGGAATCCGCCGGACCACGAACTGGTCGTACGGTACGTCGCGGTGCAGGCGGCGCCGCTCGGTGGTGTGGTGGTAGGCGGTGTGGTGGTCGGTGGTGTGGTGGTGGGCGGTGTGGTGGTCGGTGGCGTGGTGGGCGTCGGACCCCCACCGGTCGGGGTGAACTGCCACCAGTTCACGTTGAACAGGTCACCGCTGCCGCCGGTGAACCTCAGATACAGGTCGTGGGTGCCGGTCGCGCCGGCCACGGGGCAGGAGACGCTCACCCACGTCTGCCAGCCGCCGGTGCCCGGGACGGTACACGTGCCGACCAGGGTGCCGGTGGCGGCGTCGAGGCGAACCTCGATCCGGCCGCCGCTGGTGGCCGAGGCCACCCGGGCGCTGAACGACGCCGCACCGGCGCCGAAGCCGACGCCCTTGACTTTGATCCAGTCTCCGTTGTTGATGGATCCGACGTTCATGCCGCCCTCGCTGGAGCGCTCCGTCTTCACGCCCGACTCCCAGGCGATCGTCTCCGCCTCCTGGCGCACGTACGGGTCCAGGACCCCGATCTGAGGGGCGCCGGTCGTGGTCATGGTGATCGTCGGGAAGGTGCCGTCGGGGTTGTAGTTGAACTTCTCCACCGCGACGGAACGGGTGAAGCCGCCGCCACCCGGCAGCGCCCCGTTGTGGTAGAAGAAGTACGAGCCGCCGTTGAAGTCGATGACACCGGGGTGGTTGGTGAAGCTGCTGCCCTGCGTGGGCATGATCGTCCCGCGGTAGGTCCACGGCCCGGTGGGGCTCGGGGCGGTGGAGTAGGCGATGAACTCGGAGCAGCATTTCGCGGCGTACACCAGGTAGTACAGGCCGTTGCGCCGGTAGACCCACGGGCCTTCCTCGAACAGGGTGGGCCGGTTGGCGTCTCCGGTACGCGTGCCGAACCCGGCGGTGGTCAGCGGGATCTTCGTGGGAACGCCGGAGTAGGAGATCATGTCGGCGTTCAGCTTCACGTACCACAGGTCGGGGTTACCCCAGTACAGGTAGGCCTGGCCGTCGTCGTCGATGAAGACCGTCGGATCGATCTGGCCGTTTTCGACAAGCGGGTGTCCGATGGCGTCGGTGAAGGGTCCGGTAGGGCTGTTCGAGACGGCCACCCCGATGGCGTAGGCGCCGGTGGCCCGGTTGGTCATCGGGACGTACCAGTAGAACTTGCCGTTGCGGTAGATGGCCTGGCCGGCCCACGCGTTGGCGCTCGCCCAGCTGAAGTTGGCCAGGCTCAGGGGGGAGCCGTGGTCGGTCCAGTTCACCATGTCAGCGGAGGACCAGACCCGCCACTCCTTCATCGTGAACCACGTGGAGCCGTCCTCGTCGTGTCCGGTGTAGAGGTAGACCCGGCCGTTGTGGACCAGCGGCGCCGGGTCGGCCGTGTAGATCGTCTGGATGATGGGATTGTCGGCCTTGGCGGACGACGGGACCAGAGCCATGACGCAGAGCAGGCCGGCGACTCCGACCAACGCAGTGACAAGCCTGGTCCTCGCCCTGGCCGGACGGGAGAGTCGGAGATTCACGGTCTGCCCCCTGACCTGGCAGTTACGAATTCGGGTTAGTCGATCTCGGTCGGCTCAGTTGCGCAGGCTCCACTGCTGGTTCGTCCCACCGTTGCAGGACCACCCGACGACGAGCGTGCCGTTGGCGGTGGCGGCGCCGGTGGCGTCCAGGCACAGTCCGGACTGCACGCCCGTGATGGTGCCGTTGGCGTTGAGGTTCCACTGCTGGTTTGGCTGGCCGTTGCAGTCCCAGATGATGACCTTGGTGCCGTTGGCGGTACCGGCGCCGCTGGCGTCCAGGCACTTGCTGCCGTTGTAGACGGTCAACTGCCTGCTGGCCGTGGTGGTCCAGCGCTGTCCGGCGCTGCCGCCGCAGTCCCACAGCTGCAGCTGGGTGCCGTTGGTGGTGGCGGAGTTCGGCACGTCCAGGCAGCGGCCGGACTGGCCCCCCACGATCTGTCGGCCGCCCGCCGGCTGCTGCGGCGTCGTGGTGGGTGACGGGCCGCCGGACGGTTGGATGCCGGCCGATGCCATGACGCTCTGGGCTCCGGAGGGCCAGTTGTTGTTGGTTACCACGGTGTTGTTGGTGACGGAGTTGCCGCGGGAACCGTCGCCGATCCAGGTGGTGCCGTTGGTGGTCCAGTTGTTCGTCACGGTGAGGTTGCCGGTGTTGTTGGAGCTGTTGGCGTTCGCCGTGGACCAGACGCCCGTGGCGGAGAAGACGTTGCTGCCAGCGGTGAAGTAGCGGGATCCTTCGTCGAAGTAGAGTCCGAAGAAGCCGTTGGTGCGCAGGCAGTAGTTGCCGCTGATCACGGCGTTCGGGTTGGCGGAGAGGGTGTAGATGCATCCACCGTCGTTCATCTGTTGCATGACGTCGTGGATGTAGTTGCCGGTGAGCTGGTTGCCGGACGCGGTGGTGGCTGTGGTGTAGCGGGGCTGATAGTTGTACAGGCCGCGGTTGGCGTAGTCGCTGCTGCCCCCTGCGTCGTTGGCGCCCCAGCCGTACCCGGCGGACAGGCCGGAGTAGGGCATGTTGTAGATCTCGTTGTGTGAAATCACGGCGTTGGTGACGTAGGTGGGCAGGAACGAGGTGATGCCCCGGTAGTCGATGCCGATGTCGTGGACGGAGTTGTTGCTGATGGTGATGTCCCGGTTGGTCATCCGGGCGTCACCGGGGTGGTGGGCGTCGGCCTGGACCCCGCCGGCCACGATCGCGCTCGCCGAGTCGCCGGTGAACACCGAGCGGGTGACGGTGATGGCGCTGGCGCCCAGGCCGACCCCGGTGGCGTGGGCGTTGGCGTCGTTTCCGATGCCCATCGCGTTCTGCCCCAGGTTGACGAACTGGTCGTTGTCGAAGGTGATGTGGTTGGCGGCTGAGATCTGTACCGCGGCCGGCATTTGCGACCAGCGTGGGCGGGTGGCTTCGAACTGCCGGCATCCGGACTGGCAGGAGGTCAACGCGTCGCTGGGGCGGTCCCAGGTGCCGGCGAGGTAGGCGCCGGTCTGCTGGTCGGCGTAGCCCTGGTTGCTACTTGGCCCCAGCCAGCTGGTGCCGGTGAAGGTGATGCCGGAGAAGGCGATGTCGTGGACCGGGTCCGTGTAGGTGCCGCCGACGTGGACCAGCGACTGCAGCAGCGGGAACTCCACGTCCACGCTCGTCATGTTCTGACCGGACAGGGGAATGTAGTACAGGATGCCGGCGGTCGTGTCCACGTACCACTCCCCGGGTGAATCGAGGAACTCGTACGCGTTTTCCAGGTACATCGGCCCGGCCCGGAACGGGCTGCTGAACGTGTCGTACCCGAAGGTGTTGTTGTTCCACGCCGGCTGCTGCATGGTGATGACGTTGCCGCCGATGCTCTGGACCGGGGAGTACCGGTCGGTGAAGGAGTTGACGCTTTCCACCTCGACGCGGTTCTGGTTGGCCAGGCTGTTGAGGTAGCCGAGGCTGCTGGCGGTGAACCGCAGCCCGGTGGTGGTGAAGGTGAAGTCGGACCGGTTGACCTGGGCACGGGCCCGGGTGGCGACGGTGCCGTTGACGTACAACTGCCGGGTTTCCAGGCCGGCTCCCACGCTGGCCTGCCAGATGTTCCTGGCTTGGTTGGCCACCGTCCATCCGGTCACTCTCTTCGCGCCGCTGATGGTCGGCTGCGCTGATGGTGCGGCCTGCCACCGCACCGTATGGCCGCCTGTGCCCGAGTCGGCGGAGGTCAGCCGCCAGGGCGTGGTCAGCCGGTACACCCCGTCCGCCAGCTGCACCACGATGTCGTCGGACATGCCACCGGTCAGGGAGCGCACGGCCGCCTGTGCCGCGGCCAGGGGACACGGTTCGGTGGAGGAGCATGTGTTGCCGGTGCCGGAGGGGGAGGCGTACAGCGTGGTCGTGGCGGCGACCGCTGAACCGGCGACGACCACAACGGCTGCCGTGCCGGTCAACGCCGCGGTGGCCAGACCGGCCAGCAGCGGCAGCCGGGCGGTACGTGTCGGGAACAACCGCACGAGAGACCCCCAAGAGTCGAGTAGTCGGATGACCGCTCACGGGGCGGGCGTACCGGCGAATTGCCTGGCGGCTCCGTGCGGCCATCGCCCGATGCGGCACTGGCCAGATCCCGCGACTGACCAGTTGCCGCCGTGGTCGCATGCGTACGGCGCGCGCGGCTGCGACCCATGAGCCCCGGTCTGCCTGTCCGCTCCCACGTCGAACCGGTTCGACGAGCGTAAGTCGATGAGTCTGACACTGTCAAGTGAAGTGTGTCGATGTCCGAGCTGGCCCGGGTGGCCATCGCGCAGTGATCAGCGGCTGACGGCCGCCACTGGCGCGTAAGGGTAGGAAATCTCGGATCGCGGACCGGAAAATTAGGCGGGCCTGGAGACTTGACTGGCAACGAATTGATGGACGTAATTATGACTACGCGGTGACATCGCCTGTCCGGAACGCGATCCCGCCCGGCCGGCCGCCGGCAGTCGGCGGTATGCGCGCGGTCTACCGCGATCGACGGACGGCAACACAGCACGGCGGCTCTTCGCACTCTCGACGTCGTGCGCCGCCCTCGTCGGGTGAGAAGGGAGAAACACCAGGCCCGCCCGCCGGATGCCGTTCACCCACCAACCGCCCTGCATCCCGTACCCGGGAGGTTACCCGCCATGTCGTCGTCATCCTTCCCCGTCAGCCGTCGCCGCCTGCTCGCTGCGGTAGGTGTCGGCGCGGTCACCGCCGGCCTGTCGCGGGCCGGTGTCGTCTGGGCCACGGCCGGTCCGCAGAGTTACGCCGCGACCTGGGCCTCGGTGGACCAGCACCCGCCGGCGCCGGAGTGGTTCCAGGATGCCAAGTTCGGCATCTACTACCACTGGGGTGTCTACAGTGTCCCCGCGTTCGGCAACGAGTGGTACCCGCGCAACATGTACATCGCCAACTCGGCGGAGAACAACCACCACAAGAGCGTGTACGGCGATCCGTCCGGGTGGCCGTACCACAACTTCATCAACGGCGCCCGCGACAAGGCCGGCAACTGGGTGCAGTACGCGCCCAAGCTGGTCTCCGCCGGCGGCAACTGGGACCCGGACGCCTGGGCGCAGCTGTTCGTCGACGCGGGTGCCAGGTTCGCCGGGCCGGTGGCCGAGCACCACGACGGGTTCTCCCAGTGGAACAGCACGGTCAACGAGTGGAACTCGGTGGCCAAGGGGCCGAAGCTGGACATGCTGCGGCTGCACGCCGATGCGATCCGCGCCAAGGGGATGAGGCTGTTCGTGTCGCTGCACCATGCCTACAACTTCACCGGCTACTACAGCGCGGTGCCGGCGCAGTCGGACAGCAGCCTCAAGAAGCTGTACGGCCAGCTCGGCGCGGCCGCCGAGCAGCAGCTGTGGGTGGACAAGCTGCGTGAGGTGATCGATGGCTACCGGCCGGACATCATCTGGCAGGACTTCAACCTGGGCGCGATCCCGGAGGCGCGACGGCTGGAGTTCCTGGCCTACTACTACAACAAGGCGGTGGCCTGGAACGCCGACGTGGTCGCCACGTACAAGGACGGGTTCAACAACCGCGGCGAGGTCTACGACTTCGAGCGCGGCGGCCCGGCCGGCATCCAGACCCCGTACTGGCTGACCGACGACAGCATCTCCAGCTCCAGCTGGTGCTACACCCAGGGTATCGGCTACTACTCGACCAAGGCCCTGCTGCACGCCCTGATCGACCGGGTCAGCAAGGGCGGCACCATGGTGCTCAACATCGCCCCCATGGCGGACGGCACCATCCCGGCCGGGCAGCAGGCGGTCCTGCGCGGCATCGGTGACCAGCTCAAGCGGTTCGGTGAGTCGGTCTACGCCACCCGCGTCTTCGCGATCCACGGTGAGGGCCCGACCCAGATGGGTGGCGGATCGTTCACCACCCCCCGCGAGGGCACCAGCCAGGACATCCGGTTCACCCGCAACAAGGACAACACCGTGCTGTACGCCACCGTGCTGGGCTGGCCGGGCAGCACGCTGAACATCCCCAGCCTGAGCACCAACCAGATCAACCTGAGCACGCTGGTCTCGGTGCAGCTGCTCGGCCCCAACGCCGGACAGTACATCGACCTGCCGAGCCGCAGTCAGGACGGCGCCGGCCTACACGTGACCCTGCCGTCGGCCAACGCCCCGTTCAGCGCCCTGGCATACGTGATCAAGCTGACCTTCGCCGGCCAGATCCCCGCCTGGGGTGGCGGCGGCCCGAGCACCGGCTGGGTGCGGATCGCCAATGTCACCACCGGCCTGGTCCTGGACAGCGGCGGCAGCGTCGCGTCCGGCTCGCGGCTCAAGCAGTGGAACTGGGACGGCAGCAGCAACCTGCAGTGGCAACTGGTGGACCTGGGCGGCGGCTACTACCGCATCGTCAACCGCACCAACGGCATGGTGGTCGACAGCGGGGGTAACAGCGCCAACGGCGCCACCGCCATGCAGGCGCCGTGGAACGGCGGTAACAACCAGCAGTGGCGGCTCAACAGTCTCGGCAACGGCCGCTATCAGATCATCAACCGGGGCACCGGCACCGCGCTGGACGGCGCCGGCGACTCCACCGTCGGTTCCACGGTGGTGCTGTGGGCGCCGAACGGCAGCACCAACAACCAATGGACCATGACCGCCGTCTGACCTGCCAGCCGCGCTCCGGGCGGACGAGGCGCTCTACCGCACCAAGACGGCCGGGCGTAACCAGGTCCAGTCGGACTGGGCGCCGTCCTCGCGCCGGTGGGCCGGTGCGGGTCCCGCCCCCCGCACCGGCCGATCTGGGAACGGGGATCCATGGGTGACTCCTGGGACCGGCGTGGCGGATGTGGGCGTGCGGGACCGGCCGATGTGCCGCCGGCTCGTCCGCCGCGTTCGCCCCTGCGGGCTACCGGCCCGGCGCGGGGCCGGTGCTGGCGCGCAGCGAGATGGGTGGGGTCAGCAGCAGGTGCTGGGGTGGAGTGTCGGGGGTGGCGATGCGTTCGAGGAGCAGGTTGACCGCCTGCGTGCCCATCTCTGTCGGCACGTCGGCGGCGGTCAGCGGCGGGCGGAAGCCCTCGGCCCAGTGCCGGGCGAGGACGCCGGTGATCGACAGGTCCTGGGGTACGGCGATGCCGGCGCCCTCGACGGCGCGCTGGACGCCCGGGAGGGCCGCCTCGTTGATGGTGACGATCGCCGTGATGTCCGGGTGCTCGGTGCGCAGCCGCTCCAGGCACGCCTCACCGGCGGCGGGGTCGTCGGCGCAGCAGATGTCCACTCCGGTCAGCCCGCGCTGACCGATGCCGTGGCGGAAGCCGGTCAGCGCGCGGTGGGCCGGGCCGTAACCGGAGGCGACGAGCTCGGCGGAGCGGTTGATGAGGGCGACGTGCCGGTGGCCGAGGTCGGCGAGGTGGTGCACGCACCGGGTGACGAGGGTGGCGTAGTCGATGTCGACCCAGCAGGTGCCGTGCGGGTCGGCGGTGTGGCCGATGGTGACGAATGGCAGGCCGCTCTGCTGCAGCCGGGCGACCCGCTCGTCCTGCAGCCGGATCTCCATCAGGATGACGCCGTCCACCCGGCGGCCGGTGACGATCCGTTCGAAGGACCGGTCGTGGTCGCCGCCGGAGGGGGAGAGCAGCACGTCGAGGTCGACCCGGGCGGCGGCTTCGACGACGCTGGCCACGAAGCCGAGCTGAACGTCGGTCAGGCGCAGGCTGGCCGGCGGGATGACGAGCCCGAGGGTGCGGGTGCGGCCTTCCTTCAATGCGCGGGCGGCGGCGTTGGGATGGTAGTCCGATTCGTCGATGACGGCCTGGATGCGTCGCCGGGTCGCTTCGGAGACCGTCCGCTTGCCGCTGAGGGCGTAGGACACGGTGCTGCGGGATACGCCGGCTCTGCGGGCAATCTCGCCGATGTTCATGCCGCACTCCTCGGATCGGTTCGGGCGTGGTCGTGCCTGTGGGCAGCTTGCCCTAGCGGACCCGGCGTCCGCGCTCAGGGCTCCGAGCTGTTGAACCGATTCGGCAAACGTAGGTCACCTACCAATAGCTGTCAATCTCCGGTATCCGGGCGACCACCTGATCACCGGCCTAATCTAGCCTTTCCGGGCTGCGCCACGTCTTGACCGACGCTGGAAATGAGCTTAGATTCGTTCGAATCGATTCGACCACGGCTTACCCGCACCTTGGCGTGATCAACACGCTGCCCGGCCTCCTCGTCGCGGACGCCACCATCGCGGTCCCGTTCGGCGTGCTCATCTTCGAGGCGTTCATGTCGACGATTCCTGAGGAGCACACCCGGGCGGCCACTGTGGATGGCGCGGGAACGCTGCGCACGTTCTGGTCGGTCGGCCGGAACGCGACCATCACCGTCGCCCTGTTCGCCTTCCTGCGGGCCTGGTCGGATTTAGTTTCCGCGTCCACCCTGGATGGCGGCGGCGAGCGGCGACCGATCACGTTGGGCATCTACCAGTACATCGGCAACAACAACCAGCAGTGGAACGCGATCATGGCGACCGCCGTCGTGGCATCGGTCCCCGCGGCCGTGCTCCTGGTCGTCGCGCAACGCTACATCGCCGCCGGTGTCACCGCCGGTGCACTCAGGGATTGACCGGACCGAAACCAGCGAAAGCGAGCCTCACCATGCCCGTCGCCCGACCCGGCCCGCAGTTCTCGATACGGGAGATTCCGTTCAGCTACTGCGGATCCTGGTTCGGCTTCTCCCCGGTCATCGCGGAGAAGACCTACGCGGACGACGTCCATCTCGTATCGCACCAGACCGGAATGCACCCGGTGCTGCGGCTGGTCCCGCAGGCCGGCGGCGCGCGGGTGGAGACCACCATCACCGCCGAACCATCCCGGTTGACCTGGGCGCGGGGCGACGCCCGGATCGAGCTGGCCTACGAATCCGTCGATACCGTACGCGTCCGCGGCGCCGGGCTCGGTCTGGGCATCGCCGCCGCCCGACCTGCCCTGACGCCGTTCTCCGGGCCCTACTTCCTGCACGACCCGGTGGACGGGTCGTACCTGTTCACCCTGTACGAGACGGGCCGGCGGTACCGCGTCACGCCGGTAGCGGGTTCGCCGGTCACCGCAACAGGCGAGCAGCAGCTGGGCACCGTCGAGCGGGCCGTCACCTGCCCTGACGGGGGCGCCTGGGAGTTGGCCATCGAGGAGTACGGCACCGCCCGCCCGCCGTACCGGGCGGACCTGACGTTCGACCAGGTCGCTGCCGCCGCGGCCGCGGACTTCTCCCGGTACGCGGACGCGGTCGCACCCTGGCGCACCGTCGAGACGCCAGCCGCCGAGCTGGCCGCCTACGTGCTGTGGTCGGCAACCGTCCGTCCCGCCGGATTCGTCACCCGACCGGCCGTGCTGATGTCCAAGCACTGGATGGACAAGGTGTGGAGCTGGGACCACTGCTTCAACGCGCTCGCCCTGGCCGCGGGGCAGCCGGAGCTGGCCTGGGACCAGTTTCTGCTGCCCTTCGACCACCAGGACAGCTCCGGTTCCCTGCCCGACTCCGTCGCGCACTCCGAGGTCCTCTACAACTTCGTCAAACCGCCCATCCACGGCTGGGCCCTGCGCCGGCTTCGCCGGGAGATCCCGGCGCTACCGCGGGCCGAGATGCTCCGGGCCTACCGGATGCTGGAGGGCTGGACCCGCTTCTGGCTCATTTCCCGCCGCGTGCCCGGCCGCCCGCTCCCGCACTACCAGCACGGCAACGACAGCGGTTGGGACAACGCCACCACCTTCGACCCCGGACGCGTGGTCGAATCGGCCGACCTGGCCGCGTACCTCGTCCTGCAGTTGCGGCAACTCGCGGACCTCGCCGGCGAGCTGGAACTCCCCGGCGACGCGGTGGCCTGGAGCCGGACCGCTGACCGGATCTGCGGGGCGCTGGTGGACCTGTGGAGCGGGGAGCAGTTCGCCGCCCGGGCGGCCGGCACCGACGACACCTGGACCAGCGCCAGCCTGCTCGACCTGATGCCCATCGTGCTCGCGGACGAACTGCCCGACCCGATACTGCAGGCGCTGGTCGGCCGCCTCCACTGCCACCTGACGCCCCACGGGCTGGCCACCGAGCTGCCGACCTCACCCCACTACCAGGCCGACGGCTACTGGCGTGGTCCTATCTGGGCCCCAGCGACCGTCCTGATCGAGGACGGGCTGCGCCGCGGCGGGTTCACCGCACTCGCCGACGACATCAGCAGTCGGTTCCGGACACTGTGCGAACGGTCCGGGTTTGCCGAGAACTTCGACGCGCTGACCGGAGCGGGCCTGCGGGACCGCGCCTACACCTGGACCGCCAGCGGCTACCTGATCCTCGCCGCCGCGTACCAGCGGCGTCGCCTTCAGTCGGGCGCCGCCGGAGAGGGCCAGCGCCCGCCCGTACCAGCGGTCTGAACGTGGTGATCCGCGGGGCAGCAGCCACCCCACCGGGCTGGGGGACCGGGACAGCGCCGGCCCTCCGTGCGCCCGGGTCAGGTTGCGAGCCGGACCTAGACCGGCGTTGGCCATAGGTATGACTCATTGGTCCCCGAAATAGCGCGGACGACTCCCGCTTCGACCGCCGCCCCGCCGTTCCCGACCGGGGGCGCGATGCCGGGACGGCCGGAGAACGCGGGCGATTCCGGGATCACCTGAAGCGCGCACTCCATCGATGAACTTCACTTGACGGCTTCAGACTCATCGACCTAGGCTGATCGAGCCGGCTTGGCGCGATGTCGGATCTCATTAGCGGCTTGCGGCGTCTGGGGAACCCCGACGTGTAGGTCGTACCCGCACGTCGCCCCGGAGCAGACCACCCACTGCACGTGGGGAAAGCGCGATGTGCGGAACCCACCGGCACCGGCGCCGGGCAGCCGGAAACGCATCATCACCGCCTACCCGGGCTGCCGGGCCGGGTACCAGGCCGTCCGGGCCGCGTTCGACGGAGGCCACGGCCCCGATCAGGCGAGGAGTGCACATGCTCAGAAAAGCCGCCCTACTGCTCCCCGTTCTGCTCGCCGCAACCGTCGGCGCGGCGGTGCTCGCGGGTGCCCCGCCGGCGCAGGCGTTGAACAACGGCCTGGCCCGCACGCCGCAGATGGGCTGGAACGACTGGAACTCGTTCGGGTGCAACGTCAACGAGAGCTTGATCCGGCAGACCGCCGACGCGATGGTGTCCAGTGGCATGGCGGCGGTCGGGTACCAGTACGTCAACATCGACGACTGCTGGTCCACCCGGCAGCGCAATGCCAACGGCGACCTGGTCGCTGATCCGCAGAAGTTCCCTAGCGGCATCAAGGCCCTGGCGGACTACGTCCACGGCAAGGGCCTCAGGTTGGGCATCTACTCCTCGGCGGGGACCACGACGTGTGCCGGTTACCCGGCCAGCATCAACAACGAGCAGCGGGACGCCAACCTCTGGGCGTCGTGGGGGATCGACTATCTCAAGTACGACAACTGCGGCGACCACCTGGGTCGCAGCGCGCAGCAGCGCTACACCGCGATGCGGGACGCGCTGGCCGCCACCGGTCGGCCGATCCTGTTCAGTCTCTGCAACTGGGGCCAGGAGAACGTCTGGACCTGGGGTGCCGGGGTCGGCAACTCGTGGCGCAACACCGGCGACATCGCCGGGAACTGGAACTCCATCATGGGCATCCTCGACCAGCAGGTCGGCAAGGAGACGTACGCCGGGCCCGGCGCGTGGAACGACCCGGACATGCTGGAGGTCGGCAACGGTCCCACCGACACCGAGTCCCGCGCCCACTTCAGCCTGTGGTCGCTACTGAACGCGCCGCTGCTGGCCGGCAACGACATCCGCACGATGTCGGCGGCCACCCGGGCTATCCTCACCAACACCGAAGTCATCGCGGTCAACCAGGACTGGGGTGGAAGGCAGGGTTACAAGATCAGTGACAGTGGTGACCTGGAGGTCTGGCGCAAGCCGATGTCCACCGGTGCGGTGGCCACGGTCCTGCTCAACCGCGGCGGGAACACCGCCACGGTGTCCACCACGGCCACCGCGCTCGGTCTCGGTAGCGCCGCGTCGTACACGGTCCGCGACCTGTGGGCACACACCGACTCCACGTCCACCGGCGCGATCAGCGCGTCGGTGCCGGCGCACGGCGCCGCGATGTTCCTGGTCTCCGGCGGTGGCACGCCTCCGCCGAGCACCACGTCGGCCATCCGCAGCGCCCCGGCCAACCGGTGCCTGGACGTCAACGGTGCGTCGCAGACCAACGGCGCCGCGGTCATCATCTGGGACTGCCACGGCCAGAGCAACCAGTCGTGGACCTCGACCAGCGCCCAGGAGTTGCGGGTCTACGGCAGCAAGTGTCTCGACGTCAACAACGCCGGCACCGCCAACGGCACACCTGTGATCATCTGGGACTGCCACGGCCAGGCGAACCAACAGTGGCGGTTCAACGCCGACGGCACCATCACCGCGGTCGGTTCCGGCCGGTGCCTGGATCTGGTGAGCAACGGTACGGCCAACGGCACGCGTACCCAGATCTGGGACTGCACCGGGGCGGCCAGCCAGAAATGGAGCCGCAGCTGAACCCGGCCGGACCGCGGTGGCACGGCACCCGCCACCGCCAGCTGCACCGGACCACCGCGGCGGCCACCGCGGTGGCGCCGGACCAGGAGGTACGCCGCGATGCGACGGCAGGTGGCCGACGCGTCGGCGCGTGCAGCGCGACGTACCGCACGGTCAGCTCGTGGACCGGCGGCTTCCAGGGCGAGGTCACGGTGACGGCCGGCAGTTCGGCGATCAACGGGTGGACCGTCCGGTGGATCCTGAACAACGGTCAGGGCATCACAGGCAGTTGACGGTATACGGGAACAAGTGCCTGGATGCCTCGGGCGGCGGCACGACCCATGGCACTGGGGTGATCATCTGGGACTGCAACGGCCAGCCGAACCAGCAGTGGAACGTCAACCCCAACGGCGCCATCACCGGAGTGCAGTCCGGGCTGTGCCTCGACGCCAGCGGTTCCGGGACCGGCAACGGGACGCTGATCCAGCTGTACGGTTGCTGGGCGGGTCGAACCAGCAGTGGAGCCTGCGCAACTGATCGGTTTCGGGGCCAGGTAACCGGCGAGGTCCGGCCCCGAACCTGGCACAGGTCCGGTGGCGGGGCCGCGCCGTCCGCTCCACCGCGGTGGGCGCACCCGAGCGGCAGTGTCAGGCTGCGGTGTCGGCGCCCGCGGGACTCATTTCGTGGCCGAAGCCGGGGTGCTGGGCCGCCGGGTGCCCGGATCTGCGGGCATGGGCTGCCGCGCGTCGGAGGCTGAGGCTAGGATTCGACGCAAGTACATATGGACGCCAATGAGTCGCATCCATCGGCTTGATCTGCGGAGGGCGGCCGTGACGGAAACCGAGCGCGCGGAACGCGGATACCGGCCGGGCTACGAGGTGGCCGCCGAGCGGGTGTTGGAGTTGATCGCCCAGCTACGCCTGCGCCCCGGTGACCGCATGCCCACCGAAGTCGAGCTGGCCCGACAACTGGGCACGAGCCGCACCGTCGTTCGCGAGGCAGTCAAGATTCTCTCGGCGCTCGGCCGGGTTCGCGCCGAGAAAGGCCGCGGCCTTTACGTCGCCGATGACGAGGGAATGTTCGGTGCCGGGCGGTGGGCGCACTTCTTCCTCCCCACCGACCTGGACCACGTCTACATGCTCTTCGAGTTTCGCCGGACGCAGGAGATGGAGACCAGCCGGCTGGCCGCGCGACGGGCTACCCCCGCCGAGCTGCAGGCCATCGAGAAGGCGGCGCAAATGTGCCGCGGTGGCTTCGAAACCGGGCGCGAAGACTTGTTCAGCGAGGGGGATGAGGCGTTCCACGCCAGTATCGCCACCGCCTCGCACAACATGTTTCTCCAGATCGCGGTGCGCGAGGCGCGCCGGCTGCAGGCACAATCCACTCTTATCGGGCTGCGTGGCTCGGTTGGTGGCCATGCCGCCAAGGCCGTCGACGAGCACGACGCCATCTATCAGGCGATCCGCGCCGGTGACCCGGAAGGTGCGGCCCAGGCGGCCGCGATCCACATCGACAACGCCTTGGACGACTACCGCAGGGAGATCCAACAGCGGATCTTCTCCACGGTCGGCTGACCGGTCGCGGCCCGGCTACGCCGGCGCGATCAGAAGCGCGAGCCGTCGGGCGGGGGCGGTGCCGCCGGCGTGGCGGGCCAGCGGTGGGCGTCCTGCGGGGGCCGCTGCGTCAGGACCACGATCGGGGTGGCGCGGCGATGCGACCGGGCGCCGGTCCGGTACCGCGGGCAGCCGGTGTCCGGCGAGGGCTGCCTCCAAAGCCAGCACCTCGCCGACCTTAGCGACGCTGAGGCCGAAGCGATCGGCCGTACCGTCAGGCGAGCCGCCTCGGGCTTGCGGAAGGAGTTGGGCGTCAACTTCGTGTTCTCGGCTATCGTCGGCATGAGTTTCGCGCACTTCCATCAACACGTGTTCGTCCGCCACCCCGGCACGCCGGCCCAGTACGACTGGATGACCGGCGATCGATGGGCCGGCGCACCTCGCGGTCCAATGACAGCCGTCGTCAAGCTGTGTAAACGGCTGCGGCCTTACCTCGAACACGACCAGCCCTTGGCAGACTGTTACGCATCAAGTGAAGCCACGATGTAGCGCATCAAGCGGAGTACGACACGGCCGATAGCTGATGTCCTCCGTCGACTGATGTGCGACACGCGTCCGTCAACTGATCTGCGACAGCCGCGCGGATCGCGGCAATGTGGTCGGTCTGGCGTCAGTCGGCGAGCCCGGCGATGGCTCGCAGCGCCGCGACATGCTTCTCGTACGCCGCTATCCCTTCGCCGGTCAGTGACAGCCAGGTACGCGGTCGCCGGCCGACGCGCCCCTTCTCGACGTGGACGTAGCTCGCCTTCTCCAGCAGTGCCACCTGCTTGGAGAGCATCGCGTCGCTGATCTCCACGCTGTCGCGTACCGCGGCGAACTCAGCGCGCTGAACGCCAGCGAGCGCGGCGACGATCGAGAACCGGACCGCGTGGGTCAGCAGCTCGTCCAGATCGCGGCGCGGATGGGTGAGGCCTCCCGCACACCCGGCGTCACTGTCGCGTCCGTGGCTCATGCGCGCCGCTCCCGCAACGCTCCGATGAGCATGGGCAGTGCGACTATTGCGCTGGCGGGCAGCCAGTATGTCAAGTCTCCCAATGTCTTGTCGGTGCCCGCTGCCAGCGCTACGCCGTAGAAGGCAAAGCTGCCAGCCCAGTACGGGCTGATGCGCTGGCGTGTGCCGGCAAGGTGGGCGAGGCGGCGGCGTTCCCACATTGTCATGGCTACGGCCAGGGCCCCCCACGCCACGAAGACGGCGCTCTTCAACAGCTTCGACTCGGTGAGACCGACGGCAGCCGTGACCAGACCGATGCCGACCCCGAAGACGGTGAGTTTTGTGCTGGCCCAGCGCGCTCGTGCCCGCAGCCGTTGAGACGCGCTGGCGGCGGAGCGTATCGCGTCACGGGCCGCTTCGGGCGTCATCTCGTCATCCATGCATACCACTCTGGCATATACTTGCCGTATTGGCAAGTCGATGCCGGGATGGGAAGCTGCGCCAGCTGACACGGTGAGCCGATGCAGGGGCAAGCACTCATCGTCAGATCCGTACGTTCAGGCGGCAACGGCTCGTTTGCCTAGTTCCCTGGCCGGTGTCGCACCTCAACTGACGGAGTTCTGTCGTACATCAGTTGTCGGGTCACAACGGCCGATAGCTGATTGTCGAGTCTCAGTGCCTGTCTGGGATCTCATGCCGTGGCGGTAGTTGGGTGATGGCGTGCCAGGCGTCTGGTCATCACGATGATCATCGCCCAGTGGACCATGGCGGCGTGGTGAGCGGGTAGGCGCTCGTAGTCGCGGACGGTGCGTCGGCAGCGGCTGATCCAGGCCAGGGTCCGCTCGACCACCCAGCGGCGAGGCAGCACACGGAATCCGATCTGACCGGCGAGCTTGGCCACGATCCGCACGGTGATCGTCAGAGTAGCCGCCCAGGTGACCAGTGTGCCGTTGTAGCCGCTGTCGGCCCAGACCATCCGTACCTGGCGCTGACACGCACGCAGCGCGTTGATCACTATGCGAGCGGCGTGGCGGTCCTGCACCGAGGCGGCGCTGACCATCACCACGAGCAGCAGCCCGATGGTGTCGACAGCAAGGTGACGTTTGCGGCCGTTGACCTTCTTGCCGGCGTCGTAGCCGCGGCTGGTGCGGGCGACCGTCTCGGCGGCGCGTACGGACTGGGAATCGATGATGGCCGCAGTGGGATCGTGGTCGCGGCCTTCGACATGGCGGACCTGGTCACGTAACGCGTTGTGCAGCCGGGTGATGGTGCCGTCGGCGATCCACCGGGCGTGGTAGTCGTAGACGGTCTGCCAGGGCGGGAAGTCCGCCGGCAGCGCCCGCCACACGCACCCGTTGTGGGCGATGTAGCGGATCGCGTCGATGATGTCGCGGCGCGAATGTGTCGGTCGGCGTCCACCCTGGCGGCCTGGCCCGCCGGCCGGTACCAGCGGAGCAAGGACCGCCCACTCGGCGTCGCTGGTATCGGAGGGGTAGCGGCGGGGCCGGGCAGTGGACAGATGCGCGGACGCATCCGCCGGGTCGGTAGGTGCGCTGACACCGGCGACCAGGTAGAAACTCATGCGGGGCTCTTCGGTTGTGGCACAACTGGTTTGGTCGCCAGTGCACCTACCGAAGAGCTCTGCCTGTTGTCATCTCGACACGCCGGGCATCGACACTGAGGATCGTCTCCGATCGATCCAGAGGTTCAGATCCCAGACAGGCACTCAGGACATGGGTGACAGATCAGTCTCGGGACGTGAATGACACGTCCGGCTAGACGATCTTCCTGGATCCGGTTTCAAGCTGCCCGAATGAGCCGTCTTCACGGTCGGCGTAGGCGGCGCAGCCGTCGTGCTCGAAGCGGACCTGACCGTCGAAGGGCGAGTCCGCGTTCGTGCAGGCGCCGTAGTCGCGGCCCAGGTGTCCGTGCAGCGCGACCCAGAACCGGCAGCCGCCGCACTCGGCGTCTGGCTCTGAGCGCGAGTAGCGGTCCCGGTTGGGCGGGAGTCTGGGTCCCGGCATCTTCCGGCGGGTTCATTGGGCGTGAGTTTGGGACCCGCCCTGGATGTGGGTGTCGACCTGGCGAAGCCCGCGAGCGAGCGCAGGTTCGTCCAGACCGATGACTTCAACGAGACGGGGCGCGTGTACCTCGAGCTCGCTGACGCGACGTCCGCCTGGGTCGACGCCGTAGTGGCGTTAGACTCGCCGGCCATGGGACTGCTCATCTTCAGCCTCAACCTCACCCTGGACGGTTGCGTCGACCACCAGGAGGGGATCGCCGACGACGAGACGCACTCCTTCTTCACCCGTCTCATGGACGAGGGCGGGGCAATGCTGTGGGGTCGCGTCACCTACGAGATGATGGAGAGCTATTGGCCGGCCGTCGCCCGCGGCGACGAGGAGGCGCCGCCGGCCATGCGCGAGTGGGCGGTCAAGCTGGAGGCCAAACCCAAGTACGTGGTGTCGTCGACGCGCAAAGACTTCCCATGGGCCAACAGCCACCACATCGCCGGCGATCTGCGTGAGGGCGTGCAGAAGCTCAAGGACGCGACCCCGGCCGGGGTCCTCCTCGGAAGCGGCAAGCTCGCGACCGAGCTCGACCGGCTGGACCTGATCGACGAGTACAAGCTGCTCGTCCATCCCAGGATCGCCGGCCACGGCCCGACGCTGCACCAGGGCGGGCTGCCCGGCACGCGCCAGCTCGAGCTGATCTCGGCGGAGCCGCTCCGCAACGGCGCGGTGGCCACGCACTACCGCCGCGCGCGCTGAATCACAGGAGTCCATCGCCGCCAGCTCACCGGCAGCATCGGCCCGAGCGGCTACGACGAGGTCGATGCCCTTCTCGGCGGCCACGACGTCACCGGCGGCCCCGGCTAATTGATCGACATGCTCGGCTCACCCGCCGACGCCTCCAGGGCGGGACCCAAAGTCCCGCACATTGATCATGGAGAAACACTCCGCCCTGGGCCCAGAAGAGACGCCTATGGGGGGTCCCGTTTCAACGACCGAAGCCAGGCGTCATACCACTGCTCGGTGTAGTCCGGGTCGCTGGTGCGCCGGTTGCTGCGCAGGATCCACCGCTGGTGACACTCCTCGTTGTGACGGATGTCGTCGCCGGTCCATGGCTTGCCGGTTGCTATGAGTTCAGCCTGCCTCCACCGGCCCGGCAGGGTGATCGGATTCTCGAGGGTCAGGAGTGCGCTGACCGGGAGGCCGGCGCGGCGGTTCGGGCTTGCGGACCTTGAACCGGGCGATCGGCCTGGTGGCGGTCCGCGCAACCTCGGCGAGCAGCTCGTCGCCGGCGTAGACGCGGAAGGTGTGGTCGGCGGCTTCGACGGCGACGGTGCGTCCGGCGTGGACCATACCGACGTGGATGCGTTGGCGGGCGACAACGACAGCGCCCCGGCAGCTGACTCGCCGTTCCACGCGCACCGGCTCGACCGCCGGCGTTGGTGGTGGGCCGGCGGGTCGGGCGTCGCGGATGCGGGCCGTCTCGGCGGGGGTGAGGGGGTTGGGCAGGCTGCGCCGCAGGATGCCGTTGTCGACGAGTTGGAGCAGGCCGTGGTCGAGGCGGACGGTGACGCGCCGGCCGGCGAAGTGGTAGCCGACGGAGTGCTGCCGGCCGGCGAGGCCGATCGCGCCGACAGTGTTGACGGTGCGGTCGACCTCGATCGGGTCGCCGGGCTGACCGGCGGGGATGGGTGGCGGGCCGGCCGGTTGGGCGTCCTCGGCGAGTAGCCGCTGCAGCTGGGCGATGGTGAGTCGGGACGGGACGGTCTTGAGTCGCACTCCGTTGACCCGCAGGTGCACGACGGTGGTGTCGGCCCAGAACGTGACCGTGGTGCCGGCCCGGTCGGGCCGAGCCAGAACTGCTGGCCGCATACGCACAGGTTCCCGGACAGTGGCACGACCCGGGTGAACTCCACGGCCAGGTCGACCGGGTCGACGCCGTTGGTGGACAGCACGAGCGGAGCCGGCGGCACAGGCGCGCTCGGGGAAGGCAATGCCGCCGGAGTCGGGTCGGTGCGCGCGGTGAGAGTGGCCGCTGACAGCGCGGTGGGCAGTCGCAGCGGCAGCCGCTCGTCGACCGGTCGGGGCGTGAACCGGTCGGCCGGAAACGCCATGTCCAGCGACTGATGGGGTCGGTTGGTGTTGTACTCGTGCCGGAACGCGTCCACGGCGGCCTGCGCCGCCTCTAGATCCGGCCACACCTGGACATGGTCGAGCAGTTCGCGTTGCAGGGTCTGGTGGAACCGCTCCACTTTCCCCGTCGTGGTCGGGGTTCTCGGTTTGGTGTTGCGGGCGACGATGCCGTTCTCCCGGCAGATCCGCTCGAACATGACCTCGGCCGGACGGGGCTTGGTGAACCGGCCGGTGAACTGCTTGCCATTGTCAGTCAAGACCTCGTCGGGGATCCCGAACCGGTGCAACGCCTCGGCGAACGCCGAGCAGACGGCTCGGCTGGTGGCCCGACGCACCACAGTGGCGATGACGCAGAACCGGGAGTGGTCGTCAACCCCAGTGACAATCTTGGTCTCCGACCCGTCGGCCAGCCGGATGCCGTCGACGATGTCGAGCTGCCACAGTTCCATCGGCACCGCCCGCTGCCAGCGCCGGTAGTCCTCCCGCCGTCGCCGACGAGGGACCGCGTCGATCAGGCCGTGCCGGACCAGGACCCGGTGGATCGTGACACGCGAGGGGATACGACCGGGGCAGCCGTTGCGGCCCAACTCGAACTCGATCCGCCGGGCGCCCCACCGCGGATGGGTCCGACGCAGCTCGCAGATCGCCGCTTCCACCTCGGGCGGAGTCTGGATCGGCGAGCTGTGTGGACGGCTCGACCGGCCCGCTAAGCCGTCCAAACCTTCGTCGCGGTGCCAGCCGATCCAGCGGTGCACCGCCTGGCGGAACACCCCGAACCGCTCGGCCACCTCGGTCACCGGCACCCCGGCCTGAACCTTCAACACAGCGCGGTACCGCTGCTCCGTCATGGTCAACTCCACCAGCACTCGGCGGAGTGTCACCCAGGTCCTGATACCGATGTGTCACGCAGGTCCTGAGACCGGACACGGCCGATAGCTGGTTGTCGGGCTCCACTTGACGCTTCTATGGCCTGTCAAGCGCTGCGGCGGTTTCCATCAACCGGAACAGTCGGCGCGCGGTGTAGCGCTTGAGACAGCGGCGGATCTCCGGGTCGCTCTTTTGTTCTGC
>NZ_JBLYUB010000019.1:0-151823 GCF_049999945.1 Planosporangium spinosum | reverse complement strand
TTGCCGGTCTCGATCACCATCTGCACGGCCTCGGCTTTGAACTGTGGACTGTACCGGCGACGCTGCTCGGGCATGGACTCATCCTCTCAGGTCGGAGGACGTGTCCAAGATCCTTAGTACACCTCAGATTGCCTAATCCGCCGCATGGACGTGCCGCACGGTCCAGACCGAGCCGGATCCGTCCCATGGCGGCCGAGCACCCGCAGAGCACCCCACACCGCGGACATCAGGCCGGCAACGCCCTATTCGTGACCATCGTCCTTCGCGATTGCACCACTTCGACACAGGATGACAAAGCGGCCGGTCCGTCGGCTTCAGCGCCGTACGCAGTCGGCCGTCCTGGTGCTGATACCAGAGCAGGCGGTATGACTGGTGCCGCAGCCGAGCCACGAGGGGCGCCAGCGCACTTCGATCCGTGTCACCCGAATGGCTGTACCGCGGACTCGGTGGGCAGTTCCGGATGGTTGGGGGCGGCGACGATCACCGGTTCCCAGCGCCCGTTCTGATCGCGTCGCCACTGCGCACTCACAGCGGGCATGGCCGACACGCCCCGCACCGGGCCCGTCGCGAAGTTCACTGGTCCGGCGATCGTGTTGACACTCAGCGTCCGTAGCCGGTCGGCGACAGCGTGCTTGTCAGTGGTACCCGCCGAGGACAGGGCGGCGATGGCCACCTCGAACAGCGCGTGGACACAGCCGAGGATCTGCAACCACTGCTGGCCGGTGGTCCGCTCGAACTCCTCGGCGAGTTGCGCAGCCGTCTGCCGGGTCAGTGAGCTGGTGAACGGGAACTTGGGTGACCAGTAGACCCCTATCCCCACGTTCTGGCCGAGGGGGCCGACTGCTTGAATGCTGCCAGGGACGTCGACGGCTTTGGAGATGAAGGCGACCTTGGGCCGGTATCCGATCTGGGCCGCCTGCCGCAGAATCGTGGGCGCGTCCGGTGGGATGGGCAGGGCCAGCAGGATCTGCGCATCCTGGTCCTTCAGCGAGCGGAGCAACGGGCCGAAGTCGTTCGTACCGTCCTGGTACGGGCCGGGGTCGATCAGGGTGAAGCCGGCCTTCGCCAGAATCGGGCCGAAGCCGGTCTTGGGATCACGCCAGGCCGAGCCGTCCGGGTCGGCCGGCCACAGCGCCCCGACCCGGCGATTCGTCGGCACGGCCGAGATGAGCGCGGTGCAGGAGGCAGCGATGTCGGCCATGCCGAAGAAGTAGTGGAAGGTCCACTTGAACGGGGTGTCTGGGTTGCCGCCCCGGCCGAAGAAATACGGCTCCCAGGGCGCGCAGGTGGAGATGCAGGGCACCGCCTGCTTCTCGCAGACGTCAGCGACCGGATTGGTCGTGTCGGGGGTGGACGAGACGAGCATCAAGTCGATCTTTTCGTTCTTGACCAGGTCCTCGGCGGCGGCCGCCGCCCCTTCGGCCGTCGAACGGCTGTCTCGCACGATGACCTGAAGCGGGCGAGTGACCGATCCCAGCTGTACGCCGGAGGAGAAGCGGGCTCGCATCGAATCGACCACGAAGCTGTCCGACGCGGCGAAGTTCGAGAGCGGGCCGGTCTGCGGGCTGACGAAGCCGATCCGGATCGGCGCAGACGCCCGCGATGAGCCGGCGGCACGGGTGCCGCACCCGGCGAGCACGGCTGAGCCCGCGGCCGCTCCGACCATCCCGCCGAGGCGCAGAACCCGGCGTCGGGACAGGCCCGACGCCGACGATGTCCAAAGCCGTGACTCGCCACTCATGCTGTTCGCATCCCGTCTCGCTGTTCGCTGGACCACGATCGACGCCGTGCCAGACCAAGATCTGATGGTTTGGAAAAGGTGCCTTCGTAGGGTCAGACGCGAAACTGTCCGACCAACTGTTTGATCTCGACGCCCCACCGAAGCAGATCGGCCGCCGCCCGTCGGGTCTCGCCCACTCCCTGCGTCGTGACCTCGGCAGCCTGCGACACCTCGGCGATGGTCGTCGCTATCTCACCCGAACCCGTCGCCGCATCCGACACGCTACGGCTGATGTCAGCCGCGGTATCGGTCTGCTTCTCGACCGCACCCGCGATCGAGCTCTGGTATTCGCTGATCTGGCCCACCACCGCCGAGGTCTGGGCGATGGCCGAGATCACGCCGCGCGTCTCCTGCCGGATCGCCTCCACCCGCTGGCGGACCTCGTCGGTAGCGCTGGCCGTGTCCTGAGCGAGGTTCTTGACCTCGCCGGCGACGATGGCGAATCCTCGGCCCATTTCGCCCGCCCTGGCGGCTTCGATCGTCGCGTTGAGGGCGAGCAGATTGGTCTGCTTGGCGATACCGCTGATAACCTCGGTGATCTTGGTGATCTCCTCGCTCGCCTCGCCGAGCCGGTTCACCGTCGCCGTCACGGTTTCTGTGGTCGTGATCGCGGATGCGGCGAACCCCGCCGCCTGATGGGCAATTTCCGAGATCTCCCGCATCGAGGCGTTCATCTCCTCGGTACCGGCGGCGACCGCAGCGATCTGGTCGCTCACCTCACCGGCCACCGTGGACACGGCGACCGCCCGACCGCTGGTCAGGTGTGCTCCGCTCTCGATCGAGTGGCTGGTCGCGCCGAGCTCTTCGCCCGCGGTGACCATGGCCTGCGCTCCCTCGGCCAGCGTGCTCACCGTACTGCGCAGGTGGCTGACGGCCTTGATGAGGGCGCGGCTCATGTCGGCCAACTCGTCCTGGCCGCGTACCACCACCTCATGGGTGAGATCGCCGTCGGCGACCGACTCGAGCACCTGCGACACGTGGCGCAGTCGCCGGACGATTCCGTACGCCACCCACAGCGCCAGGGCGACCGATACCAGTACGCCGACCACCAGCAGGCCGACCACGGCCGCGCGGCCCGAGTTGTAGGAGCCTTCGGCGTCGGCCAGCGACGCACGGGCCCGCTCGCCCTCGAAACGCGTCAACCCGGTCAGCTCATCCAGCGCCTGATTGATCAGCGGCATCGCTTCCTCGTCCCGGACCGCCTTGTATGCAGCCAGGTCGCCGCGGGCCACCGCGCCGGCCATCTTCGTGTCGCGGACCATCCGGTACGCGTTGACCGCCGACCACAACTTCGTCACCAGTGCGTGCTTCTCCGGCCGGGCCCCGACCTCGGCGTAGGCGAACAGGTGCGTGTCGAGCGCGGTGTCATCGTTATTGATCTTCGTAATGAAGTCGGCGCGGTGGGCCTCGTCGCCGGACAGGCCGTAGTCGGCGGTGTCCGCCCGCATCGCCAGCAGCGCGATGCTCACCTGGGTCAGCTCCTGCAGCGGCGCGACGTTGGAGCTGCCGATGTCGCGCGCGCTGTTACGCACTCCCGTCAGCGCATACACACCCACGACGCCTACCGAGACCGCGGCAAGCGTCACGACACCCACCGCTGCAAGCACCTTGGCTCGAACGCCACGGCGCCCCAACCAACCGCGAACCCAAGTCACCGCTGTTCACTCTCCCTGCAGAGCCCGCCCGGGCGCGTGGCCTCGGCAGTAACAACATCGACACTGGCGACGGCGACTGAAATCAAATTTCGTGAACACGCCGTTGACACCCGGTCGCGCGCCCACAGTTCCGCTCTGACCTGGGGGAACAGGCCCACCGTCGGAGTCGGCTGTGCCCAGTGTCACTCCATGCCGCTACCGGAAGGCGGAGTGTCGTATCGGGGCCGCACACCTCCGGGTCGGCACCGTGGTGCTGCCGTCGGCGGCGGGTCGCCTGGCGTCATGTCATGGGACACGATTCCTCAGGCTCTGGCGCGAAGACGGTGGTGGTCAGTCCCCAGTGGTCGATGAGGGTGCGGCAGGCTGGCGCCGGTGTCGTTCCGATTTGATCAAGGTAGTGTTCCCGCAGCTGTCCGCGATGCTGATCGATGAGGTGGTTGAGCAGGGACAGGGTTTGCGGGTTCGGGCCCGGACACCGCCGGCGGCGGTGGCGTGCCCGCAGTGCGGGCAGCCGAGTACGCGGGTGCACGCCTATCACCTGCGATGTCTGGCCGATCTCCCGGTCGGCGGCCGCGGGGTGATCGTGGAGCTACGGGTGCGGCGTCTGGTCTGCCCGACCGCATCCTGCCCGCGGCGCACGTTCCGAGAGCAGGTGCCCGCGCTGGCGCGGCGGTGGGCGCGCCGGACCTGCCAGTTGACTGCGTTGATCGCCGACTTGGCGGTGGTCATGGCGGGGCGGGCCGGAGCAGCCGTGCTGGCCCGGCTGGGCGTGCGGGTCTCCCGATCCACGGTGCTGCGGGTGCTCATGGGCCTGCCCACCCGACGGGGCCGGCGCCGGCCGTGCTCAGCGTGGATGATTTCGCGCTGCGCCGCGGCCACCGGTATGCGACCTTGTTGATCGACGCGGTGTCCCATCGTCGCATCGAGGTGCTGCCCGATCGAAAATCCGCCACGTTGGCGGCGTGGCTGCGCAAGCATCCCGAGGTGGAAGTGGTCTGCCGGGACGGGTCGGCCGCCTACGCCGAGGCGATCCGCACGGGTGCGCCGCACGCGAGGCAGGTGTCCGACCGCTGGCACCTGTGGCACAACCTCGCCAAGGCGGTCGAGAAGACCGTGATCGCGCACAGCCACTGCTGGCACACCGGCCACCCCGGCAGACCCACGTGTTGGACGAACGCAGCAGGGCCCGGCACGCCGCCGTGCACGCCCTGCTCGGCCAGGGCGTCGGCCTGCTCGAATGCGCCCGCCGGCTCGGGTGGACCCTCAACACCGTCAAGCGCTATGCCCGCGCCGCCACCGCCGCAGACCTGCAGCGTCCCCCGAAGTACCGACGGAGGGCGCCAACACCAAGGTCAAATTCCTCAAGCGGCAGATGTACGGCCGAGCAGGATTCACCCTCCTACGCCAGCGGATCCTGCTCGCATAGGTCACCGGCCGCGACCACCGTTACCGTGCCAGAGCCTTTGATCGGACAGTCCCCCGGTAGCCGCTCCACCTTGGCGCCCTGGGCCAGGCCCTCGCCCCGGTGGGTGGGTCGAGGGCAGACGGGATGGCCGGGCTCTGGGGCTGGGGGCAGCGGCGAGCGAGCGATGCGTGGTAGCCATGGGACGTGATCGGTCGCCTTCCCCTGGACGAGCAGCTCGCCGCCCTGAAGACGGTGCTGTCCCGCAACGACGTGTTGCTGGAGGTGCTGAACCGGACCGCGTCGCTGGGGTTGCCTGGCTGGTACGTGACGGCGGGCTGCGTCTTTCAGACCGTGTGGAACGTCGTCACGGACAGGCCCCCGACCAGCGGGATCAAGGACTACGACGTCTTCTACTTCGACGGCAGCGACCTGTCGTGGGAAGCCGAGGACGCCGTGATTAAGGCAGGGAGGCAGGTCTTCAGTGATCTGCCGGTGGAGGTTGAGATCCGCAACGAGGCCCGAGTTCATCTCTGGTACGAGCAGAAGTTCGGGGTCCCGTGCGTTCCGTACGAGTCCACCGAGTCGGCGATCGACTCGTTCGCGGCGACGACCTGCTGCGTAGGGGTGCGACTGGAGCTTGATGGTGGGTGGCGGGTCTACGCGCCGCACGGGCTCTCCGACGTGTTCAACCTTGTCGTGCGCCCGAACCCGGTGCTCGCCCCGCGAGAGGTCTACCAGACCAAGTCATCCCGCTGGCAGCAGCAATGGCCGGAACTGACCGTGTTGGACTGGCCGGCTGCGCCCGCAACCGGGGTGGAGTCTTCGTCGAGAGTTGTACAGCCATCGGTACAGCCAAGCCGCCCGACCCAGGCCGACATCCACGGACGCCGGCAGACGCTCTGAGCAGGAGCACCGGCCTCCCACTACGCAGCCGCGATCTTCTCTTAACCTGATCCTGACCGACTCTTTGGTTCCCACCAATCCCCACAGATCGAATTGATGTACGTCATTCGCCACTCCCCCGCCGCGCGGGTCCACGTCGTCCCGCCAACGGTCGACCTGGCCACGGCGGTCGAGCACCCGCAGAGCACCCGACGCGGACGGCCATTGGCCGCCCGCGTACCAGCGCCGGACGACCGTCATGCCGACGTGGGCGACGGGAGCCACCGTCGCCGGCCCTGTACTCATCGGCAGCGTCGCCGGGGCTGTATACGGCGATCCGCGGCCCAGCTACCCCCGCCCGAGGCGCTGGCCACGACCTGACCCGGCGGTAGTCGCAGGCGGTACCGTTGGCGCCGCTGGCGAAACGTGAGGAAGGTGCCTGAGCATGCGTCTGCATGTCGGATGCGCGATGTGGACGCTCAAGTCCTGGCAGGGGCGGTTCCTGCCGCACCGACTGCCGTCCGACGAGCGTCTGCGGTCCTACGCCGGCTGGTGCAACGCGGTCGAGGGCAACACCACGTTCTACGCGACGCCGGACCGGACGACCGTGGCGTCGTGGGCACGCCAGACCGACCCCGACTTCCGGATCGTGGTCAAGCTGCCCAGGAGCATCACGCACGAACACCGTCTCACCGGCGTCGACGAGGAGGTTCGTGGTTTCCTGGATGCGATCGAGCCGCTCGGCCCGCGGGCCTGTGCCCTCTGGATCCAACTGCCCGGGTCATTCGCGCCCTCCGACGTCCCCACGCTCGCCCGCTTCCTGCGCCGGCTCCCCGATGCCCACCGGTACGCCGTGGAGGTCCGTCACCACGCCTTCTTCGACGACCCGCGGGCGACCCGTCTCCTCGAAGGGGTGCTCGCCACCGCGGACGCCGAATGGATTCCGTTCGATACGACCACCCTCTTCCGAAGCCCGCCGACCAGCGACGCGGAGCGGGACGCGTGGGCCAAGAAGCCGCGCACCCCGCTCCGTACGCTCGCGCTGACCGACCGGCCCGTCGTCCGCTACCTCGGCCGTGACGACCCCGAACGGACGATCGAGGGGTGGCGGCACTGGATCGACATCACCGTCGAGTGGCTGCGCGAGGGCCGCTCGCCGACCGTGTTCATCCACACGCCGGACAACGCCGACGCGCCGATGCTCGCCCGCCGCTTCCACGACGACGTGCGGGCGCGCCTACCCGAGCTGGAGGCGCTGCCCGAGCCGGAGCCGGTCGAGCCCCTGACCCTCTTCTGACGGTACGGCCGGGAGTCAGCGGTCGGCGTCGAGCAGGTTCACCATCGTGGCCGCGTTGCGCTGGGCGTTGTCACCGGCGCAGTTGTTGAACAGGACGTACGTGGTGTCGACGTCCTCGCCCAGCTCCCGCAGCCGGGGCGCCCACTCCGCCAGTTCGGCGTCGGAGTAGGAGTACCCGAACTTCTCCTGGATGTCGTGGCTGGTCCACTTGTCGCTGTGGCCGTGGAACCGCACCACGGCGAGATCCGAGGTCGCGGCCAGCACCGGCGGCACCGACGACGGGTACCCCTGCGGCATGTCCACGCCCACGAAGGGCAGGTCGTGCTCGCGCAGGAAGCCGAGGGTCTCCTCGGCGTTGTCGGCCTCGAACCAGGAGTGGTGCCGGAACTCCACCGCCACCCGCATCGGCTTGCAGCGCGCGGCGACCTCGAGGAGGTACTGCTTGTTGGAGGAGCGGATGGTGAACCACGGCGGGAACTGGAACAGGATCACGCCGAGTTTTCCGGCGTCGGCGAGCGGCTCGAGCGCCGACAGGAACCGGCTCCACAGGTCCTCGTACACCTGCGGCGCGAGGTCCCTGGGGTAGATGGTCTTCTTGTCGGTGTCCGGGCGCAGGTCTGTGGGTAGCGCCGTCGGCTTGGCCGGGTGGCCGGTCAGCAGGCTGAACGCCTTGACGTTGAAGGTGAAGCTGTCCGGGGTACGCTGCGCCCACAGCCGGGCGGTCTGCTCGGCCGGCGGCGCGTAGTAGGTGGCGTCCACCTCCACCAGCGGAAACTGGCGCGCGTAGTAGGCCAGCCGCTTCTCGGCCGTGTTCGCCGTGCTCGGATACCAGCCGGAGGCCAGGAGCGTCTTGTCGGTCCACGACGCGGTGCCCACCCGGATCCCACCCACGCGTCAAGTTCACCTCGCGCCGGGTATGCCGGCAACTCGAGCGGTCGATGGAACACGGTCATCGAACTTTGTTGCGTTGCTGATTTTTGCTTGAGCAAGTAAAGTGGTGCCCGCCGCCGGGCAGACCGCCCGGCCATCCGTCGGGAGGGCCTCATGCCTGCTGTCACCGTCGACGACATCCTCGTGCTTCCCCGGGTGCCGGCCGCGGACCCGGCGACCGCGCGGCAGCGGCCGGTGGCCTCGGTCACGACGGCCCCGCGCGGCTTCGAGGGCGAGGGCTTCCCGGTCCGGCGCGCGTTCGCCGGCGTCGACCTGCGCGCGCTCGACCCGTTCATCCACATGGACCAGATGGGCGAAGTACTGTACGAGGCGGGCGAGCCCAAGGGCACCCCGTGGCACCCGCACCGCGGCTTCGAGACCGTCACGTACATGATCGACGGCGAGATGGCGCACTCCGACTCCAACGGCGGCGGCGGGCTCATCGGCGGCGGCGACACCCAGTGGATGACCGCCGGAGCCGGGATCCTGCACATCGAAACCCCACCGGAGCACCTGGTGGCGAGCGGTGGCCTGTTCCACGGCTTCCAGCTGTGGGTCAACCTGCCGAAGGCGCTGAAGTTCGCACCACCGCGCTACCAGGACATCCGCGCCGGGAACGTGGCCCTGCTGGCGTCGGCCGACGGCGGCGCGCTGCTGCGGGTCATCGCCGGCGAGGTCGCCGGGCACACCGGCCCGGGTTCGACCCACACCCCGATCACCCTGGTGCACGCGACGGTCAGCCCGGGCGCCTCGGTATCGCTGCCGTGGCGTGCCGACTTCAACGCCCTCGCGTACGTGCTGGGCGGTCGCGGCACCGTCGGCGCCGAGCGGCGCCCGATCGAGGCCGGCCAGCTGGCCGTCTTCGGCGCGGGCGACACGGTGACGGTCGCCGCCGACACCCACCAGGACAGCCACAGCCCCGCACTCGACGTGCTGTTCCTCGGCGGACTGCCGATCCGCGAGCCGGTCGTCGCGTACGGGCCGTTCGTGATGAACACCAAGGCCGAGCTGATCCAGGCGTTCGAGGACTACCAGAAGGGTCGGCTCGGCAGCATCCCGGCCGCCCACGCCGACGTGCACGGCCAGGCCGACTGACAGCCCCGGCCAGACCCCGGCGGGGGGTACGGCGGCCTCCGCCACCCGGCTCCTCCGCCACCCGGCTCCTCCGCCGGCCGAGTGGGGATTGCGGTGTCCCATACCATCGCAATCCCCACTCGGCCGGCGGAGGCCTTTCATTCAGTCGGCGGCGCGGTGGATAGCCCACCACCGTCGGGGTAGCTCACACACCGTCGGCCTCACACCGCGGGAGTAGCTCACCCGCTCGCACATTTCCCACGGCCGGCACGGTTTCGCACCACGCGTGGTCACGGTTAGACCCCAGCAGTTCCAGGTCAGTACCCCGACTCTGCGATCCAAAGGGGAAGTGGTGCACATGACCATCAACGAAGCAACCCCGCACGAGACCGGCCGTCCCGCCCGCCGGAGCCGGACCTGGCTCGGCCTGATCGCGGCGACGTCGCTCACGGCGATGGTGCTGGGAGGCACCGGCGCGGCCGCGATGGCCAGCGCCGCACAGGGGACGCCCGCGCAGCGGCCGGCCGAGGATCCGACCACCCCGGCCGCCACCGACTCGACGACGGCACCCAACCCCGACCCGACCACCCCGTCGACGACCGACGAGACGACGGCGCCCAACCCCGACCCGTCGACGACGACGGTCGGATGCGCCGGCTTGACGCAGACTCCGGCGCCGGGCTGCCCGACGCCGACTCCGACGACCTCCACCGCTGTCGCGACACCGACCGGCGCACCCGCTGCCGGTGGTGGCGGTACGGCCCGGTCCAACGCCACGTTCGTGACGACCCTGACCGCCGCACTGATCCTCGCTCCGATCGGCATCGCCCTGACCCGGCGGCGTCACCTCACGCATGAGTGAACGCCTGCACCGACTGGACCGTGGCGCCGGCGTGATCGGCACGGCCGCCGCCGTGGTCACCCTGGCCGCGTTGGCCGCGGTGACCGCGCGGATGCCGGTCACGTCCGGCCCCGGCGGACCGGTCCGGGCCGTCCCACCGGTCGCCCCGCAGGCGACGGCGGGGCGGCCCGCGGCCCCGCTGCCCCGGGCGGTCCCGGTCCGGGTGTCGATCCCCGCCATCGACGCGGCGTCGTCGCTGATCCCGCTCGGGTTGAACCCGGACCGGACGGTTCAGGTGCCTCCCCTGGAGAACCCGATGCAGGCCGGCTGGTACTCCCTCGGCCCGACCCCGGGAGAGGCGGGCGCGAGCGTGATCCTCGGCCACGTGGACGGGTACCACGAACCGGGCGTGTTCTTCCGGCTGAGCGACCTGCGCCCCGGTGACCGTGTCCTGGTCACCCGGCAGGACGGGAAGACCGCCCGGTTCGTGGTCTACCGGACCGAGCAGGTACCCAAGGACGACTTCCCCACCGGGCGGGTCTACGGTGCCGCGCCCGGCCCGGAGCTACGCCTGATCACCTGCGGCGGCAGCTTCGATCGGGAGTCCGGAAACTACCGCGACAACATCATCGTCTACGCCCGGCTGACCGGGACCGGGACCGGGACCGGGACCGGGACCGGGACCGGGACCGGGACCGGCTGACCGGCGTGGGACCGGGGTGGGCCGACCGGGTCGGGACCAGGGTGGACGGTAGCGCCACGCCAGGCCGACCAGCGCCCCGGCCGCGACCAGCAGCGCGAGTACCGTCACCACCGGCGTGAGCGGGGCCGCCGAGACGACCGGGACGGCACCGGCGCCGCCACCCGCCACGCCCCACTCGTGCGAGTCGGTGACCGCGGGCAGCCCGTCACGCAGGACCGTGACCGAGACCTTCCACGCCCCGGCGGCGCGGATGTCGTCGGTCGACACCGCCCACGACCCGTCCGGCGCGCGCGTCACCGGATGGACGGACTGGGTACCGTCGGGCGCCCGCAGCACCACCGACACCCCGCTGATCGGGGCGAGGGCCGGTCGCCGGGTGTCGGCCACCGTGATGGTGATGACGTTGCGCCCGGGGATGTTCGGCCGGATCGCCACCGTGTCGACCAGATCGGCCACCTGTCCGCTGACCTGTGGCGTGATCGTCACCGCGGCGGCCGCCTCGAAGCGCGGCCCGCGGGCCGGGCCGGCCGAGGCGAGCGCCCCGGCGAGCACCAGCACGACGAGCAACGCGGCCGCCTCGGTGACCAGGCCCCGCACCGGCACGGTACCGGCGGTCCGCAGTCGCCGCGCCGTCCGCAGCCCGAGCAGGCCGGCCACCCCGACTCCGGCGACCTTGGCCAACAGCAGCAACCCGTACGGCGTGGTCAGCAACGCGTCCACGGTCGCTACCTGGGCTCCGGTCAGCAGCAGCCCGGTGGCGGCCAGCGCCACGACCGACGCCACGGCGACGGCGGCGAAGGCCCGCAACAGTGCCTTGACGTGCGCGGCGCGCTCCGGGCCGGACCGCAGCACCGGCACCAGCGCGAGCGCCGCTGCTCCGACACCGCCGGCCCAGGCGCCGGCCGCCAGCACGTGTACCACCGACGCGACCAGGAACGGACCGCCGACCCGGTGGCCGAGCAGCGCGGTGCCCGTGGCCGCCGCCACCGCCCCGACGCCGCCGAGGATGACCGCGCCGACGGCCGGCGTGCCCGCGCCCGATCCGGGGCCACCGGACAACGGCGTCACGGAGCCACCGGACAACGGCGTCACGGGGCCACCGGACGACGGCGTCACGGCGGAACCGGCCGCCTCCCGGGCGCGCAGGCCGGCCCGAGCCCACAGCACCGCGACCGTCACCGCGAACACGCCGAGTTCGCGGGCGAGCCACCGCCCGCTGAACGCCTCGCGCACCAACAGCCCCCTGCCGGTGCCGGCGTACACCTGGGCGACCAACTGGCCGGGCGTGGCCACCAGGGCGAGGAAACCGCCGCTGGTCGCGACGTCGAGCAGTCGCCGACGCAGGCCGGTGCCGGTGCCGGCCACCAGCAGCGCCAGCGCCGCCCCGCCGAGCAGCGTCGACAGGCCGAGCAGGCCGAGGCCGCGCAGCGCGGCCTCGGCGGGTACCGGGGCGCCGGGGCCGGGGGCCGGCCGGGCCAGCGGTACCTCCCGCTGCACCCCGAAGACCAGGTTGCCGCTGGTGACGTGCAGGTCGTCGGTGGACAGTGTCCGCCACGTCACGTGGTACACGTTGGCCGGCAGCCGGGGCAGCCCGACCACGATGTCGACCGGGGTCTCGGTACCGCCGGCCAGCACGGCGCCGCCGTCGGACGCCGCGCGCAGCGTGACGGAGGTGGGCGTGTACCGCGTGCCGTCGCCGTCGACGACGTCGACGTGGGTGGCCGACAGTTCCACCCGCTCGGTGAAGCTGAGCGTCAGCACCTCCGGGGCGGACGCGAGCACCGACCCGTCGCCGGGTGCGCTGCGGGCGAGGTACGCGTGGGCGCTGGCCGCCGTGGCCGGCATCAGCAGCGGCGCGAACGCGCCGAGCAGGACGGCCACGACGCCGAGCGGAAACAGCCGGCGCACGGCGTTCACCGGACCGGCACGTGGGAGAGCTTGCGCGACCCGGTCGAGATTTCGATCTTGTCGCCGCGCTTGATCGCGTTCTTGTTGTTGAGGTACAGGATGTAGTACGTCTGCCCCGGGCGTAGCTCGTGGCCCTGTTTCATGAGCGCCGTCCGCCAGGCGGTCTTGCCGTTCTTCTCGTTCTTGAGCAGCGGCGGATGCTTGACGTCGTTCTGGAACGCCGACGCCCGCTGGGTGTCGAGCACCGTGTAGCGGATCTCGACGAGGCCGCCGTCGCCGACCAGGGCCGCCTGGGTGATGCGTACGCCGAGGTGCGCCTCCATCTTGCCGTCCTGCGGCACGGCGTAGCCGCCCTTGGCGTCGGCGGCGCCGGCGAAGCGCCACCCGACGGCGGCGACGAAGCCGAGCGCGAGCAGCACGATCATGATCCGGCCGGCCTGCCGCCGGATCACCGGGGACCAGTGGGTCACGAGGGTCATCGGGTCTCCTTCGAGGACGGTGTGGGGGCCGGGGCCCGGCCCCCACACCAGGTCGGTCGGGTCAGCGGTTGGAGGTGTAGTTGTCGATCGCCGCGGTACCGGACACCGCGCCGGTGCCACTCGCCGCGACCACGCCGAGCGCCGCGGACTCGATCCTGTTCGCCGACGTGTTGCCGGTGGCCGTGCCGACGCCCGAGCCCTCCACCGACAGGGTGGCGGTGCCGTTGGTGGCATTCGCCCAGTCGACCCGGACCGTGACGGCCGTCTTCGGTACGGTCGACCAGGCGGAGTACTTCCAGCCGGTGGACGTCTGCACGCCGACCCGCAACTGGCTGACCCCGGCGGTGGTCGTCTGGTACTGGACGGTCAGCACCGCGGCACCCGTCGACGAGCGGCCCTGGAACAGGTCGATGACCGTGCCGTTGGTGCTGTACGTGCCGGCGGCGAAGCCGAACTGCGCGTGCAGGGTCCGCTCGGCGGCCGGGGTGTTGTCCACCACGTACGCCGGGGTCTTCCCGGTGACGATCAGGGCGTTGGAGTTGCTGAACGCCGCCGACGGGCTGACCTGCACCGTGCCCACCCGCTGGGACCACGCGTTGGCGTTGCCGCTGTCGAAGGTGTCGGCGAAGATCTGCGTCGCCGGGTTGACCGTCACCGTCGTGGCGACCGCCTTATTCCAGTTGCCGGCCGCGTCCTTCGCCCGTACCCAGAAGGTGTGGTTACCGTTGGCCAGGCCGGACACGGTGACCGACAGTCCCGCCGTGGCCGGTCCGGTCGCCGTCACGGTCACCGGCTTGCCGAAGCCGACTCCGGGGTCGGCGCCCTCGTACCACTCCGCCGCCGCGATGCCGCTCTGCGTGTCGGTGGCGTTGGCCGTCAGCGAGACCGTACCCGCCGAACGCGGCACGCCGGCGAGCGCCGACACGACCGGCGCGACCCGGTCCACCGTGAACGTCAGGGCGGTGAGCGGACCCCAGTTGCCGGCCGCGTCCCGCGCGTGCACCAGGATCTGGTGCGACCCGTCGGCGAACCGGTTCAGCTCGCTGAGCGGCACCAGACCGTACGTGTTCTCGGTGGCGGTGTCGAACGAGCCGTCCAGCGACTGGAACGTGAACCCGGCGCCGTTGGCCCCGGCCGTGTCGATGAAGCCCTCGGCCGCCGCTATGCCCGAGTTCACGCCGCCGGAGACGGCATCGGTGAACGCCGCGTTGATCCGCAGGTAGGTCGGGTCGGACGGGGAGCCGTTCCTACCGTTGGTGGTCGACGGCACCACCGCGCCCTGCAGCATCGTCGGGCCGGTACGGTCGACGATCAGGTCCACCATCGCCATCGGACCCCACAGGCCGGCCGAGTCCCGGCTGTGCACCAGGATGCTGTGCCTGCCCTCGGCCAGCCCCGCGACCGTGGCCGCCGGGACCGTACCCGTCTCGGCCACCACCTTCGCGCCGGGCTGACCGAGCGTGAGCGGCTTGCCCGTGCCGTTCTCGCCGACCGAGTCGACGAAGTACTCCGCCGCGGTGACGGTGCCACCGACCGCGCTGTCGTCACCGGTCGCGCTCACGGCGAGGTCGGCGAGGCCCGCGGTCGGGTTGGGGGTGACGACGAGTCCGGTGGTCGCCGCCCCGGTGACCGCGAGGTTCACCGTCGTGGAGTTGACCACGCCCCAGTTGCCGGCGCTGTCGTGGGCGCGTACCCACAGCGTGTGCCGGCCCTGGGTCAGCTTCTGCAGGTCGGCCGGGGCTACGGTCGCCGTCGCGCCGGTGACCGTGGTGGCGCCGAAGGTGCCCTGGAACGGCGTGCCGGTGCCCTCGCCGATGCTCAGGTCGTCGACGACGACCTCGGCCCGGTCGACGGTGGAGCCGCCGTTCGGCACGTCGGTGAAGTCGGCCGTCACCGTCAGCGGGTTGAGCGCCGACGCGGGGTCCGGTGCCGCGGACACCCGCGTCGTGACCGGGCCGACGTGGTCGCCGCTGGGCGGCTGCGGGTTGGTGTCCAGGAAGGTCATCATCCCGCCGAACGCCGACTGTGGGCTGACCCCGACCTTCACCGCGCCGTACCGCTGGCCGTTGTTGTTGAGCTGGCCGCCGGACTCGTACACGATGAACCGGCGCCCGTCCGGCCCGCCGGGCACCGTCACCACGGCGTCCACCGTGTTGCCCGGCGCCAGCGGTACGGTCACCGCCGCCTCCGGGTACCCGGTGGGCCGGGAGTCCTGCCCGACCACGAGCTGGTCGACGCCGAGCGTCGTCATGGGGTGCGCGAGCACGCCCGCGTTGACGTAGCGCAGCAGGACCGTGCGGCCGACGTCGGTGGCGACCGGCTCGGTCTCCGGGAACGCCTTGCCGTTGATCAGACGGTACTTGGGCGCCACCGCGCGCAGGTCGAACGAGTACGGGTCGGCGCTGGTGTTCAGGGCCGGGTCGACCTCGGTCAGCACCATCACCGCCTCGTCGTCGTACCCGGAAGCCGTGTCGCCGTAGGCGCTGGGCCGGCCACCGGCCGCCGGTGCCCGGACCACCATCGCGCCGACGAGCCCCATCGCCGCCTGGCGACCGCCGTCCGGGGTGTGCCCGGCCTCGTACAGGTACGTGCCGGGGCGGTTCGCGGTGAACGTGTACGCCCGGCTCGCACCGGGTGCCGCACCGACGGTGTCCGGGGCGACCCCGGTCATCGCCGGCAGCGCCAGCGACAGGTTGCGGCTCAATCCGTTGTGGACGGTGATGGTCACGGTGTCACCCTGGTCGACGACGAGCACCGGGCCCGGCGAGGTCGCCGTGGCGTCCGCGGTGGAGGCGAATCCCCAGATCGGTACCGGGTCGGCCAGGCCCGGCAGGACGGCCGTCGACGGCTTGGCCCACAGGTCGCAGGTGGCGCTGGTACCGGTGATGGCGCAGCCCGTCTGCGCCAGCGTCCGCTGCGGCGGCGCAGGCGAAGCCTCGGGCGCGAAGGCCGGGGCGGCGGGTGCTGCGGGCACTGCCGGGGCGGCGGGTGCTGCGGGCACTGCCGGGGCGGCGTACGCGGCCGCCGTCGGCGTCGCGACGGTGAGCGCCGCGGCGGCAAACACCGTGCCGCGCAGCGCAACGTTCACGAGGTTCATCGTCAGGGATCCCTTCGCCGTCACTGAGCCGGGCAGCCGGCGGGCGGATCGATGCGGATCAGCGTCATCATTCCGCCGAAGCTCGCGCCGAAGTTGGTGGCCTGTTGCAGCGCGTGGCTGTGGGCCACGTGGTAGTACTCGCCGCACTGGTTGTTCTGCACCACGCCGGGTGGCAGCTGACCGCCGGCCTCACCCAGGTACGGGTTCTCGCTGAACCAGGTCTCGGTGCCGGGGCCGACGATCTGGTCCTGCAGTTGCGGCAGCTGAACCGGGATCGGGTTGTCCGCCGGGTTCCAGTGCTCGGCGTCCTTCCAGGTCATCAGCGTGTCCACGGTCTGGCCCGGCGCCACGTCGATGAGGAAGTTGGAGTACGACAGGTCCTGGCCTCCCGGCCCCTGTGCCGGCCGCCCGTCCCGGGCGATGAGCTGCTCGTCGCTGCCGTGCGGGTGGAACGGGTAGCTGGTCGTGCCGACGTTGAGGTACCGGATGAGCGCCGGCTTCGGGTTGGTGGCGGCGTCGTAGGGCCGGATGTGGATCAGCGCGCCGTACGGCTGGCTGGGCAGCCATTCGGCGTTGTTGGGCGCGATCGTGTCCGGCATGCTCCGGCCGTTGATCATGAAGTACCGCGGCGTGTAGCTGTTCCAGTTGAACGCCCGCTTGCGCTCCACCGCGAGGTGGGCGTCCGGGTCGACCTCACTGAGCAGGTACAGGTACTCGTGCGCGGGGTCGAACGCCGAGTCGGCCCGGTCGTTGGACCGGTCGGGGTGCCCCTTCGGGCGTACGACCAGCGCGCCGAACAGCCCCATCTGCTGCTGCTTCTGCACGTCCGTGCCGGACTGGTACACGTACGTGCCCGGCGGGCCGGCGGTGAACGTGTACGTGACCGAGCCGCCCGACGCCCCGGCCGTGGTCGTCATCGACGTCAGGTTGCCGCTGGCGTCGTTCTCCGGCTGGACCGGCTGGCCGTTCGCGAGGACCTGCGGCTGGCCCGGGAACATGATCGAGGTCGGCTCGGGCAGCGAGTTGTGCAGCACGACCGTCACCTTCGCGCCGGAGTCCACGCACAGCGTCGGACCGGGGAGCTGGAACGATCCGCCGGTGTCGCCGTAGCTCCACATGTAGATGGAGTTGCCGTCCGGGGTGGAGATGTAGCCGCCGCTCGCGGTGAGCGAGAAGCTGTTGCTCGGCGACGTCCGGCACTCCAGCCCGTCGGACGGGGTCGCCGCCGAACTGTGCGGTCCGGGGACGACGAGCACGCCGGCTCCTGCGACGGCCAGCGCGATCGGGACCGCCCGCCGCAGGCGGGCGCGGTGCAGCCGTGGCATCGTCAGTCTTGTCATGCGTTCGCACCCGTCTGTGGGCCGAGCGTCCCGGCCGGGGACACCCGGATCTCGGTCATCTGTCCGCCGTAGCCGCCCCCGCCGCCGTTGGCGAGCGAGAGGTAGTCCCGGTCGTAGAGCAGGTACGTGCCGGGCGTCGGTGCGGTGAAGATGACGTCCCGGCTCTCCCCCGGCCCCACCTCGACGGTGTTGGTCACGGCGTAGTTGGCCGAGCCGTCCCGGCCGCGCAGCAGGCTCGCGTCCTTGCCCACCACGGTCAGGTCGATCCCGTCGACGGTCACGGCGTGGTTGCGGTAGCCCAGGTTGGCCAGGCGCAGCAGGACCCGCTCGCCGCTGTTGCAGGTCACCAGCGACGAGATCGGCTGGTAGCGCAGGCGCGGGTCGGCGGACGCCGCCATCGGGTCGCCGCCCGGCGCGAGGGTGTCCGGGTACGCCCGGCCGTTGAGCGCGAAGAACGACGGCTTGTAGTCGGTCCAGTCGTTGACCTGGATGTGCGCGTCGCGGTAGTGCGCCTCGGCCCAGACCTCGGTCATCATGAACGCGAACTCGCGGTCGTACCGGGTGGAGCCGTCGCCGCAGTTGTACGCGTACCTGCCGGCCGGCACCCCGTGCGTGCCGTCGTTCTGGACCGGCCGGACGAACAGCATGCCGGTCATGCCCATCTGGACGTGCTCGACGTCCTCGAAGTGGCAGTGGTACATGTACGTGCCCGGGTCGTGCGGGCGGTAGAAGTACGTGAAGTCCCGGCCGATCGGCACCGAGATGGACAGCTCCGGTACGCCGTCGAAGAGCGGGATCGCGTTCTGGAAGCCGTGCCAGTGGATCGTGTGCCCGTCGACGAGGTCGGGGCGCTGCGCCAGCCCCAGGTTCGTCAGCGTGATCTTGACGTCGGTCTCCTGGTCGAAGCTCAGCATCGGCGCCGAGATCTGCGCCCTGCCCCGCTGCGCCGTGACCTGGTCCGGTGTCATGCCGGTGACGTTGCGGAAACCGAAGACGTACAGGTTGGCGCCGGCCGGCGCGAGCGGGTCGGGCCAGAACGGCGCCATCGGCGGCGCGCCATCGGGCATCGACACCCATCCGTCGGTGCCGGCGAGGTGTACCTCGGTGGTCGGGTGGGGAACGGCGGCCAGGGGCTTGGCCCGGGGTGCCGAGCCGACGGAGCTGCCGGCGGGCAGCATCGCCCAGCCCGCGGCGCCGGCGGTGCCGGCCAGCAGGGCCCGCCGGCTCAGTCCGCGTGGGATCGCACGGTCGGACAAGACGTCCTCCTTGTGGTCGCCGGCGCGAGGTGCCGGCGGGACGGAACGTGGAGTGGGGAACGCCGCGGGCGGCGGCTCACCGGTGTGCGCCGCCGCCCGCGGGCCGGCTACTTCTTCTTCGTCGGTACCGGGGGGACCGGCCCCCGGTGCGGCGGCGCCGGTGCCGGTGCCGCCCGGAGCGGAAGTCCGGCGCGTACCTCGTCGGCGCCGATGTCGGGCCGGACGAAGTCGCGGATGTCACCGTCGATGTCCGTGCCGGGTGCCGTCACCGTGACGGTGCCGAACGTCCGGCTGTGCGCACCGCTGTCGAGCGCCGGTGAACCGGCGGCCAGGTGGTAGTTGCCCATCTGGGTACCGGCCACGTGCTGCACGATGATCACGGCCTGCCGGAACGCGGGGAACGTCCGGGAGGTCTCGATCGACACGCTGGTCAGGAACGGTGCCACCACCTTGGGGTTCACCCCGACCTTGTTCGTACCGCTGGGGGTGGTGCCGTTGGTCGTTCCGAGCACCGAGTTGGTCGGGGTCAGCGGGCCCACCCCGTCGGCCGAGCCCATGTCCCAGTAGTTGATCGGGTCCCCGGCCGGTGCGTCCTTGGCGCCGATACCGCTCACGTAGAGCCCGTTCCAGCTGCCCGCCCGGTTGTTCCAGAAGATGTTGTTGAACAGCTTGGGGCTGCTGAAGGTGGGCGATCCCGGCGGCAGGGTGGCCTGCAACTGGACGCTGTTCTCCGCGACGGACAGGCCGGCCGGTGCCGCCGTGCCGTTGCTGGTGATCGCCGTCGCCGTGGTGATGTTGTCCATCACCGTGTTGTTGACGATCCGCACGTCCGTGGCGTCGTCGAGGGCGATGCCGCCACCCTCGTGGGTGGAGATGTTGCCCGCGATGACGTTGTTGGTGACGGTGATCGGGAAGTTGCCGACCTGGAGCATCCGCAGGCCCCCACCGTCGTCGCCTGCCAGGTTCGCCTGCACCGTGTTGCCGTCGACGGTGACCGCGCCCGATCCGGGTGACAGCCGGTTCGGGTCCGGTGGCAGCTCACCGGCGATCATGATGCCGCCGGCCTCGTCGTAGGACTCGTTGAGGTACACCCGGTTGGCCGAGATGCTGCCCTGCGGCGACAGGCCGTAGTGCGAGATGCCGCCGCCGTACTCCGCGGAGAAGTTGCCGCAGATGGAGTTGTGGTCCACCGAGTAGCCGTTGCTGCCGGTGAAGATCGCGATGCCACCGGCGAGGTTCGTCCCGCCGTTGTCCCGGATCTGGTTCCGTGCGATCTTGACGTTCGCGTTGTGGGTGTTGGCGTACGGGGTACCGACGCGGACCGCGCCGCCGTACGAGCCGCTGTTGCCCACGATGACGTTGTCGGTGATCTGGGTGAACCGCGCCTCGGCGTGCAGGTACACGCCGCCGCCCTGGGTGATCACCGCGCCCGACGCCCCGTACGGGGTCTTGATGCCGCCGACCACCTCGTTGACGTTGCCGGGGAAGTCGGACTGGTTGCCGCCGGTGATCCGGAACCCGTTGACCGTCGGCGCGGTGGACGCGTTGAACTGTCCCTGCCTCGCCAGCACCGTCACCACGGCGCCGTCGGGTACCTCGGTCGGCCCGGCGTACGCCAGCGACCCGACCAGGTTCAGCCACGCGGTACCGCTGTCGTTGTCGATGCCGAAGCCCCGACCGTCGAGCACCGAGCCCGGTACGTAGCTGCCGTCGGCGTACTGGCCGCCGGGACCGACCCCCTGCAGCCGTACCGAGGAGTGGATGACCACGTTCTCCAGGTAGGCCCCGAACGGGTTGTCGGCACCGGCACGGTTGGGCCAGACCACGACCAGGTCGTGCTCGGCGCCGCGCCCGGCCGCCGCCGCGTCGTCGAGCGCGGACTGCACGCCTGTGTAGGTCTTCTCCCCCGGTGAGACCGCGGAAGCCGGCGGGTTCACCTGGCGCAGCTTGGGGTTCTGGGTGGTGCCCGATCCCGTGGCCGTGCCGAGGAACTGGAACGACAGCCCGTTGACGGTCTGCTTGCCGGCGGCGTTGGTCACCGACAGCGTCGCCGCCACCCCGGACGCCGACGCGCCCATGATGACCTTGATCTCACGGTCGTTCCAGCTCGTCACGGCCGCCGGTACGGTGCCCAGCGAGCCGGAGACGGTGACCGTGCCGCGGCTGCTGCCGAACCCGACACCCTTGATCGTGATCTCGCGGTTGGTGTCGGTGGTGCGCAGGTACGGCTTGGACACCGAGAACAGTTGCGGCGCGTCCCCGGCGATGTCGCAGTCGACGGCGCCGACCTGGGTGCTGCCGGGCGTGAGCGCGGTCATCCCGACCTGGGTGGGCGCGGTGTCGGTCACGGTGAACAGGCCGGGCCACGCCTGGAAGTTCGTGGCGATGGTCCGGTACCTGGGGTTGTAGTTCTTGTTGAGATGCCCGGGCTGTCCGGGGTCGTTGCCGACGAACCGGTACATGTTCGGGCACGGTCCCGCCGGTACCGGGCAGTTGTAGGTGCCCGTCGACGGCTCGATCGCCTCGTAGAAGCCGTTGAAGTCGGTGTCGACGGTGTCGACGAGCCGGCCGGCGAAGTCGTAGATGCCCATCGGTACGTTGGGCAGCCCCTCGGCCTCGCCGTACTCGATGCTGCGCTTGTCGTGTGACAGGCCCAGGTCGTTGATGGTCAGGCCCCAGAAGTGCGTGGGCAGCGGGACCTCGGTGAACAGGTTGAAGTTGGGCGCGCTGGTCTGACCGGCGCGGACCTCCACCAGTTTCGCGTCGCACAGGGGCTTGCGCTGGCCCTCGAACGGGCTGCCGCCACCGGCGAGGAACGCCGGGTTGGTGACGTGCACCGTGTGGTTGGCGCCGGCGCACTCGCTGATGATGCCGTTGCCCTGCGACGGGTTCGAGCCCGGATCCGGCTGCGGGGTCGCCCCGTCCGGCGGGTTGCCGGCCTCGGCCGGGGTCGGCGGGAAGTTGTCCTGCGGCAGGTAGCCGTCACCGTCGAAGACGTTGACGTCCTCTTCCCGGGTGACCTGGTACATCTTGCCGCCACCGACCGGGTTGTCGGGGATGTCGACGGCGACGATGTAGTCGTCGGGCACCAGCTGCTGGGTCTGCCCGTCCGGCAGCGGCGCGTACAGGGCCAGGTCGTGGGCGGGGCCCGGGTTCTTCGGGTCGCCCGGCGGGTACAGGTTGAGTGTGGAGTCGGTGAACGCGTAGTTGCCGTTGACGGTCTGCCCGAAGTTGTTCGGGTCGTTCTCGCTGGGCGCGAACTGCACGCCCATCATCGGCGCCTCGACGCACTTCTGGTTCGCGGCCCGGCCGAAGTCCGGCAGCGCCTGCTGGTCGGTGAGCGGGTTGCCGTCCCACATCCGGGCCGTGCAGCCGCGGCCGGCCTCCCACGTCTCCGAGGTGTACGCGTCGGCCAGCTCCGGTCCCCGCTTCAGCGAGCCGTCGCGGTTGCGTACCGGGTCGCCGTTGTCGTCGCGCTCGACCGCGTACAGGTGGACCTTGATGCCCGGGATGCCCGGCTGGTAGTTCTCCGTCACCGAGTTGGCCGCGTCGAGCTCGTTGCGGGTGGTGTCGTAGGTGACCGTGCCGGCGATGCCGCCGTTGTCGTCACCGGCGTACGGCTGCACGCCCCAGTCGACGGTGCCGCCCAGCCCGATGATGGGCAGGAAGTTCAGGTCTACGGCGGCGCCCTTCAGGGTCGTCGGCGTCGGCTCGTTGTCGGCCTGGTACGTGATGCCGGTGGTCTTGTAGCGGGTGTGGAACGCCTCCAGGACCAGCCACTTGCTCAGCGGGTACGTCTCCTTGATGTCGTAGTACCCGTTGTTGTCCGTGGTCACCGAGTTGGTGTACTGGTCCATGAACGAGTTATCGCGCTCCTTGACGCTCACCGGGAACCGTGGAACCCCGGCCTCGCCCGGGTCGCGTCTGCCGTTTCCGTTCTTGTCGACGAAGATCGTGCCGCGGATGTGGGTGAACCAGCCGACCAGCATCTTGGTGCCGACATCCACCTTCTGGCCGCCCCGCACGGTCACGTTGAAGCTCCACAGGATCAGCTCCTGCGGCGCGTCCCAGATCGTCATCTGGTAGTCGCCGTCCGGCACGTTCTTGATGTCGAACTTCCCGTCGGCGCCGCCGCGGCCCAGGTACACCATCTGGTCGCCGTTGCCGAGCGCCGACAGCGCCACCCACGGCTGCGGGACAGGGCCGGCGATCTTCGCGCCGGCGACCCCGGTCTCGGGTACGCTGGCGCCGCCCTGGCCACCGACGTACGGGCGGCCCTGCACCGCCGTACCGACGATCTCGCCCGTCGTGGCGGGGTTCGCCGGCAACGCCGTGGGCGCTACGAAGCCGAAGTCCACGTAGGGCACCCGCTCGCCGCCGAGCGTCTGCTCGGTGTCGTAGCCGGTGTCGTTCTCCTGCACCCAGATGTCCCAGTCGAAGCTGCCCTCGAGCGTGGTCGTCTGGGCCCACACCTGGCCGGTCGGCGCGACCACCTGCGCGGCGTACCGGTTGGGCCCCAGGTTCTCGATCACGACGTCGCCGTTGGAGTCGCTGACGCACCTGCCGACCGAGCCGGGGGCGATCTTCGGCTTGCCGTCTTCGAAGACGACGGCGCCCTTTGGGTGCGTCGCGTCCGGCTCGCCGTGGACGTACTGGGTACAGAGCGGGTTGCCGTAGTAGTCGACGCTGACCTGGCCGAGGACGTCGGACAGGTACGCGGTGAAGCCGGCCAGCCCCCGCTCGGCACCGACCTCGTACGTGCCGTCGACCGGGGCGTTGTCGTTGAAGACGCGCAGCCGGATCGTGCCCAGTGGCAGCGGGTACGGCTGCATGGTGACGGCGACCGGCGTGGTCTTCCCGCCGGTGACCGTGAAGTGCTGACCGTCGATCTTGTACCCGTCGGCGGTCACCGAGATCAGGTACTTGCCGACCGGCAGCTTGCCCAGGCTGGTGGTGGCGTTGAGCGTGGTGTCGTCACCCTGCGCCACGACCGGTACGGCGCCCGGTGTGGCGCGCACCGACGGCCACTGGCACGTGTCGGCGAAGTTGGGGGTGCTCGCCACTCCGGCGCGCGCGGGCAGGCAGTTCTTCAGGTCGTCGTGCGGATTGCCCACGTCGTCGGAGGTGATGAGCCACTTGTAGTGGGTGACCGGGTCACCCTTCTGAATCTCCGGTGCCGGGCCGACCGTTCGCGCGCTCCGCACCGACAGCGTGATGCCGCCGTCGGTGGGGGTAGCGGCGGCGGCCGGGAGCGCCGCCACCACGGCATAGCTGGCCAGGGGTAACAGGCCTATTGCCGCAACGGTCCACCATCGCCGGGACAGGCGACGCAACATGCGGTACCCCCCTCGGGTCTTCAGGCCGCCGGCCCGGGCGGGCGGGCGTCAGCATCGATCCTTGGGGTTTGCTGGGAACTCGCTGGGATTCATGACGGACCCGTCATGCGACTGTCATCATCACGTTCATCGATGTATCGACCGACCGCGGTAGAGTACCGGCTCCCAAGTGGACGATGAACGGCCGTTCGCGCCGACCGGATCGGCTGTCCGGCGGCGGCCGGCTCCACCATGTCGTCGGATGTTTCCGGCAAATCCCGCGACCCACGCCGACCGTCCGGTGCGGATCTGGCGTCCCGTATCCCGTTCCCGCTCCAATGAGTACGCGGCCCGTCACTGTGGGCCTTGTCATTTTTTGGGGGTCAGCGTGAGTCGGGTGCTTGTCATCGAGGACGACGACCGGATCGCGCGGCTGGTCTCGCGCGCCCTCAGCGACGACGGACACGGCGTGGAGCGCACCGCCCGCGGCGGCGACGGGCTCACCGAGGCGCTCGCGGGCGACTTCGACCTGGTGGTCCTGGACCTCATGCTGCCCGACGTGGCGGGCACCCAGGTCCTGGAGCGCCTCGTCGAGGTACGGCCGGAGCAGCGGGTACTCGTCCTGTCCGCGGTACCGGAGATCGGCACCCGGGTCGCCGTGCTGGAGTCGGGCGCGGCCGACTTCCTCGGCAAGCCGTTCGCCGTCGCGGAACTGCTGGCCCGGGTGCGCGCCCGGCTGCGGGTACCGGCACCCGGCGCGGCCGTCCGATGGCTGGGTGACGGTTCGGTCCGGCTGGACCTGCGGCTGCGCCGCGCCGAGGTGAACGGCGCCCGGGTGGAGCTGTCGTTCCGGGAGTTCCTCCTGCTCCAGCACCTGATGCGGCGGACGGGTCAGGCATGCAGCCGGGCCGAGCTGCTGTCGGACGTGTGGGGGATGACGTTCGACCCGGGCAGCAACGTCGTCGACGTCTGCGTCCGCCGGCTGCGCCAGAAACTGGACCGGTCCGACCGCATCGAGACGGTACGCAATGTGGGCTATCGCTTCACCGTCGACTGAACGCCTGCTGGTCGGCGGCTGGGTGGCCGCCGCCACGCTGTGGGCGGCACTGATGTACCTGATGCCCGGCCAGGAGACGGTCCCGTTCCACTTCATCTGGATCGGACTGGCGCTGGTCTACGGCTTCACCCGGTGGCGGCCGGCCGCCATGGTCACCGCGCTGGCGCTGGTCACCGGGGTCACCGGTTACATTCTGTGCCACCACGCGGCCGAGGGGCACATCGGCTGGGAGGAGACCACCGAGGTACCGCTCATGGCCGCGATCTTCGGCGTCATGGTGTGGCACGTCAACCGCCGCAACCAGGCCCTGGCCGAGGTACGGCGGCTCGCCGACGCCGAGCGGCGGCGCCTGGAGGTGCAGCAGTTGTTCGTCCGCCTCGCCTCGCACGAGCTGCGGACCCCGATCACCGTCGCCCGCGGCTACACCGAACTGGTCCGGGCCGCGCACGACGACGCGGTCACCACCGAGGACACCTCGGTGGTGCTCGACGAGCTGGACAAGCTCGCCCGCATCACGCAGCGGCTGGTCACCCTCATGCAGTTGGAGCAGCCGTACCCGCTGGTCGAGACCGATCTGGACGCCGAGCTGCGACGAACCGGCCGCCGGTGGCAGCCCACCGCCGACCGGATCTGGTGCACCCGCTCCGACGTCGGTACCGGCGTGGTCAACCCGGAACGGCTGGAGGCGGCGCTGGACTGCCTGATCGAGAACGCGGTGAAGTTCACCCGCCCCGGCGACCGCATCGAACTCGTCGGAGCCCGGGACGCCACCGGCTGGCACGTGCGGGTGACCGACACCGGTGCCGGTATGTCCGACGAGGAGCTGGCGACGGCCCGCAGCCGGGTACCGCAGGGGCGCACCGCCACGGGTACCGGCCTGGGGCTGGCCATCGTGCGCTCGGTGGTGGAGGCGCTGGGCGGTCAGGTGCGGGTCGAGTCGGCGCCCGGTGCGGGTACGACGGTCACGCTGTCGGTCCCGGTCGGCCCGTCCGGGACCGGCGCGTCGCGGGCGGTGGCCATCCCCGCGCTGGCACAGTGACGACTACCGGGCGCCGCCGGACGGCGGCGGTACCCGCTCGAGGGCCGGCCCGCCGGCGGACCGGGACGCACTGCCCGGCGCCGGTCGCCGGCGCCGCGCCCGGATCAGCGCGATGGTCAGCACGCCGACCACCACGGTCATGCCGGCCAGCAGCGTGAGCAGCCAGGCCTGCGCCGGGCCGACCCGGCCGGTGTCCGCCGGCCGGCCCAGCCAGCGCAGCGCGCCGCGCACCTCGAACGGCGTCCCGTCGGCGGTCGCGCGCACCGCCCAGTCGCCGACCAGGTGCGGGCGGGTCGGGTCGGCGGCGACCACCGGCGGGCGCTCGCGGCCCATCCAGTGGATCCGGTGGTCGTGCCAGCGCGCCTTGCCGGCGTCCCCGATCCTCTTCCACGCCGGCGCGACCCCGCCGCCGCTCTGCGCGGTCGGCACGGTGTCGGCGAAGAGGGCCCGGTTCAGGTACGTGGTCTGGGACAGTTGGTTCTCCTCCACGCCCGACGAGGTGATCCGCAGGTACGGCTCGCCGGTGTAGCCGAGTACGACCACGGCGGCGGGGCCGGCGTTGGACAGTTCGACCCACTCGCCCGCGGGGTCGACGCTCGCCGTGACCCCGGCCGTCACCGGCGTCACGCCACCGGTGATCTCCGTCCGGTAGTACGGCGCGTCCGGCGCCTGCTGAGCGGGCGGGTGGGCGTCGGCCCGGTCCGGGGCGAACGCGACCGCCGCCGCCAGTATCGTCAGCGCGCCCAGCGCGTACCGCACTCCCCTGCCCATCCGGTCATTGTGGCCGGCGACCGTGGCCATCAGCCAGGAAAATGACCGAGGTGTCATCGCGCACGCGTCGTGCACGCGCTGTGTGGATCTTGCGACGATCCCGGTCGGGCCGGCCCGTCAGCGCCCGTGCGCCGCGTGCCCGGCGGACCGGGGCCACTCGCCGTGCAGGGCATCGGCCGTCCGGTGCAGCAGCCGGGTGACCTCGGTCGGCCCGCCGCGCTGCTGCTCCATCCGGTGGCTCCACCACCGGATCACCGCCGCGGCCAGCGGCACGACGACGGTCAGCACAAACCAGCGCGCCAGCACACTCGCCACCATGCTCGTCCCGCCTTCCCCGCGGCCGGTCACCACCGTGCGCCACCCGCCGTCGGATGTACCCGGCGCTACCTCGGTGCTACCCCCGGGCCGCGGTGGTATGCCCGCAACCGCTGCGGTCACCATGATGTCCGGTATCGGACAGCGCTGTGCACCTACCCGACTGTTGGGTAGGTTCGACAGTGACGTCCACCGGCACTCGGGGAGCTTTCGGGGAGCGTATGGCGACCGAGCAGCAACCGGCGACCGATCCGCAGCGTCCCGGCAGTCGGGCCACCATCCTGCGCGAGGTGACCCAGGCCGAGGGGTACATCGCCTCGATCTGTTTCAAGACCGGGCCGCCCGCCCTCGTCGGCACCGAACTGGAGTGGACCGTCCACGCCCGGGACGATCCCCGCGCACCGCTCGATCCGGCGCGACTGCACCGGGCACTCGGACCCCACACGCCGCCCACCCTGGCTCCGGACAGCCCACATCGGGCGTTACCCGGCGGCGGCGTGGTGACCCTGGAGCCGGGCGGCCAGGTCGAGATCTCCTCGGCCCCGGCCACCTCACTGTCCCTCCTGCGGGACGCCGTCGACGCCGACATCGCGTACCTCGTCGGCCTGCTGCACGCCGTCGACCTGCGACTCGGCGACTCCGGCATCGACGAGCACCGGCATCCCCGCCGGCTGCTGGACACCCCGCGGTACGCGGCGATGGAGCGGAGCTTCGACGCCCACGGCCCGCACGGGCGCACCATGATGTGCAGCACCGCCGGCCTGCAGATCTGCGTGGACGCGGGCCAGCCGCACCGGGTGGCCGACCGGTGGGCCGCCGTGCACGCGCTGGGCCCCGCCCTGCTGGCGACGTTCGCCACCGCCCGCCGGCACGCCGGGCGCGACCACGGCTGGGCCTCGGCCCGGATGCGGGCCTGGTTCGGCATGGACCGCCGGCGCACCGGCCCGGTCGGCCGGGCCACCGACCCGGCAGCGGCCTGGGCCCGGTACGCCCTCGCCGCACCGCTGCTGTGCGTGCGGCGGCCCGGCCGCGACTGGACCGTCCCGTACGGGATGACCTTCGCCGACTGGATCTCCGGGGCGCTGGCCGACCCGCCGACCACCGATGACCTCGACTACCACCTCGGCACGCTGTTCCCGCCGGTACGCCCCCGCGGCTACCTGGAACTGCGCTTCCTGGACACGCAGCCGGGGCCCGAGTGGTTCGCGCCGGTCGCGGTCGTGACGGCGCTGCTCGGCGACGACCGCGCGCTCGACGCGGCCCGGGCGGCGTGCGAGCCGGTCGAGGAGCGCTGGCTGGACGCGGCCCGACTGGGCGTCGCCGACCCGGCGCTCGCGGCGGCGGCCGCCGGGGTGCTCGACGCGGCGGTCCGCGCCCTGGACCGGACCGGCCTGCCGTCGGCGGTCCGCGACGAGGTGGTCGGCGTCGCCGAACGGCGGTTGCGCGGCAGCCCGACGGACCGTCGGCGCGGCGCGCGACCGCCGGCACGTCTGACGGACGTGCCGGCACGACCGGCACGACCGGCACGACCGGTGACACACGGAGGGGAACACGATGACCGTTGAGACCGAACGGCTGCGCGAACGCGTCGCCGCCGAGCTGGAGCGCACCCGGGCCCGTACGGCGCTGCTCACCGACGCCGTCGGCGACGACGACCTGGTCCGTCAGCACTCGCCGTTGATGTCGCCGCTGGTGTGGGACCTCGCGCACGTCGGCAACCAGGAGGAGCTGTGGCTGGTGCGCGACGTCGGCGGCCGGGACCCGGTCCGCCGCGACATCGACGAGCTGTACGACGCCTTCCGGCACCCGCGGCGGGACCGGCCCCGGCTGCCGCTGCTCGGGCCGGCCGAGGCGCGCCGGTACGTGCGGACCGTCCGGGACAAGGTGCTCGACCTGCTCGACACGGTGCCGTTCACGGGCCGGCCGCTCACCACCGACGCGTTCGCGTTCGGCATGATCGTCCAGCACGAGCAGCAGCACGACGAGACGATGCTCGCCACCCACCAGCTCCGGGCCGGCGCGGCGGTCCTGTCCGCACCGCCACCGCCCGGATCCCGGATCCCGGTCGCCGGTGAGGTCCTGGTACCCGGCGGCCCGTTCACGATGGGTACGTCCACCGAACCCTGGGCGCTGGACAACGAGCGGCCCGCGCACACCGTCGACGTACCGGCGTTCTTCATCGACGCCGCGTGCGTCACCAACGGTGAGTACGCCCGGTTCATCGCCGATGACGGCTATCACCAGCCACGCTGGTGGAGCGCGGACGGTTGGCGGCACCGGCTCGAGGCCGGCCTGACGTCGCCGATGCACTGGCGGCGCGACGGCGACGGCTGGGCGTACACCCGCTTCGGCCGGACCGAGGCCGTGCACCCCGACGAGCCGGTCGTGCACGTCTGCTGGTACGAGGCCGAGGCGTACGCGGCGTGGGCCGGCAAGCGGCTGCCCACCGAGGCGGAGTGGGAGAAGGCGGCCCGGTTCGACCCGGCGACCGGACGGTCGCGCCGGTACCCCTGGGGTGACGCGTCGCCGCAACCGCACCACGCGAACCTGGGCCAGCACCACCTCGCCCCGGCGCCCGCCGGCGCGTACCCCGACGGCGCCTCGCCGCTGGGCGTGCACCAGCTCATCGGCGACGTGTGGGAGTGGACGGCCAGCGACTTCACCGGTTACCCGGGCTTCGCCGCGTTCCCGTACCGCGAGTACTCGCAGGTGTTCTTCGGCCCGACGTACAAGGTGCTGCGCGGCGGCTCGTTCGGCACCGACGCGGCGGCCTGCCGGGGCACGTTCCGCAACTGGGACTTCCCGATCCGGCGCCAGATCTTCAGCGGGTTCCGGTGCGCCCGCGACGCCACCCTCACGGAGCTGGGTTGATGTGCCGGCACCTGGCCTACCTCGGGCCGCCGGTACCGCTCGGACGGCTGCTGACCGACCCGCCGCACTCGCTGCTGCACCAGTCCTACGCGCCCACCGACATGCGCGGCGGCGGCACGGTGAACGCCGACGGGTACGGCGTCGGATGGTACCCCGCCGGCTCGCCGGTCCCGCTGCGGTACCGGCGAGCCGGTCCGATGTGGTCGGACGCGAACCTGCCCGCCCTGACCGCCGCGGTCAGCGCGCCCGCGGTCCTCGCCGCGGTCCGCAACGCCACCGTCGGCATGCCCGTCGTCGAGACCGCCGCCGCGCCGTTCGCGGACGGTCCGTGGCTGTTCAGCCACAACGGCGCCGTGACCGGCTGGCCGGACTCGATGGCCAAGCTCGCCGACCGGCTGCCGACCGCGGATCTGCTCACCCTCGACGCGCCCACCGACTCGGCACTGCTGTGGGCACTGGTACGGAGCCGGCTGCGCGGCGGCGCCCCGCTCGCGGACGCGGTCGCCGACACCGTCGCCGAGGCCGCCGCCGCGGCGCCCGGCTCCCGGCTGAACCTGCTGGTCACCGACGGCACCCGGATCGTCGCCAGCGCGTGCGGCCACGCCCTGTCGGTACGGCGGGCCGCCGGGCAGGTCCTCGTCGCCTCCGAGCCGCTCGACGCCGACCCCGGCTGGCATCCCGTACCGGACGGGACGCTTCTCACCGCCACGCCGTCCGGCGTGGACGTCACCGATTGGGGCAACGCGTGAACGTACCCGAACTGGAGATCCACCTCGACGACCGCGACCTCGCGCGCGCCCTGCGCGCCGACGTGCGGACCGGGCTGACCGCGGTGGCGAAGTGGTTGCCACCGAAGTGGTTCTACGACGCCCGGGGAAGCGCGCTGTTCGAGGAGATCACGCGGCTTCCGGAGTACTACCCGACCCGCGCCGAACGGGCCGTGCTCACCGCGTACGCGCCCGCCGTCGCCCGGCTCACCGGCGCGAAGACCCTGGTCGAACTCGGCTCCGGCTCGTCGGAGAAGACCCGGCTGCTGCTGGACGCGCTGTCCCGGCACGGCGGGCTGGGCACCTTCGTCCCGCTGGACGTGTCCGCGAGCGCGCTGTCGGCGGCGGTGGCCGTGCTGGCCGCCGACTACCCGAACCTCGCCGTGCACGGCGTCGTGGGCGACTTCACCCGGCACCTGGGCGTGCTGCCCGGCGGCGGTACCCGGCTGGTGGCGTTCCTGGGCGGCACGATCGGCAACCTGCTCCCGGCCGAGCGCCACGACTTCCTGGCCGCCCTGCGCGCGGTCCTGGAGCCCGGCGAGTGGCTGCTGCTCGGTACCGACCTGGTCAAGGACGAGCGGATCCTGGTACCGGCCTACGCCGACGCGGCCGGCGTGACCGCCGAGTTCAACCGCAACGTCCTGCACGTGATCAACCGGGAGCTGGGGGCCGGGTTCGACGTGGAGGCGTTCGACCACGTGGCGCTGTGGGACCCGGCGAACGAGTGGATCGAGATGCGGCTGCGGGCCCGGACGGCCATGCGGGTTCCGATCACCGGCCTGGACCTGGTGGTCGAGTTCGCCGCCGGCGAGGAGGTACGCACCGAGGTGTCGGCGAAGTTCCGCCGCGGCGGGCTGGCGCGTGAGCTGCAGGCGGCCCGGTTCGCGCTGCGCCGCTGGTGGACCGACCCCGACGGCCTGTTCGCCGTGTCGCTGTCCCAGGCGACCTGACCGCCGGCGGTCGGTCGTCGCCACCTGCTGCCAGGCGGCGACGACCGATCGGCGTCACACCGGTCAGAGGTTCGGCGCGATCGTCATGGTCGTGCCGTCGAACCGGCCGAAGCTGAATGATGCCTCCTCGTGGGTGGTACGGACCAGCTCCCGCAGGATCCCGATCGCCACCTCCTCACCCAGCCGGACGGCGGCGGTGAAGTCGGTGCGCCAGTGCACCCCGCCCATGTTTCGGCCGGTGGCGATGTTGGCCGCCAGCTTGTTCAGCTCGCCGCCGACGGTCAACTGCTCGGCGTCCGGACCGACGTACGGCACCAGGGTCGTCCCCGACTTCGCCGGTACGACCGGATCGGCCAGCACGTACGACTCGTCGAACCACGCCTTGAGCACGGTGACGCACGCCCCGGCGACGGTGGCGTGCCCGGAGCCGTACGCCGGGTGGGTGGGGCTGCCCTCCGGGAAGGCCTGCGGCAGCAGGTAACTACCGTGGCGGGCGAAGGTGCGCTTCACCGCCGCTGAGTCGAGCACCTCGGAGTCGATCATGGGGTAGTCGCGCTTGCCGGTCATGTGCAGGTGCACCCGACCGCCGAACTCCTCCGGCCGCAGCCGCCGGTGCACGTACCACTTCTGGTACCAGGCCGCCTTGAGGGCCCGCGTGGCGACCTCGGTGACCAGCGACAGCAGGTGCGGCGAACCGTACGTGCCGAAGCCGGCCTGGTTGCGCGAAAAGTGGTACGGGTTGCCCGGGTCTGCGGGTGCCCCCAGGCCCAACAGGATCAGGGCCGCATTGAGGTACGCCTCGTAGAGGGCGTCGAAGTGCACGTAGTGGGCGAGGTCGCGGGGCGTTCGGATGTACCGGCGGTCGCCGTGGTCACGCTCCGGCGGCGCCGGCTGCGCGCCGTTCTGCACGGCGTGCCAGGCCTTGAACGTGGTCAGGTAGTCGACCGGCCTCGGGTGGCGGTGGTGCAGGGTGTCCTGCCGCTGCGAGATCAGCAACGTGCCGTACGGGATGTCGCGCAGCAGGAACTGCGACAGGAACGGACCCCGCAGGTCGCCGCGGGTGGTGCCCCGGAACAGCGTGTCGGCGGTGATCGCGCCGTCGCGCGTGGGTCCCCGGAAGTCCGACAACCCGCTCAGTTCCCCCGCCGCCTCGGCGATGAGGGGGTCCGTGTCGAAGGAGGTGAACGGCACGTCCCGGCACAGCGCCATCCAGTACAGCTCGACCATCTCCGAGGAGTTCTGGGCGCTGTCGATGCGGGGCGCCGGCGGGATGGTCAGGGCCGCCGGGTCGGGCCCTTCCAGATCGAACCCGAGACCGGCCTGCGGGTTGGTCAGCGGCCGCGGTCCGGCGAGCGGGATCCGCTCGAAGTCCGCAGCGCGCCCGGTCGCGCAGGCCCGCAGCAGCAGCCGGTACGCATCCGGATCGACCTCGCCGAACTCGTTGTGCGGCAGCCCCTTGGCGTAGCTGGCGACGTACGGGTAGTCGGTCTCCTCTCCGTTGCCGAGGTGGTCGGGCCCGGGCCGGGCGAACTCCGCCTCGGCGGCGCGGACGCGGAGGTCGCGGGCGTGTACTTTCCGGTCGCTCATGTCTCCCCCGTGATAGGTGAGTGCTTCCTTTCCTCTCCTCACGCTTGGAACGCCCGCCGCGTTGCCGCCGGTACCCGATCGTCGGGTACCCGACCGTATCGCCGGCGGCGCCGCCGTGGACCCCTGGCGCGTTAGCGGCGGACGGCCGAGGGGTAGACGGGTGGTCATACGCTCGGGTCCAGCCGTGACCGGCGGCCCGACCGGAGGAAGGATCGTGGCATGGAACTGCTCAGACGGTGGAGCGTGTGGCTGGCGGCGACGGCGGTCGCGGTCGTGTCCACCGCGCTGCTCCCGGCCGCGGCCTGGGCGGACGGCGGACCGGCCGTGGCCCTCGTCGGCGACGAACTCGCCCGCCGGCCCCGCCGCGGCGGCACCGGGCTGGCGAGCGCCTGCTGCTGCCTGGTCGTCGTGCTCGCGATCGTCCTCGTGGTCATGCTGGTCCGCCGCCGTCGCCAGCCCCCACCCCCGCCGCCGCCGCAGTAGCCGCCCGGCCGGGCGCCTCACCCGCGCCGGGCCCACCCACCTCACCACCCACCTCACCCGGCGACCGGCCGGGTGAGGCACCTACGTCGGATCCGCGCGTCCACCCCCGGCGGTCGCGTTTCGACCAGCGGCACGTGCGTTCGTTTGGCAGCCTTTCCATAGACGGGCCCCGAAGCGAGGGCCCAGGGGAGGCAGGCATGAGACGAACCACCCGGATCGGCACCGCGCTCGGCAGTGCCGCGGCCGTAACGGTCGCGTTCGCGCCGGCGGTGTCCGTACCGGCGTACGCCGCACCGGTGACCCCGGCGTCACCGGCCGGTGCCACCGCCGACTGGAAACCGTGCACCGACCTGCCGCCGCAGGCACCGGCGGTCGACTGCGCGACGGTCACCGTCCCCATCGACTGGTCCAAACCGGACGGCCCGACCATCGGTATCGCGCTGGCCCGGCAGCGGGCGACCGATCCGACGGCCAGGATCGGCTCGGTCCTGGTCGACCCGGGCGGTCCCGGTGGCTCCGGCGTCGACTGGGTCAAGGGCGGTCCGGTCCTGTCCCCGGAGGTGAACCGCCGGTTCGACGTGGTCGGGTTCGACCCGCGCGGCGTCGGCGGCAGCAGCCCGGTACGGTGCGACCTGGACGTCGAGCTGGAGCCGGTACCCGCAATACCGCACGACCGGGCCGAGTTCGACCGGCTCGTCGCGCACAACAGGGCCCTCGGTGCCAGTTGCCGGGCGCTGACCGGCCCGGTGTTCGACTTCCTCGACACCGCGAGCACCGCCCGGGACATGGACGCCATCCGTGCCGCTCTCGGTGAGTCCAAACTCAACTACTACGGCGTCTCGTACGGCACACTCATGGGCCAGCAGTACGCCGAGCTGTTCCCGCACCGCATCCGCACGATGGTCATCGACAGCAACATGGACCACAGCCTGCCGACCACATGGCAGTTCCTGCACACCGAGGCGGTCGCGGTCGAGGAGAGCTTCGACCAGTTCGCGGCCTGGTGCGACCGGACGGCCGCGTGCGCGCTGCACGGCCGCGACGTGCACCGGGTCTTCGCCGACCTGTACGACCGGGCCGGGCGCGGTGAGCTGACGATACCGGGTACCGACCAGAAGCTCGACCAGATGCAGTTGCTCTGGGGCGCCACCGGCGCGTTCTACGGGCCGGACTGGCAGTTCCTCGCCGCGTCCCTCGACGAGCTCACGACCGGCCGGCCCGCGCCGGCGGGTGACGGGCGTGCGGCCGCCCTGTTCGCCGCGGGCGACCGCGGGCACGGTGAGTCCGTCGAGGACCCCGGCGCGTCGATCTTCTGCCAGGACTGGCGGCTCCCGGTGCATCACGTGACCGAGTTGGACGCGTACCGGCTGGCGCTCGCCCGGACCGCGCCGGACATGAAGCTGTCGCCGCTGGCGTGGGGGGTGACGATGGGCTGCGCCGGCTGGCCGGCCCCCGTCCGCAACCCCCAGCACCGGCTGGCGACGGCGGGCGCGCCGCCGGTCCTGATGCTCAACAGCCGGTACGACCCGGCCACTCCGTACCAGTGGGCGACCAACGCCGCCCGCCAGATGAGGTCCGCGGTGCTGCTGACCTACGACGGCTGGGGTCACGGCGCCTACTTCAAGGGCAGCGACTGTGTCGTCGCCGCCACCGACACCTACCTCGTCACCGGACGGGCACCGAAGCAGGGCACCCACTGCCCGGCCGTCGAGCCACCGGTGAATCCGCGGGTCACGACGCAGGCCCCGACACAGCCGCGGCCGCCGGTGACCGGCCGGCCACGCTGGACCGCGGCGCCGGCAGCCTGACCGCGACACCGCGGGCGGCGTTCCGTCGCTGACCCCGCGCGGCGGCCGGAGGCTGATCCGCTCCCGGCCGCCGCGCCGTCGGCGGCGCGCCCGCCTAGGCTGATCACCATGGTTACCGGCGGACCGGTCGAGGTCGAGGGCGCAGCGGCGCCGCCCGGCCCGCAACCCCTCCCCTTCGTCGGCCGTGAGTCCGAGCTGTTCCGGCTCGGCGCGGCGTGGGGATCCGCGGCGCGCGGCCGACCGGGCCTGGTGCTGCTCGCCGGCGCGGCGGGCATCGGCAAGACCAGGGTGGCCCGGGAGACGGTACGGCTGGCGCGCGACACCGGTGGCGCCGTCCTGTGGGCGCGCTGCCAGGGCGCCGAGCGGTCGCTGCTGCTCCAGCCGTTCGTGGAGGCCATCGGGGCGCACGCGGCGCAGCTACCGCCCGACCTCCTGCGCCGGCTCGCCGGGCAACGGGCGGCCACCCTCGCCGCGCTCGTGCCGGGCGTCGCGTCGGTACTCGGGCCGGTGCTCACCACCCCGGCGAGCCGCGCGGTACGCCAGCGGCTGGCCGGGGAGGCGGTCACCGGGTTCCTCGCGGCCCTCGCCGCCCACCAGCCCGTACTCCTGGTGCTCGACGACCTGCATGACGCGGCGGCGTCCACCGTGGCGCTGCTGCGTGAGCTGGTCACCGGTACCGGCACCCGGCTGCTGGCGGTCGCCACCGTACGCGCGCCCGAGGGCGGCGCCGTCCTGGACCCGCTCGCCGGCGCGGCCACCCGCCTCGACCTGGGACCGTTGTCACCGCCGGCCGTGACCCGCCTGGCGACCGAGGCCGGGTGGGGCGACCGGGCGGCCGAGATCCGGGCCGGTACCGGCGGGAACCCGCTGTTCGTGGTCGAGGCGCTGCGTGCCCTGGCGGCCGGCGCGCCGCGGCCACCGGAGTCGCTGGAGGCGGCGGTGCTGGCCCGGCTGGGCCGGGTGGACGCCGGCACCGAGCGGATCGTGCGCGCCGCGGCCGTCCTGGGCGTGACCGTGGACCCGGCGACCCTCGCCCGCCTGGTCGACCTTCCCCTTCCGGCGACCGCCGCGCACTGCGAGGCCGCGCTGTCCGGCGGCCTGTTCGTGGCCGCCGAGGGCGGCTACGAGTTCGGCCACGACGTGGTGCGCGAGGTGCTGTACGCGACGACCCCGGCGCCCACCCGCGACCTTCATCACCGCCGCGCCGCCGAGCTGCTCGACCACCGCCCGGAGGCGATGGCGGCGCACGCGGCGGCGGTCGGTGACTGGCCACGCGCGGCGCGGGGTTGGCTGCTCGCCGGGGCCGAGGCGGCCCGGTTGGACGCGGACGTGGACGCCGAGGCGCTACTGGTGCGGGCGGTGGACGCGGGGCGGCGGGCCGGGGAGGCGGGGGCCGTCGCCCGGGCCGAGGCACTGCTGCGGCAGGTCCGCGACGGCGGGTAGCCCGCCCGGGCGCCGGTCAGTCGGGTGCGCCGGGCTGGCGCCGCGCGCCGGCCCGGTGCTCGTACCACCGCTGCTTCATCAGGCGCATCTCGTTCTGCAGGAACTCGATGAACTCGACGGACTCCGCCACCCGGGCGCCGGCCGGGGTGTCGCCGCCCAGCGCGTCGACGCCCTCGCGCAGGCCGTTGCGCATGCGGCCGAGCGTCTTGTCCTCGTTGAGCATCAGCTCGTACCAGATGTCGTCGTACACCCGGTAGTGATCACGCCGGGATCCCGGCTCCCGCTCGCGGCTGACAAGCCCGAGCGGGATCAGGTAGCGGACGGCACCGGAGATCGCGGCCGGGCTGGCCTGGAGCCGATCGGCCAGCTCCGCGGCGGTGAGCCGGCCGGAGTCGGTGGCCAGCAGGGCGACGAACACGCGGGAGGCGATGCGGGGCATCCCGGCGTCGGTCAGGATCCCGGCGAAGCGCTCCACGAAGCCGGACACGGCCGCCTCGTCGCGCGGTACGGCCGACCCGTTCGGCTCCGGGGCTACCCTGTCCCGCTCCACGGGCACCTCGTCGCGCCGTGTCGTGGACGCCTCGCTCACCATCCTCAGCCCCCTCACCCGGTCTCGTCGGTGCGCCGGTCGTTGCAGAGTTTACACATTTTCCTATCTTCACGATTTTCTGAATAGAGCGTACGTTCCGAAGCATGACTCACGCCATCTCGGTGTCCGGCCTGCGCAAGTCGTTCGGCCGGACCCACGCGCTGAACGGTCTCGACCTGACCGTCAGCACCGGCGAGGTGCACGGCTTCCTCGGGCCGAACGGCGCCGGGAAGTCCACCACGATCCGGGTGCTCCTGGGGCTGCTGCGCGCCGACGCGGGCACGGTACGCCTGCTCGGCGGCGACCCGTGGCGGGACACCGCCGCCCTGCACCGCCGCCTGGCCTACGTGCCCGGCGACGTGACGCTGTGGCCCAACCTGTCCGGCGGCGAGGTGATCGACCTGCTGGGCCGGCTGCGCGGCGGGCTGAACCCGAAACGCCGCGCCGACCTGCTGGAGCGCTTCGACCTCGACCCCACGAAGAAGGGCCGCGCCTACTCGAAAGGCAACCGCCAGAAGGTGGCGCTCGTCGCCGCGCTGGCGTCCGACGTGGAGCTTCTCCTCCTCGACGAGCCGACCTCCGGCCTGGACCCGCTGATGGAGGCAGTCTTCCGCGACTGCATCGCCGAGGAGCGCGACAACGGGCGCACCGTCCTGCTGTCCAGCCACATCCTGGCCGAGGTCGAGGCGCTGTGCGACCGGATCAGCATCGTCCGGGACGGCCGCACGGTCGACACCGGCACGCTGTCCGAACTGCGCCACCTCACCCGTACCACCATCACCGCGGAGTTGTCGACCGCGCCGGCCGGCCTGACCGATCTGGCCGGTGTCCACGACCTTGTCACCGACGGCACCCGGGTCCGGTTCACCGTGGACAACGACACGCTCGACACCGCGCTGCGTCAGCTCACCACGCTCGGGGTGCGTTCGCTGAGCAGCCAGCCGCCGACCCTGGAAGAGCTGTTCCTGCGCCACTACGAGAACGAGGCGGTGGCCCGATGACCGGGCCACTGACGGGTACCGGCGCCCTGGCACGACTGGCGCTGCGCCTCGACCGGGTCCGGCTGACGGTGTGGGTGCTCATCATCGCGATCATGCCGGCCGGCACGGCGGCGCAGTACCAGAAGCTCTACCCCGACGAACACACCATCCAGCAGGTCGGCGGGGCCGTCTCCAACCCGTCGCTGGTCGCCCTGAACGGGCCGCTGTTCCGGGCCTCCCTGGGCGGCCTCACCGCCTGGAAGATCGGCGTGACCGAGCTGGTCCTGGTCGCGCTGATGAACCTCCTCATGGTCGTGCGGCACACCCGCACCGAGGAGGAGACCGGCCGGTCGGAGCTGATCGGGGCCGGCGTGGTCGGCCGGTACGCCCCGCTCACCGCGGCACTGCTGGAGATCGGCCTCGCCGACCTGGCCATCGTCGTGCTGACCGCGCTCGGCCTGGTGGGTACCGGGCTGCCGGTCGCCGGAGCGGTGGCCATGGGCGTCGCGATCGGCGTCACGGGTCTGGTGTTCGCGGCGGTCGCGGCCGCGGCGGCCCAGCTCACCGAGAGCGCCCGGTCCGCCACCGCCCTCGCCGCCGCCGTCCTGGGCGCGTCGTACCTGCTGCGCGCCGTCGGCGACACCGGTCCGACGTGGCTGACCTGGCTGTCGCCGGTCGGATGGGCGCTGCGCGTGCGGCCCTTCGCCGGGGAGCGGTGGTGGGCGCTGGGGCTGGCCGTGGCCCTGGCGGCGGTGGCCACCGCGGCGGCGTACACCCTGGCCGGCCGCCGCGACCTGGGCGCCGGGCTGCTGCCGCAGCGGCCCGGCCCGGCGCAGGCCGCCCCCGGACTGCGCAGCACGTTGGCGCTGGCCTGGCGGCTGCACCGCGGCATCCTGATCGGCTGGGTGGTCGGCATGGCGCTGGTCGGGGCGGTCCTCGGCGGCGCCGCCGGCGGGATCGGCGACGCGGTCGGCACCAACCAGCAGATCACCGACCTGATGGCCCGGATGGGCGGACACAAGGGGCTCGTCGATGCGTACCTGGCGACGGCGTTCGGTCTCACCGGCCTGGTCGCGGCGGTCTACACGGTGCAGGCCACCCTGCGGTTACGCGCCGAGGAGACCGGTGGGCGGGTGGAGCCACTGCTCGCCACCCGGGTCGGCAGGATCCCGTGGGCGGCGAGTCACCTGGTGTTCGCGTTCGCGGGTACGGCCGTGCTGCTCGCCGTGGCGGGCGTCGGCGGTGGCCTGGCGTACGGGATCCAGAGCCACGACGTCGGCGGTCAGGTGTCGCGGCTGCTCGCCGCCGCGCTGGTGCAGTTGCCGGCGGCCTGGGTACTCGCCGGCGTCGGCGTGGCCCTGTTCGGCCTCGCACCCCGACTGGCGGCGCTGGCCTGGGCGGCCCTCGTCGCCTGCCTGCTGCTGCTGGAACTCGGTGCGCTGCTGAAGCTCGACCAGTGGCTGGTGGACGTCTCGCCGTTCGCGCACGTACCGAAGCTGCCCGGCAGCGCGTTCACGGCCACGCCGCTGCTCTGGCTGGCCGCGGTCGCCGCGACGCTGACCGCGGCCGGGCTGGTCGGCCTGCGCCGGCGCGACGTCGGCTGAGCACCGTCGTCGTGCCGGAAGGCGCCCCGCTACCGGAGATGACCGGTTGAGCGGGGCGCCCCGCTCAGCGGAGCGGGTACCGGTACAGGTTGGACTCGCGGCGCTGGAAACCGAGCCGCTGGTACAGCCGGTTGGCGGCGACCCGGGAGGCGCGGGAGGTCAGCTCCACCGACGACGCACCGGCGGACCGGGCGAGGTCGAGGGCGCGCTCCGTCAGCGCGGCGCCGACCCCCTGCCCGCGCGCACACGCGTCGACGACCACGTCCTCGATCCGGGCCCGCAGCCCCGTCACGGTCGGGACGGTGACCAGGGTGAGCGTGCCGACGATCGCACCGGCGGACCGTGCGATCAGGACGGTGTTGGCCTCGGCGGCGACCACCCGGTCCATTGTGGCCCGATCGACGGCGCCGGCCGACTCGGACAGCTGCGGGAGCAGCCGCGCGAACGCCGCGACGACGTCGTCGGTGACCTCCCGGAGGATCTCTATCCGCACCCCGGCACTCTAACGCCGATGGTGTGATCAACCTCCCGAGTCCGTTCACCGGTTCGTCGTGTCACGGCCACGACGGCCGGGTAACCCGACCCGTAGGCCGAGAGTCCGGCGGGCACCGCGACGCCGTGCCCGCCGGCCACGGACCGTACCGCACGGCAGGACCTGGAGGGGCGCCATGACCACGCTCGAGACCACGCTCGAGATCGACAGCACCGATCGGACCAGCACCGTCACCGCCGACAGCCTGACCCTGGTGATGGTGTGCCTGGTCGCGCTCCTCGGACTCGCCGGCATCATCACGATGACGGTCTGAACGACGACCGTCTGGACGACGACCGGCCGAGCGACGACGGCCCGTGGCCGGGTGGGGTCACGACGACGTGGCCGAGGGCGTCCGCGGCGGCGCCGCGCAGTTCAGGCCGCTGAGGTTCCTGTCGGCCAGTTGCAGGTGCTGGCGCAGCATCGGCAGCTGGGACTGGGCGAAGGCGCGGACCGCCGGGTTGCCGGTGTGCCCGGCCGCCATCATGAACGCAGTCACGTCGCTCTGGTGGTCGGCGAACATCACCGGGGCGTAGGAGCAGTCGAACGGCCCGCCGCGCACGCCCGACCAGATCGCGAGGATCTTCTGCTGCTCGGGGGCGACACCGGCCGGCGGGGCCACACCCAGGCGACGATCGAGGTTCTGCAGTTCCTGGTACTCCCGGCTGTGATCGCGGACCATCCGCTCACCGAACGCCCTGATCCGCTGGTCGGCGCCCCGGTCGGCGGCGAGCCGACCGCCGGCCACCTCGAACCGGGCGCCCTGGGCTGCCTCGGTGAGGAAGGTCCGGTCCTGGGCGGTGAGCGCGCCGGTGGGGGCCGGCCCGCTCGGCCCTGGGGCGGGAGTCTGGCTGATCGGCGCCGCCACCGCCGCGGTGGGTACCGCCAGGGCCGCGCAGCCGGCGGCCACGATGCCGGCGACGAGTGGTGCTCGCATGACAACCTCCGGTATGAGGTACGTGCCTACCGAAGGTGTCCGCTACCCACTCACGTCCGGGTACCACCCGGACCGGGTGAGGTTCCCGGTGGCGGGCGCCGGCCGCCGGCCGCCCCGCCGGCGCCCGCCCGGGCCTCCACCCGCCGCAGCGCGTCCGCGTAGTCGTCCAGCGGCCGCATCGCGACCGCCATCCGCAGGTGCGGCAGCGCCTGCCCGTGCTTGCCGAGCCGCTCCAGCGTGCGACCGAGGACGAAGTGCGCGTAGTGGTCGGTCGGGTCCCGGTCGACCAGCCAGCGCAACTGCTCCTCGGCCCGGCGTAGCTGCGCGGAGTGGTAGTACGCCCGCGCCAGCAGGAGCCGTACCGACGTGTTCTCCGGCTCGGCGGCCACGATCGGCCCGAGCGCGTTGGCCGCGCCGATCGGGTCGCCCGCGCCGAAGATCCTGACGGCCCGCTCGTACTCCTCGTAAAGGTCAACCACGCGCCCGCCCCCTTGCCGATCATGTGACGTGTCCCGGGTCAACACCCCACCTGTCCGTTCTGTTCCCCATCAGCCCGCCGGGTACCGTTCGACGGTGGTGGCGATCGTGACAGGGTCCGACAGCGAGGCGCAGCAGCGACGGGTGGCCGGGGCGCTGGTCGCGGCCGGGCTCTCCCCCGGTGACCGGGTGGCCCTGCTGCTCGCCCCGTCACCCGGCCTGCTCGCGACCGTCCTCGGCGCGCTGCGGTGCGGGATCGTCCCGGTGGTCGCCGATCCGGCGATGCCGGCCGACGAGCGCGCGCACGTCCTCGCCGACTGCCGGCCGGCGTTGGTGGTGGACGACGCGGCCGGGCTGGACCGGCTGCTGGCGGGGCCGCCGGCCGACCTCGCCCCGGTCCCGCTGGGCCGGCCGATGCACTACACCTCGGGTACCACCGGGCGGCGCAAGGGCGTCTGGTCAGGTGTCCTCGGCGAGGCGGATGCCCGAGCCCTGCTCGACGAGGAGGTCGCGCTCTGGGGGTTCGCCGAAGGCGACCGGCATCTGGTGCTCTCGCCGCTGTACCACTCGGCGCCGCTGCGCTTCGCCATGGGCACGCTGCTGCGCGGCGGCACGGTGATCCTGCCCGGCCGCTTCGACCCGACCCGGATGCTCGACGTCATCGCGCGGTACCGGCCGACGACGGCGTTCTGCGTACCGACGCAGCTGCGCCGGCTGCTGGCCGCCGCCGATGCCGGGCCCGGCCGGCCCGACCTGTCGTCGTTCCGGCTGCTGGCGCACGCCGGGGAGCCCTGCCCGTACCCGCTGAAACGACGGGTCGTCGAGGCGTTCCCGCCCGGTTCGGTGTACGAGTTCTACGGCTCCACCGAGGGCCAGTTCACCACCTGTTCGACGGCCGAGTGGACGGCCCGGCCGGACAGTGTGGGCCGGGCCCGGCCGGGCCGGTCGCTGCGGGTGGACGCCGACGGCGTGATCTGGTGCCGGGTACCGGGGTACGCCCGCTTCAGCTACTGGGGCGACGCGGCCAAGACGGCCGCCGCGTGGCACGGCGACGAGTTCACCGTCGGCGACGTCGGCCGGCTGGACGCCGATGGGTACCTGTACCTCGACGGGCGCCGCGACGACCTGGTCATCACCGGCGGCGTCAACGTGTACCCGCGCGAGGTCGAACTGGTCCTGGCCGAGCACCCCGGCGTGGCCGAGGTCGCCGTGTTCGGGGTGGCCGACGACCGCTGGGGGCAGCGGCTGGCCGCGGCCGTCGTCGGGTCCGTCGACGTCGCCGCCCTGGACCGGTACGCGCGGCAGCGGCTCGCCCCGGCCCGCCGTCCGAAGGAGTACCACCTCGTGCCGGACCTGCCCCGGACCAGCACCGGCAAGATCCGCCGCCTGGACCTGCCCGGCTTCCTGGGGCTGACCCCGCCCGTGGCCTGACCCGGCCGCCCGGCCGGCCCGATTCCTCTCAACTCACCCGCCTCGACGCCGATGGTCCGAACAGCCGGAGAGTGCCGAGGGGACAGCGTGATCGGGATCGTGATGAGCGGCGGCTCGGGCGCGGTCAACGCGCTCGGGCGATCGGCTGCCGCCGTCCGGGCCGTGCAGGCCGGCCTGGCCTCGGGACGGCGGATCAACTCCGCCGCGGACGACGCCGCCGGCCTGAGCGTCTCCACCGACCTGACCACGCGGGCGCGGGGGCTGACGGTCGCGGCGAAGGGCGTGCGGGAGGTCGTCGACTCCCTCACCGCCATCGACGGGGCGTTCGGCACGGTCACCGGCATCCTGCAGCGGCTGCGTGAGCTCGGCGTACAGGCCGGCAACGGGGCCCTCGGCCCGGACGGGCGGGCCGCCCTCGACGTCGAGGCGCGGCAGGGCCTGGCAAGCATCGACGCCGTACTGGCGTTGCGCGTCTCCGGCCGCCCGGTGTTCACCGGGCAGCCCGGAACCGCCGTGCCCTACCAGCCCGCCGTGGTGCCGGTCCCTCCGGTGCCGGCGCGGGCCGCGGTCCTGACCGGGTCGCCGTTCGGCGCGTTCGCGGTCGGCGCCCCGGGCGGTGGCACCGCTCCCCCGGCCGCAGCCGGGGACGACCTGACCGTGTCCACCGCCGGCAGCACCCTCACGCTGCACCTCGCACCGGACACGTACGCCACCGCGCAGGACGCGCTGTCCGGGGTACGGACGGCGTGGACGGCCGCGCTCGCCGGCGCCGACGCGACGACCGCCGCCGCGCTGGCCGGGGTGGCCTTCGCCCTGACCGGCAGCGGTGCGCTGACCGTGACCGCGGGGGACACCGGCGCGGCGAGCAGCGTGACCGTCACGGGCGGGGCCACGGCCTCGCTCGGCCTGGACAATCCGACGACCACCGGCGGGGCCGACGCCGTACCGGGCGTTCCCGGCCGGCCCGAGGTCCCCGCCCAGCGGGAGAAGCCGGTCCGGCTGTACGTCCAACAGGGAGCGGACGCCGGCGACGGGTTCGACGCGGTGATCCCGCTGCTCGACACGCGGGCGCTGGGGCTGGCCGGCTGGACACCCGGTCAGGCGGGCGTCGACGCCATCGACAGCGCGCTGGCACAGGTGATGTCGACGCGCACCACGCTCGGCGCGCAGGCGACCGCGCTGACCCGGTCGGCGCAGGTCGCGGACGTCACCGCGGACGGCCTGACCGCGGCGGCGGCCCGGATGAGCGACACCGACCTGGGCACCGCCACGGTGCAGCTGGCCCTCGCGCAGAACCGGTTCTCCACGGGAATCGCGGTGCTGTCCACCGCGCGCGCCGTTCACGCTGACCTGATCGAGCGGCTGGTGGGCGGTCCCGGCCGGCGCGGGTCCCTCCTCGACCTCGCGGTCTGACCGGCTGAAGGCGGTCGCGGTCTGACCGGCCGCGGGCGGACCCGCAACCGGCCCGCACCCGTCGTTCACCCGACCGGCTACGGCGATCGGCTGTCCTTGAGAGTCCATGGATGGTGCGTGACCGGGGAGGACCGCGGGTGAGGACCGACAGGCTTCGAAGCAGGATCGTGGTCGGTGGCCTTGCCGCCGTCCTGGCCGGCACGGCGACCGCCGCCGTGGCGATGTCCGGCCCGGACGTGTTGCCGCTGCGCCCCCTGCAGCAGGCGCAACCCCCTACCGACTCGTACCAGCACGTGCTGGTGGACCTACCGGCGGACACGCCGATCGTGGCGGCGGGCGACGCCACACCGTCGGGCGCCGGTGTCGACCTGGCCGTGCTGGCCCGGTACCAGGGCCGGGTGGACCGCCTCGAACGGGGCGAGAACGGCCGGGTGCTGGCCATCCTGACCGACGGCGGCAGCGTCGACGTGACGGCCGGCGCCGCCCAGGCGGCGAGCGCGACCAGGGACGTACCCGCACCGCTGCGCGCCCTGGCGTCCAACCCGGACGTGGTGGACCTCGAGCCGGTGAGCCCGACCACCTGGAAGGTGACCGGCAACCTGCCGGCCGACCGGGTGTCCGCGCTGTCCGGTCTGCCCGCCCGCTCCGACGTGCTGATGCAGGCCACCGCGGACGACACGTACCGCTCGTCGCTGTGGGCGCTGGAGAACCTCGGTGGCACGGTCGGCGGCTACCCCGCCGTGTTCGACGCGGACGTCGACGGGGTGGAGGCCAACCGTCGCGGCACGGGTACCGGCGTCGTCGTCGCCGTGGTCGACACCGGCGTCCAGAACAACCACCCGGACCTGCCGCCGCTGTGGCACAACCCGAACGAGATCTGCGGCAACGGCATCGACGACGACCACAACGGCTACGTCGACGACTGCGAGGGCTGGGACTTCGTCCACAACGACAACACCGTCTACGACCCGGCCGACAGCAACGACCACGGCACCCACGTGGCCGGCACGATCGCGGCCATCCCGAACAACGGCCAGGGCACCGCCGGCCTGGCACCGGGCGCCACGATCATGTCGGTGAAGGTCAGCGCCAACGGGTCGATGTGGATGTCCGACGTCGCGCGGGGCATCCGGTACGCCGCCGACAACGGCGCGAAGGTCGTCAACGCCAGCCTGGGCACCACCCCCGGTGCCGTCCCGCGGTCGGGCGTGCGCGACCTGGAGGACGCGATCGTGTACGCGGGTAGCAAGGGTGTCATCGTCGTGGCCGCGGCCGGCAACGACGCCACCAACACCGACACGGCCCCGCAGTGGCCGGCCGACCTGCCGCTGGACAACATCGTCTCGGTGGGCGCGTCGACCGCCGCCGACCAGGTCGCCGGCTTCTCCAACTACGGCGCGACCTCGGTCGATCTGTTCGCACCGGGCCACTACATCATCTCCACCGTCCCCGGCGGGTACGCCGCGATGCAGGGCACCTCGATGGCGTCGCCGCACGTGGCCGCCGCCGCGGCGCTGGTGATGTCGGCGGATCCGGGCCTGGCGCCGGCCGCGGTACGCCAGCGGCTGATGGACACGGCCGACCCGGTCCCCGCGTACCAGGGCAAGTCGATCACCGGTGCCCGGCTCAACGCCGACCGCGCGCTCGCCGCGAGCGGGATCACCGTCGACGCCGCCGCGTTCAACGACTTCACCGCGGATACGCCGCACACCGGCACGGTGACGGTGAAGGCGGCGCCGGGCGCGGTACCGGCGGGCACCGCCGTGACGCCGCGGGCCACCCTGCTCACCAACATCGGCGGCACCACGTACGCCGTGCTCGACCAGCCGGTGACGGTCAACGGCGCCGAGATCACCACCGATTCAGGCGGCCAGTTCCTGCTCGGTCCCGAGTCCGGCGTGGCCGGGGCGGATCCGACCCTGACCGGCGTCGGGATCCGGGCGTCCGTGGGCGCGACGCTGCCCGCTGGCGACTACGCCCTCGTCGTGGACCTCGTGGCGGTCGCCGACTCCGGGTACGCGTACGGCACGTCGAACGCGGTCGTCTTCACCGTCGGCGGGGCGACCGCCGCCCCGACACCCGCCGCCCCGACACCCGCGCCGGCGACCACCGCGCCGGGCGGCGGAACGCCCCGGCCGGGTACGACCACTCCGGTGACCACCTCGCCCCGGCCGGGTACGCCGACGCCGACGGCGCCCCGTACCACCCCGGGTCCGGGCGTGACGCCGGGGCCCGGCACGCAGCCGACGAGCGGTCCCCGGCCGACCACCGGCCCGACGCCGGCGCCCGGTACGAGCCCGCAGCCGGGAACCGGCACCAGCCCGCAGCCCGGTACGGGTACCAGCCCGCAGCCGGGAACGGGTACCAGCCCGCAGCCGGGTACCGGGCCGTCGCCGTCGACCGGTACCGTTCCGGCTCCGGGTACCACCCCGAAGCCGACCGCCGCGCCCCAGCCCGGGGCGACTCCGACGGCCCGGCCGACGGTCCCCGGTCCCGTGCCCACGGCGCCCGGCCCGACGCAGACCGCGGCACCGGCACCGGCACCGGCACCGTCGCCGGTCACCGGCAACGGCATCACCATCACGTCGGTGACGCCGGCCAATGGCCCGGCCGGTGGGGGCACCACGGTCATGATCATCGGATCCGGCTTCCCCGCCTCCCCGGTGGTCAAGATCGGCGGGGTGGGCGCGTACGTGTCGAGCCGCGGCACGTCGAGCCTGACCGTGATCACCCCCTCCGGTACGGCCGGCTCGGTCGTCGACGTGACGGTCGGCGACCCGTCCGGGCGGTCGGTCACGATGGCGCGGGCGTTCCGCTACGACGCCGCGCCCGGCGCGACCCCGGCGCCCGGTACGACCCCGACGCCCGGCGCCTCCACCCCCGCGGCCACCCCGACGGGCACGGCCGCGCCGACACCGACCGCCCCGACCGGGGCCAGCCGGCGTGACCCGCTCCGGCTCGGCTCACCGACCAGCCGCAACGGGCTGAAGGTGGCACCGGTGCTCAACCCGCCGGCGGGGCTGTGGACGGCCGCCCGCTGCCAGACGGTGCAGTGCCGGGGAGTGCAGATCTGATCGAACCCGATCGCGGCGGGGGCATCGTGGCGCCACGGTGCCCCCGCCGCATGTCCGGTCAGCGGATCCCGGCCCGCCGCAGCGCCTGCGCCAGCCGCCGGGTGTGCGTGACGACCGCGTCGGCAACCCGTTCGATCTCGGAGTCGGTGGCCGCCTCGACCGGCATCGAGCAACTGATCGCGTCGGTCGCGGGAATCCGGTAGTCGACGGCGGCGGCCACGCAGGACACCCCGATCGTGCCCTGTCCGCACTCGGCGGCCCAGCCACGTCCGCGGACCTCGTCGAGCGCCTGGTGCAGCGCGGCGCGGTCGGTGATGGTCCGCTCGGTGTACGCGACCAGCTCGGCGGGCAGCAGCGCGTCGACCTCGTCCGTGGTGAGCTGGGCCAGCAGCGCCTGGCCGAGTGCGGTCAGGTGCGCCGGCAGTCGGCGCCCGACCCGCGGGATGACCCGGACCGCGTCCCGCGACTCCCGGGAGGCGAGGTACAGCACGTGCGCGTCGTCGCGGCGGGCGTAGTGGATGGTGTAGCCGACCTCCTGGCGCAGGTCCTCCAGGGCCGCGTGGGCGTACGGCAACGCCGGGTCGCGGTCCAGGTAGGCGGTGCCCGCGAGCAGGGCGTGCGGGCCGATGCCGATCGCCGAGCCGCTGTCGTCCGCCTCCACCCACCGCAGGTCGCGCAGGGTGCGTACCAGCGCGTGCAGGCTCGAACGCGGATATCCCACCCGCGCCTGCAGTTGCGACAGCGTGAGTTTCTGCGGTGACGCGGCCAGTGCCTCCAGGATGCGCACGGTGCGCTCCGCGGACTTGACCAGATGACCGCGGTCGTCACCGGGCGATGTCATCCCCCACCCCGACTTTCAAATATTTCTATCTGTTGACCGGCATGATACCGGCCGCTACCTTGTCCGCTACAAGTCCTCCATGTTGAAGGAAGCCATCCACATATATGGACAGGAGGCACCCGTGTCGGTGACCAAGCTGGCCGGACGCGCGACGCGCCACCGGGCCGCGGTGGGGTGCGCGGCCCTGCTGATGGTGTTAGGCACCGCCGCCTGCGGCGGCGGGTCATCTCCCCGGGCGGTGCACCAGGATCCCAAGGCGCAGTTGGAGATCTGGGTGCGCAAGCCCGCCGGGAGCCCGACGGAGAAGGTGTTCAAGGACCTCGCGGCGACGTTCACCGCGAAGACCGGCATCCCGACGAACGTGACCGCGCTCTTCGACGACTTCGAAACCAAGCTCCAGCAGGCGGCGGCGACGAAGAAGCTGCCCGACCTCGTCATCAACGACACCGACCAGGTCGGCACGATGGTCAAGCAGGGCATCGTGCGGCCGGTCGACAAGTCCACGATCGCCGGTGGCGGCAACCTGACCGCGGTGAGCTGGTCCGCCGCGCAGGCCTCCGACAACAAGTACTACGGCGTCCCGTTCTCCGCGCAGTCGTTCGCCCTGCTCATCCGCTCCGACTGGCGGAAGAGGGTCGGCGCCGGACAGCCGAAGAACTGGGACGACCTGGTCTCCCTCGCGAAGGCTTTCACCGACTCCGACCCCGACGGCAACGGCAAGGCCGACACGTACGGCTTCAACGTGCCCGGAGCGACCAAGCGCGGGTACATGTCCTGGTTCTTCTCCAGCTTCCTGTGGTCGGGCGGCGGCGACTTCTTCACCGCCAGGAACGGCAGGTACACCCAGGCGGTCAACAGCCCCGCGGCGCTGTCGAGCACCACCTGGTTCAAGGGCCTGTTCTGCGACTCCAAGGTCGTCCAGCCGGGCGCGGTGACCATGGAGACCACCCCGGCGCACCAGGCGTTCGAGAGCGGCAAGGTCGGCATCTACTTCACCGGGCCGTACCTGCTGGGCCGCTTCGACCGCACCCTCGGCAGGGACAGGTACGAGGTGGTCGCGCTGCCGGCCGGCCCGTCCGGCAGGTCGGTCTCCCTGGCCGAGGGCGAGAACATCTACCTGATGGCGGGCTCGAGGAACCAGGCCGGCCAGCAGAAGTTCGCCGAGTACGCGATCTCGACGGAGGGCCAGACGATCGGCATGTCCGTCGACAACGCCGAGGGCGCGGTCGTGCGGCTGCCGGTCAACACGACGATCGACATGCCGTCCCTGCGCAAGGACCCGCGCTGGGACGTCTTCGCCAAGGCGTACAGCGACGGCGGCCGGTACTTCCCGCACCTGCCGAACTGGACCGCGTTCCGCCAGAGCTCGGCCGAGACGATCAACGGGATCGTGGCCAACTGCGGCTCCGACCCCAAGGCGGAACTGGACAAGCTGGCCAGCTCGTTCGGCGCGGAGCTGACCAGGCAGGGGGTGGCGGGCTGATGCGCGGCACCGGTGGTCAGTGGGCGGTCGCCGGCCGTCGCGGCAACCCGCTGACCCCGTGGCTGTTCCTCGCCCCGGCGCTGCTCATCTTCGCCACGTTCAAGTTCGTCCCGATGGTGCGCGCCATCGGGATGAGCTTCCACGAGGTCCGCCCGTACCTGGGTGACCGGTGGGTCGGTACGACCAACTACCAGGCGATCGCGGACGACCCGAACGTCACGGCCGCCGTCTGGCACACCGTGGTCCTGGCGGTCGGCCAGACGGCCGGCTCGATCATCCTCGGCCTGGTCCTCGCGCTGCTGCTGGAGGGGCAGGCCCGGCATCTGTGGTTCGTACGCACCGCGGTGTTCCTGCCGGCCGTCGTCGCGATGGCGGTGGTGGCCGAGGTGTGGCGGGTGCTGTACTACCCGGCGCCCGACGGCGTGATCAACACCCTGCTCGGGTGGGTCGGGCTCGGACCGTCGCAGTTCCTGAACGACGAGCACACCTCGCTGGCGTCGGTCATGGTCGTCGGCGTCTGGCGCGGCGCGCCGTACGACATGATGATCTTCCTGGCCGGGCTGGCCGGCATCGACCGCACCCTGTACGAGGCGTCCGACGTGGACGGTGCCGGGACGCTGCGCCGGCTGTGGCACATCACACTGCCGGCGCTGCGCCCGGTCTTCACGATCCTGTTCACCCTCGCCGCGATCCGGGGCCTGCGGGTGTTCACCGAGATCTTCCTTCTGACCAACGGAGCGCCCAGCGGCTCGACCGAGGTGCTGATGACGCTCATCTACAAGCTCGGGCTGGAGCGCAACGAACTGGGCGTCGCCGCGGCCGGGTCGGTCGTGCTGCTGGTCGCGACCGTCCTGCTGACGCTGCTGGTACAGGCGTCGCGCCGCCGCCGGGAAACCCCGCTGACGGTGGAGGAGGCGCGATGAGTCGCACGGAGACCGCGCTCGGCCTGCAGGCGCGCGGCGGGCCGGCGGCCGGGGTGGCGAAGATCGCGCTGTACACCCTCCTGGTCGTGGTGTTCGCCGGCCCGCTGGTGGCGCTGCTCGTCTCGTCGTTCACCACGGTCAGCGACCCGAGCCGGTTCACCATCTGGCCGGACCGGCCGACCCTGCGCAACTACGACGTCGCCATCGGACGGGGCGCCCTGCTCTTCCTGTTCAACTCGTTCGTGGTCGTCGGCGGTGGACTGCTGTTGCAGGTGTTCGTCACCGTGCTCGCCGGGTACGCCCTGGCGCGCAGGACGTTCCGCGGCGCGACACTGGTACTGCTGCTCATCCTGAGCACGATGATGCTGCCCGAGGAGATCCTGGCCATCCCGCTGTCACTGGTCCTGGGCGACCTGCCGGTGGTACACGTCAGCATCCTGAACACGCTCTGGGGCATGATCATCCCGGTCGGCGCGTGGGCGGTCTCGATCGTGGTGATGACCGAGTTCATGAAGGAGATCCCGGCCGAGCTGGAGGAGGCGGCCCGCATCGACGGCGCCGGCGAGTTCCGCGTGTTCTGGTCGGTCATCCTCCCGCTGTGCCAGCCGGCCCTGGGCGTCGTCGGCATCCTCGGCTTCAGCATGATCTGGGACCAGTACATCCTGCCGCTGCTGGTCGCCCAGGACTCCCACCAGTACACGTTGTCGCTCGCCCTGCGCACGCTGCGCAGCGACGACCAGGCCGGCCTCGGCGTCCTGCTCGCCGCGGCGGTGCTCGCCCTGCTGCCGTCGGTCATCGTCTTCCTGTCGTTCCAGCGCCAGTTCATGAAGGGCCTCACCTCCGGTGCGGTCAAGGGCTGAAGCGCCGCCTCCACCGCCGTCAACCCCGCTGGCAGCACCGCCGTCAACCCCGCTGGCAGCACCGCCGCCTACCCCGCTGGCAGCACTGACGTCAACGCCGCCGTCACCACAGCCGTCAACCCGAAGGAACCCGATGCGCATCACCGGTCTGCTGTCCTTTCCGCTGACCCCGTTCACCCCTGACGACTCCGTCGACCTCTCCGTGTTCGCCGAGCACGTGGAGCGCCAGATCGCGGCCGGCCCCTCCGGACTGTTCGTGGCGTGCGGCACCGGCGAGTACACGGCGCTGTCGCTGGCCGAGTACCGCGACGTGGTCGCCACGGCGGTCCGGGTCGCCGCCGGGCGGGTTCCGGTCTACGCCGGCGCCGGCGGCGGCCCGCAGCAGGCCCGCGAGTTCGCCGCGGCCGCGGCCGACCACGGCGCCGACGGGCTGCTGCTGCTCCCGCCGTACCTGGTCGCCTCCACCCCGGCCGGCCTGGTACGGCACGTGAAGTACGTCGCCGCGGCGACCCCGCTGCCCTTGGTGGTGTACCAGCGCACCAACGCCGTACTCGACCCGGCCGCCGCCGTGGCGCTGCTCGACGTGCCCACGGTCGCCGGTATCAAGGACGGCCGCGGCGACGTGGTCGAGATGCTGCGCCTGGTCACGGCGGTACGCACCAGCGGCCACCCGCGCGCCGGCGAGTTCGGGTTCCTCAACGGGCTGCCGACCGCGGAGCTGTCGGTCCAGGCGTACCAGTCGATCGGCGTGGACAGCTACTCGTCGGCCGTGCTGTGCTTCGCCCCGGACATCGCCACCGCGTTCTACCGTGCGGTGTCAGGCAACGACACCGCCACGGCCCGGGCCCTGCTGTCGGAGTTCTACCTGCCGTTCGTGGCGCTGCGCGACACGGTACCCGGCTACGCGGTGGCCCTGGTGAAGGCCGGCGCCCGGCTGTCCGGCCTGGACATGGGCCCGGTACGGCCACCGTTGGTGGACGCCACACCGGAGCACGTGAAGCAGCTGGCCGAGATCATCGAGCGGGGTCGGGAGGTACTGACGTGACCGCAGAGCGCGTCACCGAGGTCGTCGTCACGCCCGTCGCCTTCCCGGACCCTCCCCTGCTCAACGCCTCCGGCATCCACCAGCCGTGGGCGCTTCGCACGATCGTCGAGCTGCGCTGCGGCGACGAGCTGGTCGGCCTCGGCGAGACGTACGGCGACGCACCGCACCTGGAGCTGGTCCGCCGGGCCGGGGCGGCGGTCGTCGGCGTGGACCCGTTCGACCTGGCCGATCTGTCCCGGCGGGTCGCCACGGCCGTCGGCGACGTCGACGTGCCCGACCTGCACGGCCTCACCGGCGGCTCCTCCGTGGCGAAGACCCTGCTGCGGGTGTTCTCGCCGTTCGAGGTCGCCTGCCTCGACCTGCAGGGTCGGCTTACCGGCCGGCCGGTGTGGGCGCTGCTGGGCGGTCGGGCCCGCGAGTCGGTGCCGTTCTCGGCGTACCTGTTCTACAAGTGGGCCGCCCACCCGGGCGCGGAGCCCGACGAGTGGGGCGAGGCGGTGGACCCGGCCGGGATCGTCGCCCAGGCCCGCCGGATGATCGACCGGTACGGGTTCAGGTCGATCAAGCTCAAGGGCGGGGTGTTCGAGCCGGCGCAGGAGGTCGAGGCGATCCGGGCGCTGCGCGCGGAGTTCCCCGACCACCCGCTGCGGCTCGATCCCAACGCCGCCTGGAGCGTGGAGACCTCGATCACGGTGGCACGCGAAACCGACGGGCTGCTGGAGTACCTGGAGGACCCGACGCCGACGATCGAGGGGATGGCCGCGGTCGCCCGCGAGGCACCGATGCCGCTGGCCACCAACATGTGCGTGATCTCGTTCGCCGACGTCAAGCCCGGCTTCGAGCAGCGCGCCGTCGGCGTGGTGCTGTCCGACCACCACTACTGGGGCGGCCTGCGCGCCTCCCAGCGGCTGGCCGGCACCTGCCAGACCTGGGACGTCGGCCTGTCCATGCACTCCAACAGCCACCTCGGCATCAGCCTCGCGGCGATGGTCCACCTGGGCGTCGCCACGCCGAACCTCACGTACGCCGCCGACACCCACACGCCGTGGCAGCTCGGGGTGGACGTGCTCGAGCACCCGCTGTCCTTCGTGGACGGTGCGGTGACCCCGCCGGACGCACCCGGCCTCGGCGTCACCCTCGACCGCGACGCGCTGGCCCGGATGCACTCCGACTACCTGCGCTGCGGCATCCGGGCGCGCGACGACGTCGGGTACATGAAGCAGTTCCGGCCAGACTACGAGCTTCGGAGGCCCCGTTGGTGAGCGCGAGGAGTGAGCGAAGCGAGCCCCGCAGTCGCGAACGGAGTGGGACGTGGTGAGCGCGAGGAGTGAGCGAAGCGAGCCCCGCAGTCGCGAACGGAGTGGGACGTGGTAGATCAGGGACGGGTCGCGGGGCACGCGTACCCATGGGACGTGCTCGGCGACCCGGCGTTCGTCGACCGGATCGCCGAGGTCGGCGTGGACACCGTGACCCTCGCCGCCGCGTACCACTCGACCCGGGCGGCCACTCCCCTGCACCCGCGCCACCAGGTCGTCAGCGCCGACCACGCCGCGCTGTACCGGCCGGTGCGCGAAGCGGCGTGGACGGGGCGGCGCCTGGTGCCGACACCGGCGACCTGGGTCGACGACCCCGACCCGTTCGCCACCGCGGCGCGGGTCGTCCGGGACGCCGGCGTACGGGTGGCCGCCTGGATCGTGCTCACCCACAACACCCGGCTCGGCACGGCCCACCCCGACCTCGCCGTGGTCAACTGCTTCGGCGAGCCGTACCCGTACGCGCTGTGCCCGGCCCGCGAGGAGGTCCGCGAGTACGCGGCCACCCTCGCCGCGGAGGCGCTGCGCGACGTACCGGTCGACGAGGTGTCCCTGGAGGCGTGCGGCCAGCTCGGCCTGACCCACCTCAACCAGCACGAGAAGACCGACGGCGCGTGGACGGCGTACGCGCAGGGACTGCTGTCGGTGTGCTGCTGCGCCGCATGCCGGGACGGGTGGCGCGGCCAGGGCCTCGACCCGGACCGTACCGTCGAGCGGCTGCGCGCGGCGGTCCGCGCGGAGGCGCTCGGCGACCAGCCGGCCGGGGTCGACGGCGCCGACCGGCTCCTCGCCGCCCGGCACGCCGCCACCGACGCGCTGCGCGCCCGGGTCCTGGCCGAGGTCCGCGAGCGGGCGCCCGGGGTAACGGTCACGCTGCACGCCCACCCCGACCCGTGGGCGACCGGCGCCTCGCCGGGGTTGACGCCGACCGCGGCGGCCGATGTCGACGCGGTGCTCGTACCGTGCTGGCCGGTCACGCCGGACAGCGCCGACCTGGTGGCCCGCGCGGCGGCGACGGGTACGCCGGTCGACGCCTACGTCACCGCCCTGCCGCCGGCCGACCCGGACGCGCTGCCGGCGCACCTGGACCGGCTGCGCGCCGCGGGCGCGACCCGGCTGAGCCTGTACCACCTGGGCCTCGCCCCGCGCTGGCGCCAGGCGGACCTGCGGCGGATGGCGCGGGCCTGGCGGGACCCGGACCGCGGCGCCGTCACCGGCTGACTCCCGGGTCGACCCGGGCGACGCCGTCACCAGGAAAAGGCGTCGCCCCGGGTCGACCCGCCGGGCACCCCCGACCCGGACTGGTACCTCCAACTCACCACGACGACGTACCGGTGGCCACGCGGCGGCTGGGCGTCGAACGGCCCGCAGCTCATCTCGACCGCCGTCGGGGTGGGCGTGAGACCGGGGCAGGTGTTCGTCGCCACCTGCGCGTCGGTGTCGGCGTCCCGCAGCACCACGGTCAGGTCGACCTTCACGTTGGACTGCCCGCCCAGCATCGATCCCCGGACCCGTACCGCCGGGCCGGTGGTGTAGCAGGGCCGTACCAGCGCGCCCTGGTTCGCCGCGTACGCGAGGCCGGTCTGGCACCGCCACGAGCCGAACACCTGGGGCAGCGGTACCTTGACCGCGGCGCTGGCGGCTCCGGGCAGCGCCACCCGGCCGCGGGTGGGCGCGGCGGGTGACGGGGTCGGCGACGGCGTGGCCGTGGGCGCCGCGCTGGCAGGTCCGCTCGGCCGGGCGCTGGTGACGGGCGACGGGCCGGTCCGCGGCGCGGCGTTGCCGGACTCGACCCGCGGGTACCAGTCGATCAGGTACCTGCCGCCGAACCCAACCAGGGCGGCGGCCACGCACGCCACGGCGACCAGGCTGCCGGCGAGCGCCGGCCGCCGCCGGGCGGGCATCCGGCCGGTGTCGAGGGCGAGCCGGGGCAGCGCCGCCACGCCACCGGCCTGCAACGCCAGCGCGCGCAGGGCGACGCCCAGCGCCGCCGCGGACGGCCGCCGGGCGGGATCGCGCGCCAGGCACGACTCGATCAGCCGCCATGCCGGCTTCGGGATGCCCGCCCGCTTGCGCGGCGCCCCGCGCAGGTGCCGGACCAGGATCGTGGCCTGCATCTGGTCGGCGTACGGCGGCCGGCCGACGAGCAGTTCGTAGAACATCACGCCCAGCGCGTACACGTCGACGCCGGGGCCGGGCAGGCCACCCTCGATCAGCTCCGGCGCCATGTAGTTCGGAGTGCCGATCACCGCACCCGCGGTGGTCAGCCCCGGCTGGTCGAGGACCCGGGCGATGCCGAAGTCGGTCAGCCGGGCCCGCGGTGCGCCGTCGAGCCCGCGGTCGACCAGCACGTTGTCGGGCTTGAGGTCGCGGTGCACCACCGACCGGAGGTGCGCGGCGTGCAACCCGTCGGCGACCTGGGCCAGCAGCGACGCGGCCTCCGCGAGCGGCAGGGTACCCCGTTCGGCGAGGTACCCGCGCAGGCTCCCGCCGTGCACCAGGTCCATGACCAGCGCGAGCATCCCGTCGGGGGTGGCGATCAGGTCGCGTACCCGGACGATGTTGTCGTGGCGCAGGGCCAGCAGGATCGAGCGTTCCTGGAGGAACCGCGCGACCGCCTTCGGGTGCCCGACCTGCTCCTCGTGGAGCACCTTCACCGCGACCTCCCGGCCGCTGGCCCGGTCCCGTCCCCGCCAGACGGTCGCCGCGGCGCCGCTGCCGATCTCCTCCAGTAGCTCGTAGGAGCGGTCCTCGATCGTGCCGTCGGGCGTGAGTACCCGGACGCTGCACGCATGGGGCGTACCGGCGTCGGCGGTTTCGCTCGTCACGTGTCCTGAGTCCTCGCCTCGTCGCCAGATTCTCATCCAAAACGCTCAACGCGCGAGCCACCGGTATAGGTACGGGCGGATTGATCCAGACAATGACGGGGTACCGAACGGACATGCGTGTCGGAGGTGTGGAGATCCGTCCCCTCGGCGGCGGCCTGGGATGCCTGCTGATGATCCTATTCTCGATCATCGCTTCGGTCGTACTGACCGTGTTGGCCAACCTCTTGCTGCGATAACGCGCATTTCAGCATATTCGCCCAGGCTTCCACCGGGGTAAATGTGCGGACCGCCGGGACGAGTGTCGGCGGTTACGCGGCCAACTGGTCGCGGCCGCGGTGCTTGGCGACGTAGAGCTGCCGGTCGGCGGCGTCGAAGAGCTGCCGGGCACCCATGCCGTCGTGCAGGGAGGCCGCACCCACGCTGACCGTGACCCGCATACCGGAGGCGATCTCGTGCCACGGGTAGGTCGCGACGCTGCGGCGCACCCGCTCACCGATCCGGGCGGCGGTGGCCAGGTCGCCGTGTACGAAGACGGCGAACTCGTCGCCGCCGAAGCGTACCGGCACGTCGACCCGGCGGCAGTGCGCCTGGATCGTCCGCGCGATCTCGACCAGGACCCGGTCGCCGACGCCGTGCGAGTACGTGTCGTTGATGTCCTTGAACTTGTCCAGGTCGACGAGCAACAGCACCACCGGGCCCGACCGGCGGTCGCCGTCCCGGCTGAGGAGCGCCATCTGCTGGTCGAACCGGCGGCGGTTGCCCAGCCCGGTGAGCGGGTCCTGCAGTGCCGCCTCGTCGGCGCGGGTACGCTCGGCCTCCAGCTCGACCCGGCGCCGGGCCTGGCGCAGCATCGCGATCCGCTCCAACCGCAGGTGCCACAGGTGCGTGGCCTGGGCGCGCAGCGCGGTCAGGACGGGCCGGGCCGCGCCCGGGTGCTCGACGACCGCGAGCAGCGCCAGCTCGTGCTGCATGATCATCCGCTGGGTCTCCTGCCCGGCGTGCGCGGCCAGTTCCTCGGCCGCCACCAGTTCCCGGCGGGCACCGTCGTGGTCGCCCCGGGCGCGCAGCGCGATCCCGTACGCGAGGTGGGCCAGCCGGGCCTCGTGGAACTGGCCCTTCTCCCGCAGCGGAACGATCATGGGTTCGGCCAGCGCCACGGCCTCGTCGACCTCGCCGAGCTTGGCCAGGGCGATCGCGAGGACCGCGTTGGCCAGCGGAGCGTCGACCGAGGGGCCGAACCGGGCGTACCGCTCCACCCAGGGCCGGATCAGCCGGACGCTGAACTGGTAACGGGCGTTCGCCTCGTCGGTGCGGCCGAGGTGGTCCAGCCGCAGCGCCCACTCCACCAGGAACTCGGCGCGTTGCAGCTCGGCGGCCTCCACGTCGGGGTGGTCGGCCAGCCCGGCCTCCATCATCGCCGCCGCCGACCGGTCGGCCAATTCGTACAGTTCGGCCGCGCGGGCGGCGTCGCCGACCGAGGAGAACGCCGACAGGTACCGGACGTGGTTGCGCGGGGACTGCTCCAGCAGGATGAGCGCCCGCGCCACCGCGTGCAGCCCCTCGTCGACGCGACCCATGCGGATCAGGACCTCGGCCACGTCGGCGAGCGTCTTCGCCTCGGCGACGTGCGCGCCGGCGGCCCGGTGCGCCCGCAGCAGCGACTCGCCGGCGGCAAGCGCCTCCTGGAGGTTGCCGAGCCCGATGTGCGCGTACATCCGGGTCTGGATGGCGAGCCGCTGGGCTCCGACGTCACCGGCCACGCGGCCGATGAGCTCCACGATGTCGGCCGCGCGCAGCGCCTCCGGGTTGCGGCCCTTCATGGTCAGCTCGTGCATCCGCATCCCCAGGATGCGGAAGCCGCCCAGGGGGTCCGGGAGGACGGGTAGGCGAGGGTCGTGCCCTACTGCGCCCACGTGACCATCCCTCTCCGTACAGGTGACGACACTCTCCGTAAGTGCCCTTCACCTGCCGATGTCGGCATCCGCCGGGGCCGACTGAGGATTTTCCGGGCGGGATCGTCCAGTTCGCCACCCCCACCTGGGCGGCGCCGGTTCATTTCTGGCGTGGCTGCGTGCCGTCGGTGGATCCGGCTATGGTCGCCCGCATGCCTGAGCCCACCTACCTCGCGGCGGTCCGGGAGTCGTACGACACCGTCGCCGCCAGCTACCTCGAACGCGTCCCTCGCCCCGAGGCGATGGCCCCGTTGGCGCGGGCGATGCTGGCCGCGTTCGCCGAACTCGTACGGACCCCCGACCGCGGACCGGTCGCGGACCTGGGGTGCGGGCCGGGCTCACGGTCACCGCGCAGCTCGTGCAGGGACCCGACGAGAAGACGCGCCGGCAGTTCGCCAGCATCCTGGCCCGCAAGCCGGAGTAGCCATAGCTCGCACGTGGTCACCTGGCGGTGCCGACGAATGGTGGGGGCGCTCAGCCGAGGCCGAGGCCGCGCCGGCCGGTGTCGTTGAGGTCGTCGAGCTGGAAACGGTTGGTCCAACCGCGCTCGTAGTGCTCCTCCGGGAAGTCGCTCGGGCTCGATCCGGTGAGGAAGGCTTCCCGGACATCAGCCGCGTACCGCTCGTTGCGCGGACACCAGGGGGCCGCGGGGATGTACATGACGTTGCCCCAGCCCTTCTGGTTCTTCACCGGAGCGACGCTGTGGATCATGTCGCAGTGCCACCAGACCGAGTCGCCCGCCTTGACGTCCGGGATACCGGCCAGCGCCCGCATGAGCAGCGGGTGCCACGTCGAGTTGGCGGGAAAGACCTGGTTGACGGTAACGCCGCACATGTCGTCGTCGGGCACGTCGGACAGCAGCGGCCGCAGCATGAGGTAGGCCATGGCGGCGGGGATCGGGACGGTGTGCAGCACGCCCTGGTCGTGGTCCATGTCGGACAGCGCGGTCCAGCCCTGGAAGGTGCGGAAGGCAGAGCACATCGTCGTGCCGGGGTACTGCGGTCCGGCGGTGCGGTAGGCCGCGTCCCAGGGGTCGTACTGCTCGACGGTGCCGTCGAACAGGTGACGGAACGCCTTCTGGTACGCCTCGGTCATCCACAGGTCGAGGGTGCCGGGGTCGAGGTGGGTGCCCAGCCCGCTGGAGTCGGCGCCCTCCGGGCGGCGGCGGATGCGGTCCGGGTACAGCGAGTCACGGTTGGGGTCGAACCACCGCACGCCCTCGGACGCGTGCTTCCACTGGCTGTTGAGGAACGCCTGTACGCGCGCCATCCGGTCACTCTGGCGGGCCTGCATCTGGGCCGGCGACCAGTAGATCGGGTAGATCTCGGGCTTGGAGCCGACGCTGCCGAAGAAGTCGTCGCCGGGGCCGCGGTAGTTGGAGAAGAACCGATTGCTCTCGACGTAGTCGACGATGTCGCGGTCCCAGGACAGGGCCTGCTCCCGGTCGAAGTGGCCTCGCACGACGAGGCAGCCGCGCCGACGCAGCTTCACCAGATCCTCGGCCGAGACGGTGCCGGCGGCGATGTCGGCGTAGTCGATGACCGGCCAGATCGCCTCACCTCGATCCCGGGCGACGGCGATCTCGTCGACCTCGGTCTTGATCCGCTGCTCGACGACGGCGAAGACCTCCTCGACCGTACGGCCGGAGGCCGCGATCCGAGCACGCAGCGCGGCCTTGATCTCACGGATCGCGGCCGGCAGGTCGGCCGGGGGCTCTTCCCAGTGCGGCAGGGCGGGGAGTGTGTCGGCAACGGGAAGGGTAGAGGCTGACACGGCGGCGGCTCCTTCTAGTCAGGTCTCCTTACTTGGGGGTCAATGTAGGAGGCTCGCGCCCTTCTAGGCAAGAGTCCTGCCTAGAATTGCCGCATGGATCCCGCCAAGCCGTCGCTGGAGCTGCTGCGGTCGCTGACCGACGAGCACGTGCTGCGCGCCCTCATGACGCACCGGCGGCTGACCCGAGCCGAGCTGGCCGCCGAGACCGGGATCTCGAAGCCGACCGCGGGTGAGAGCGTGCGCCGGTTGACCGAGGCCGGCCTGCTGGTCGACACCGGAGAACGCACCCCGGGCGGCCGGGGACGTGGCCGGGTCGGCTCGTACTACGCGCTCGCCGACGACATCGGCGCCGCCCTCGCCGTCAGCATCGCGCCCGAAGGCATCGTGGCCGAGTGCGTCGACGCCTACGGCGACACGGTGGCACGCGCCGCGCGACAGATCAGCAGGCCGGCTCGCCCCGAGCAGGTCGCCGACGCGCTGCGCGCCGCCGCCCGGGAAGCCCGGGACAGCGCCGAACTGACCCCCCGCCTGGCGGTGGTGAGCGCCGCCGACCCGGTCGACCGCGCCACCGGCCGGGTGGTCCAGTTACCCGACGCACCGTTCCTGCTCGGCGAGCTCGATCCCGTCGAGGTCCTGGCGCCGTACGCCGACGGACCGGTCACCGTCGACAACGACGTGAACTGGGCGGCGCAGGCCGAACGCGACCACGCCCGTGCCGCGTTGGACGACTTCGCCTACGTCTTCCTCGGCGAGGGACTGGGCTGCGCACTCGTCAGCGACGGCGAGGTCAGGCGCGGACGTACCGGTCTCGCCGGTGAGCTCGCCCACCTGGTCACGGTCGGCCCACACGGCCAGGCGATGCGCCTCATCGAGGTGTTCGACGAACTCGACCTCCGGCAGCCCGGCTCGACGGCCATCGACGTCGACCGCCTCCTCACCACCGCCACCGGCCCGGAGCCCCGGGCAGCGGCCACCCGCGAAGCGCTGGGCCGGGCCGTCAGCGGGGTTCTCGCCGCCGTCGTCGCTCTCGCCGACCCGGAACGTGTCATCGTCGGTGGCTCGTGGGGCAACCACCCCGTGATCCTCGATGCCATCGCCGCGGCCACCGCACGCCTTCCGCGACCCGTTCCCGTCCGCGCCGCGGAGCTGACGGTCGAACCCTCCCTGACCGGCGCACGCATTGCGGCGATCAACCACCTGCGCTCGACGATCGTCGCCCTTCCCCACCAGCAGCGAGTCGACCAGCCCACCGCGGCGGCCGACTGATCCCTTTCGATGTCGACCTGTTACGGTCGAGCGATCGAGGGAAACAGTGGACGATGACGTCCGGCACGGGCACCACCGGCGGCTCCAGACTGCCGCAGCTGGTAGGCAGCGTCCTGCTGCTGGGGATCGCCGACTCCATGATCGGGCCCTACCTGGTGCTCTTCGGCGCCGACCAGGCGCATCTGTCGCCGTTGCAGGTAGGCGTCTTCATGTCGCTCATCGCCGTCAACGGTCTCGTCGTGAGCACCTGGCTCGGCCGCCGCTACGACCGGTCCGCGAGCCGGTGGCCGGCGTTCGTCGCGCTGGCCGCACCGGCGGTCGGCTACCTGGCGCTGACGACGACAACCAGCTATGCCCTGCTGCTGCTCGTCGCGGCGGGCTTCCTCGGCGCCGGCATGGCGGCCTTCCCCCAACTGTTCGCGCTGGCCCGTACCCACCTCGACCGGTCGACCGACAGCGCCGCCCGGCGGGGAACCCCCGCCCTGCGGTCGGTGTGGTCCCTGGCCTGGGCCATCGGTCCGATGATCGGCGCCGCGGTACTGGCCCGGCAGGGATACCGAGGGCTTCTGATCTTCACAGCCCTGGCGTTCACGCTCGTGGCCCTGCCGTTGCTGCTGCTCGGTGCCACACCGGCCCCGCCCCCACGGACGGCGGCGAGCAGGACCGGCACCCGGTTGACCCGGCCGGTGCTGCTGGCCGCGACCAGTTTCACGCTGTTCCACACCGCGATGCTCGCCGGGTCGGTGGCCCTGCCCCTCTACGTCACCCGGACGCTGGGTCGCCCCGACCGCGACGTCGGCCTGCTGTTCAGCGTGTGCGCACTGGTGGAGGTTCCAGTGGCGCTGAGCCTGGTACTGCTGCCGGCCCGGGCCCGCAAGCAACGGGTGATCCTGCTCGGCATGCTGACGTTCGTGGCCTACTTCCTGCTCGTCGCGGTCAGCTCGACCGTGCCGCTGCTGATCGGCACCCAGCTGGCCCGGGGCACAGCCATAGCCGTGACCGGCTCGCTCGGCATTACCTACATGCAGGATCTGATCCCGGGAGCCACCGGGCGGGCGACCACGCTGTTCGCCAACACCCTCACGATCGGTTCGCTGATCTCCGGCCTCGTCGCCGGCGCCACGGCCCAGGCGCTCGGCTACCGGGCGACCCTGGTGCTGTGCGGCGTCCTCGCCGCCGTCGGCTGTGTACTGCTGGTCAGCGCCCGACCGTCGGTCAGCACCGCCGGGGCGGAGCCGGCGTGTCGCGCCCGCCTCACCGCTGCGGATGATCAAGGGACCGACCAGCGGTCCATTAGGTAGACGCGGACGACGGCGAGTCCCGGTGTCCGGACCTACTTTGCGGATCTTGGACGGCGGATCGAGGCCGGCAAGCCGGGCCGTCGGAAACGTCTTGGTTGTCCGGTCCAGCAATGGATGGCAGACGTCGGGCGCTGACCTGGATCTCGCCATGTAGAGCTGGATGACTCGGTGGTGAAGCTAAGGATGCCGGATGTGCGGCCGTTCCCTCTGGGCGCCGCCTGTCGGCGCTACTCGTTGCGGCGGTATCGGCCAGGGGCGATGCCATGCTGGCGGTTGAAGGCGTTGGCGAAGGCGAACTCGGATGTGTAGCCGACTGTGGCGGCGATGGCGCTGAGCGGTACGTCGGATTCTTGGAGAAGCCGGGCGGCGGTGGTCATCCACCACCAGGTCAGGTAGGTCAGTGGCGGCTGGCCGAGCAGGGTGGTGAAACGGCGGGCGAACGGCGCCCGGGAGAGTCCGGCCTCGGCAGCGAGTGTCGCGACGGTCCACGGCCGCGCTGGGTTGCGGTGCATGGCCTGCAGTGCGGCGGTGGTGGGTCGATGTCTGCCACACGGCAACGTCCACCACAACGCCTACGCAGCCACCGACCAGGCGATGATCTGGTCGCCTTCACGGCGTCGCGCCGCGTCCTCCGCGTTGCCGCTCAAGAGCCAATCGGCGGCCCGGGCACACGAGCGAGGAACGCCTAGGTTCCTCCCGGGCTCCTTAGTTCCTGGACCTGCTACGCCACGGGCGTCACATAGGCCCGTACGAACCAGTCCTGGACCTTCGCCCAGTGCAGGTGTCCCGCCACCGTGACGCCCTCGCCGCCGAGGACCGCGTGGACGTGGACCTTCCCGTCGGTGACCTCTCCGGTCCCGGTCAACTCGAACGGCTGGTCGTGCTCCGTGAGGATGTCGTCCAGCGGATCGCCCTTCGGCATCACGGACACGCAGCACCCCTGCACGGCACCTATCAGGGTGATCGCCGCGGCCCGGACACCGCGCTCCTGAACGTGGCGGGCGATCGTCTCCAGAACCTCCTCGCCCTTACCGACCGACACGACGAACACGATGCCTCCTAGACAGTGAGAGGGTCGAGGCCGGCGAGCGCACCGCCAATGACGCGGAGGTTCTCCCGGCTGGTCTCTTGCGGAAGCGCGCGGGCGAGCGCGTCGGCGACCTCCCGCGCCGCCTCGGCCCGGGTCCGGGCAAGCATGACCACGGAACACCACCGTGCTCCGGAGTCGGCGGGGTTGGTCACTTCCTGGGCGAAGGCCTGAAGGTGGGCTTCCTCGGCGAGCGGCTGCCCGCTTGTGGCGACCCGCCGCGCGTCGTTCCACGGCATCCCGAGGACGCGGGAAACGACGGCCGTCAGGTAGAGGAGGCGCACATCCTCGTCGGCCTTCAGCACCCGGACGACGTCGTCGTCCAGGACCGGGGACCCGACTTTCGCCAGGATGCCAACCGCATTCACCCGGAGGATCGGGGAGCCCTGCCGCGCCCACTTTGCCAGGGCCGCGAGGCTGGGCGTGTCCTTCGAAACGAGGGCCGCGATGGTCCGGTCCACCGCATGCGAAGTCTGGACCGTCGCCAGGAGTCGGCTACGCTCCGCTCCCACGTCCGCGGCGATGTCGACCGCGACGTCCGGCACTGAGGCCGCGACGACTGTGGAGACTGCTCCGATCAGTAGCTCCCGCCTGTTCACGTCCTCACCTAACACCCGCTCGTATGCCCGGACGACCCCGGGCGTCGCCTGTCGCGTCCCCGTCTCGACGTTGCCGAGGTAGCTCCGGGAGTAGCCGGTCCGCCGCGCCATACCCGCAGGCTCAACCCGGCGACCTCGCGCGCCCGTCCCAGTGTCGGTCCAAGGTCATTCACTGGTCTACATGCTCCTTCAGCTTGGAGCGGGGTGGAGACAGTTGCCGGATTCCGCGTGCGTCAGGTGCGCGTGACGCTACGGAGGGAACGACCTTCGGCCGGGTGTAGGCGAGGAACGCGTTTCGGCCGGTCCCTAGACGGAAGCCAATGGAGCCGAGGAGGTCGGACGATGTGGGCGTGGTGGCGTAGGCGACGTCGACCAGCAGGAGAACCGCCTGCGGCTCCCCCGCCGACTCCGGTGCCCGCCTCTCGGCGGCCCTCGTGGATGGACTCGGAGACGGCCTTATACGACCCGGTGGACCGGGTCCGGCCCTACGTCGTTCGGGAGTGCGACGGATGAACATCCCTTACGACCTCGACAATCCGCCCGAGGAGCCACCGACCGGGTGCGATCCGCTCCTGTGGAAGGTCGCCTTCGCGCTTCGCGAGGAGCACACGGAAGGCCCGGACGGCTGGTGTGTGGCCGGAACCTGTCGTACTCAGGCCATCCTCTGGCCTGTCCTCGACGTAACCTCGCGGACGTCGGCCTTTTCGGTTCTGTGGGCGGGGGCGTCCAGCCTGCGCCGACGACGGTAGCCCGGACGACGATCATCCTTCGGAACCGTTACAACGAGCGGTAACCCGACGGCGCCTCGTTGGCGTGTTGAGCTGGTTGTCAAGGGGTGTCAGAGGCAGGCGGCGGTCACCGGTTGCCGTAGCGCGGGGGCAGCGGAACGCTGGCACGGAGGCCACCTCCAAAGTGGAGGCCTTGCCGCGTTCGGGCGAGTTCGCGTGACAGCCGCGGTCCAGCTGTTCCGACGCGTAGCAAGTCACCTATGACGCCGTTGGGTTAGTCGAGACCCGAGCCGAGCCACCCGTCCATCAGTACGGCGGCCGGCCTGCCCACCATGCCGCCGCAACGCCCGCTCACCTCCGGCCAGGTGATACCGGCATCGTGCGGTGAACGGAGAAAGACGACGAGCGAAAAAGAAAGAGGACCCACCGGCCCTCCCATTCTTAACGTATATCGCACATGGGGTCTTGCGGCAAGACCCGGGTCGTGCCGCAGAATCGTCGGCCTTGGCCAGAATCTGCGGACACGGGAGTCGCGAAATGCGTGTGTTGTTGTCGACGTATGACTCGCGCGGGGGCGTCGAACCGCTGGTGGCACTCGCGGTGCGGTTGCGGGAGCGGGGCGCGGAGGTACTGGTGTGCGCGCCGCCGGACTGCGCGGAGCGGCTGGCCGAGGTCGGCGTGCCGCTGGTGCCGGTCGGCCCGCCGGTGCGCCCGCTGGTGCACGGGGCGGCGCCGCCGTCAGCGGCGGACGTGCCCCGGCGTGCGGCCGAGCTGATCGCCGCACAGTTCGACACGCTGGCCCCGGCCGCCGAGGGATGCGATGCGCTGGTGGTGACCGGTCTGATGCCGGCCGCGGCCGGCGCGCGGTCGGTGGCCGAGAGGCTGGGCATCCACTCCGTGTACGCGAGCTACTGTCCGATCTTCCTGCCGTCGCCGCACCACCCGCCGCAGCCGCTGCCGGGCCGGCCGTTCCCGCCGGGCGTGACCGACCACCGGGTGCTCGACGAGTTGAGCGTGCGAAGCTACAACGCGCTGTTCGGCGAGGCGCTCAATGCCCACCGGGCGTCGGTCGGCCTGCCGCCGGTGGACGACGTCCGCGCCCACGTGTTCGGCGAGCAACCGTGGCTGGCGGCGGACCCGACCCTGGCCCCCTGGCAGCAGCCGGCAGGCCTCGACGTCGCGCAGACCGGCGCGTGGATCCTGCCCGACGAACGCCCGCTCCCGGCCGACCTGGAGGCGTTCCTGGACGCCGGCGCACCACCGGTGTACGTGGGTTTCGGCAGCATGCGCGCCCCGAAGGATATCGCCCGGGTGGCCATCGAGGCGGTCCGCGCCCAGGACCGCCGCGCACTCGTCGCCCATGGCTGGGCCGAGCTGGCCCCGGTCGACGACCGGGACGACTGCTTCGTCGTCGGCGAAGTCAACCAGCAGGCGCTGTTCGGCCGGGTTGCCGCCGTCGTACACCACGGCGGCGCGGGTACCACGACGACGACCGCCCGGGCCGGCGCGCCGCAGGTGGTGGTACCCCAGTGGGCGGACCAGCCGTACTGGGCCGGCCGGGTGGCCGAACTGGGCATCGGCGCGGCACACGACGGTCCGGCTCCGACCGTCGAGTCCCTGTCGGCCGCGCTCGGAACGGCCCTGGCCCCCGAGACCCGCGCCCGAGCGGCCGCCGTGGCCGGCACGATCCGCACCGACGGGGCGGCGGTGGCCGCGGAGATGCTGCTCGACGCGATCGGCCGACACAGGCCGCCGGTGCCCGCGTGAACCACCCGGATCCCCGATCGGAGCTGATGCCGTGAACCCCCTGACCACCAGCGCCTTCGACCTACCCGACCACCTCGCCGCCAAGGCCGACCCGGCGCTGATCGCCGGCGACGAGCGGCACTTCGCGGCCATCGCGGCGAGCCTCGCCCAGTCGATCGCCGACCTGTCCGACCGCCTCGATGCCGAGCGCAGGGCGTCCGGCGGTAAAGGCCGGCGGGCGCTGGACCGGGACCAGGAGATCCACCGGCTGACCGCGCGCCTGCGCGTACTGCGCCGCTTCGGTCTGGACCTGTGCCTGGGACGCATGGTCAGCGCGGACAACCCCGAGCCCGTGTACCTGGGACGGCTGGGCCTCACGGACGGCGCGGGTCGTCGGCTGCTGCTCGACTGGCGCTCCCCGGCGGCCGAGCCGTTCTTCGCGGCGACCCACGCCAACCCGATGGGTCTGGCGAGCCGTCGCAGGTACCGCTGGACCCGAGGCCGGATCACCGACTACTGGGACGAGGTGTTCACCCCGGACGGGCTCGACGGGCACGCCGCGCTCGACGACCAGTCCGCCTTCATCGCCAGCCTCGGCGGCAGCCGGTCGGCCACGATGCGGGACGTACTCGGCACCATCCAGGCCGACCAGGACGCCATCATCCGCGCCGGATCGCACGGCGCACTCGTCGTCGACGGCGGACCGGGTACGGGGAAGACCGTCGTGGCGCTGCACCGCACCGCGTACCTCCTCTACTCCGACCCTCGACTCGGTCACCGCCGCGGCGGCGTGCTGTTCGTCGGTCCGCACCAGCCCTATCTGGCCTATGTCGCCGACGTCCTCCCCAACCTCGGGGAGGAGGACGTGCAGACCTGCACCCTGCGGGATCTCGTCGTCGAGGGAGCCGCGGCGGCGACCGAGACCGACCCGGACACCGCCCGCCTGAAGTCGTCCGCGGATCTGGTGAAGGCGATCGACGCGGCCGTCAGGTTCTACGAGGAACCGCCCACCGAGCCGATGACGGTCACGACCGGCGAGTCCGACATCTGGCTCGCCGCCGACGACTGGGCCGAGGCGTTCGACGCGGCAGAACCCGGAACCCCGCACAACGAGGCGCGCGACCAGATCTGGGAGGGGTTGCTCACGATCCTGATGAACAAGTACGACGGTGACGAACCGGCCGACCTGCTCCGCGGGTCGCTTGCGCGGAACAGGCACCTGCGCACGGCCTTCAACCGCGCGTGGCCGCTGCTCGAAGCGGCCGACCTCGTCGCTGACCTGTGGTCGGTACCCGCCTACCTGCACAGGTGCGCGCCGTGGCTGCGCCGCGACGACGTGGCGAAGCTGCAGCGCGCCGACCCTCGGGCCTGGACGGTGTCCGACCTGCCGCTGTTGGACGCGGCACGGCAGCGGCTCGGCGACCCGGAGGCGTCACGGCGCCGGCGCCGGCACACCGCCGTCGTCGCCGCCGAACAGGCGCGCATGGCCACGGTCGTCGACGACCTGATTGCGTCCAACGCCTACGACGACGGCGAAGGCCTGATGACGATGCTGCACCATCGGGACCTGCGGGACGCCCTGGTCGACGAGACCGCCCTGCCCAGCGCCGACCCCGACGTGCTCGCCGGCCCGTTCGCGCACATCGTCGTGGACGAGGCTCAGGAACTGACCGACGCGGAGTGGCAGATGTTGCTGCTGCGCTGCCCGTCCCGGAGCTTCACCATCGTCGGCGACCGGGCCCAGGCCAGGCACGGGTTCACGGAGTCGTGGCAGGAACGACTCACCCGGATCGGGCTCGACCGGATCCGCCTGGCCTCCCTGAGCATCAACTACCGCACGCCGAAGGAGGTCATGGCGGAAGCCGAGCCGGTCATCCGGGCCGTACTCCCGGACGCCAACGTGCCGACCTCCATCCGCGGCAACGGCATCCCCGTCGTACACGGACGCACCTCGGATCTGGGCGCGATCCTCGACACCTGGCTCGCCGCGCACGCCGAAGGGATCGCCTGCGTGATCGGCGATCCCACGTTCCGGGCCACGTCCCGCGTCCGGTCACTGACCCCGGAACTGTCGAAGGGGCTCGAGTTCGACCTGGTCGTCCTGATCGACCCCGAGGCGTTCGGCTCGGGCATGGAGGGGGCGGTCGACCGCTATGTCGCGATGACCCGAGCGACCGGGCAACTCGTCATCCTCACGAGCTCCTGAGTGCGGCACGCCGCGTGACCGGGTATCCGGCACGGGAGCGGGGCACGCGGCGTACCGGTGTCCCCGGCTGGGGAGCCGGCCACGGTGGGTCCACGGGCGGCCGGCCCCCGCGAGGGACGCGCCGGGGCCTTCCTGCGTTCACCCCCCGCGCCCGGTCTTCTCCTGCAGCTCGTCGATCTTCTTCGACGCCTCCGCCTTCGTCAGGTCCTCGGGCACGTCCTCGCCCGCCTCGGTGGCGAGCGTCGACAGGTAGGACCGCTGGGCGCCCGTGGGCGGCTCGTCGCCGGTCTTCCAGTCGTCCGGGTCCTTGATCGCCGACTGCGGGGTCTCACGCGCGTCGCTCATGCCTCCACCTTCCGGATCGTCGAACAGGTGTACTGATACCCCTCGGCGGTGTCAGGTATGCACGGCACCGGCCCGGGTAGGGGTCCGGCATGACGACAGTGAACCCGATCCAGTTGCAGAAGTTCCTCAAGGGCATCGACTACCCGGCCGACAAGAACACGCTGATCCAGCACGCCCGCGACAACGGCGCCGACGACAACGTCATACGCACCCTCGAACAGCTCCCCCGTGACCGTTTCAACTCCCCCAACGACGTCAGTGAGGCCATCGGGGACATGCGTTGATCCTGACCGAGAGACGGCGCTGGCCCACCGTTTCCGGCGGGCCAGCGCGGTCTCTCGGTCGACGGATTAGCGCCGCTGGTCGGCGGTCTCGTCCTCCTGGTCGACATCCCCTTCCGCCTGGTCGTGGTCGCCCGCGTGCTCGACCTGCGGCGACGTGGCGTCCTCGGCGGGGATGTCGCCCGCCTCCGGTACCTGCAGGCACGGCACCTGGTTCTCGGTCATCATCGCGCCTTACCCTCCCGGTGGCCGCCGCAATCCTCCCGGTAGCCGCCGCAACCCTGCCGCTCAGCGCTACCGCAATCCTGGAACCGGCGACTCGCCGCCCTCCCACCGGACCAGCCGGCGTGCCTTACCGACCTCCGTACGCGGCACCTCGCCCGGCCCGACGAGGGTCACCTCGCAGGACAGGCCGAGCCGCTCGCGCAGCGCGGCACCGAGGCGGGCGGTGACCGCCTCGACCGCCACGCCGCCGCTGTCGGCCAGCTCCGCGCAGACGACCAGCCGCGGCTGGGTGGCGCGGGCGTCGACCACGAGCAGGTACTGCGGCGCCACCGCCGGATCGGCCAGCACGACCTGCTCGACCTCACTCGGATACACGTTGACCCCGCGGATGACCAGCATGTCGTCGACCCGCCCGGTCAGTTTGCTCATGCGTACCGTCGTCCGCGCGCCCGGACCGGGCGTGCGGTCCAGCCGGGCCAGGTCGCCGGTGCGGTAGCGCAGCAGCGGCAGCGCCTCCTTGGTGAACGTGGTGAACGCCAGCTCGCCGAGCTGCCCGTCGGGTACCGGCTCACCGGTGACCGGGTCGAGCGCCTCCACGTAGAAGTGGTCCTCCTGCACGTGCAGCCACCCGTCGGAGTCCAGCGTCTCGCAGGCCACCCCGGGCCCGATGATCTCGGACAGCCCGTAGATGTCGAGCGCGCGGATGCCGAGCAGGCGCTCGATCTGTACCCGCATGGCGTCGGTCCACGGCTCGGCACCGTGCACCCCGACGCGCAGGCCGATCTCGTCCGGGTCGACGCCGGCCGCCGCGAACGCCTCGCCGAGGTAGACGGCGTACGACGGGGTGCAGGTCAGCACGTCGGGGCGCAGGTCCTGGATGAGGCGCAACTGGCGCTGGGTCATCCCGGCGGACGCCGGCACCACGGTCGCGCCCAGCGCACCGGCCCCGTGATGCACCCCGAGTCCGCCGGTGAACAGGCCGTACCCGTACGCGTTGTGGATCACCGACGTGCGGCTGGCACCCGCGCCGGCCAGGGACCGGGCCATGACGTTGGCCCACAGCGCCACGTCGGCGGCGGTGTACGCGACCAGCGTCGACCGGCCGCCGGTGCCGGACGAACCGTGGATGCACGCCACCTCGTCGGCCGGCACCGCGAGCATGCCCAGCGGGTAGTGCTCCCACAGGTCGACCTTGGTCGTGTGCGGCAGGCGCGGCAGGTCGGCGAGGGACAGCCCGGCGCCGGAGTCCACCCCCGCCGCGCGCAGCCGCCGCCCGAGCAGGCCGTCGGCGGCCAGCAGCCGGTCCACCAGCGCCCGTAGCCGGTCGGTTTGCAGGGCCGAGCGCTCGTCGACGGACATGGCTTCGGCCTGATCGAAGACGGTCGTTGAGCCAGTGTGGTCCATGGACCACACCCTAGGGGCGGGTCGTTCGGCACTGGAATCGATCACCCGGACGGAGGACCGTCGAAGACGGGAGGGGTGGCGATGACGCAGACGGTACGGCTGGGGCGGGTGGCCGGCATCCCGATCGGGGTGCACTGGTCGGTCCTGGTCATCATGGCGCTGCTGGTCCAGGGGCTCACCACCACGGTCCTACCCGCCAGCGCGCCCGGCCAGCCGCAGCGCACGTACTGGCTGACCGGCTTCGCCGCGTCAGTCCTCTTCCTGCTGTCGCTGCTGGCCCACGAACTGGCCCACGCTCTCGTCGCGCGGCACTTCGGCATCCGGGTGCAGCGGGTCACCCTGTGGCTGCTCGGTGGCGTCGCCGAGTTGACCGACGAGGCCCCGCACGCCCGCGCCGACCTGTTCGTGGCCGCCGCCGGGCCGCTGACCAGCGTGCTCGCCAGTGGGCTGTTCGCCGCGTCGGCCGTCGGCACGGCCCTGGCCGGCGGGCCTGCGGTACTCACTGCCGCGCTGATCTGGCTGGCACTGATCAACGGCGTCCTCGCGGTGTTCAACCTGCTGCCCGGCGCGCCGCTGGACGGCGGACGGGTGCTGCGCGCGGTCCTGTGGCGGCTGGGCGGCGACCGGGACCGGGCCAGCCTCGCCGCGGCCCGTGCCGGGCGTGGGCTCGGGCTGGTCCTGGTCCTGGCCGGCGTGGCCCAGGTGCTGTTCACCGGGCAACTCCGGGGCCTGTGGCTGGCTCTCGTCGGCTGGTTCCTGATGTCGGCCGCCACCGCGGAGGAGGCCGGTGCGCGGTACCGCTCGCTGCTGGGGAAGGTACCGGTGCGGGAGGTCATGAACCCCTATCCGCTTTCGGGCAATCCGGAGCAGAGCGTGGGCGACTTCACCCGTACCGTCGCCTCTCGGGCACATCACCGGGCGTTCCCGCTGCGCGACTGGTACGGGCGGCCGGCGGGCGTGGTGCGACTGGCCGACGTCGCGCGGGTGCCGCCCGACGCCCGGGAGAGCACTCCGCTGTCCGAGGTCGCGGCCGAGCCCGAGGCGGTACCGGTGGTGCCGGCCTCCCGCCCGGCCGCCGAGATCGCGCCGGCGGTGGCCCGCGGCGGCCTGGTGCTGGTGGTCGAGGACGGCCTGCTGGTGGGGATGGTGAGCGAGGCGGACATGGCCCGCGCCACCGAACTGGCTCGCCACGGGTAGCCGGACCGGGCGGACGTCACCGCTGGCCTCTCCGGTGTCATCGCCGACCTCCCGGGAAGTGTGCGTGCGGCGGAGCCGAACCGGGCCTTTGTCGGCTCCGCCGCGCGCGGGACGCGCCAGGCGCCGGGTGTGGGAACCAGTTAACGGGGGGTTTGCCCCGGCGCGTCCACGTGGGAACTGCACAGACCGTATCCGGTTGTCCGGGGCGGGCGAGACGGCTTAAACGAGACCTAAGGAAGATTTGCCGACCCGTGAAGCTGCCGGTCGCCGCCGCCCTTCTCGGCCCGCTTGCGCCGCCGTTCGGCCGGGTCGCGGGACAACCGCCCGACGAACCCGAACCGGGTCGGCGTCGGTGGCGTCCACTCAGCGTCGGCGAGCAGCACCACGATGCTGGCGCCGCCCAGCCGGCCCCGGGCGATGTTCACCGTCCCGTTCGCCCCGTACGCCACCCGCTTGACGATGTCGAGGCCGAGCCCGGTGGAGCCGTGGCTGGTCTCCCCGCGGCGCAGCGCCCGGTCCGGGTCGGCGATACCCGGCCCGCCGTCCTCGACCCGGATCGCCACGTACCCGTCCCGCCGCGACACCGCCACCTCCAGCGGCGCGCCCTGCGGGGTGTACCGGAAGACGTTGCCCAGCAGCGCGTCCAGCGCGGCGGCCAGCTCGGTGCGCGGCACCGGTACCGGCGCCTTGTCCTCGACGCCGATCGCCTCGCACCGCCGCCCCTGGTCGCCGGCGACGGCGGACCAGAACCGCAGCCGCTCCCGGACCACCTCGCTGGCGTCGCAGCGGATGGCCTCGCCGGGTTCCGGCCCGGCGGACAGGCTCGGCTTGCGGGCGGCCCGGATGATCTCGTCGACCTCCAGTTCGAGGTTGCCGATGGCGTGCCGGATCCGCTGCGCGGCGATGTCGTCGTCGAGGGTCTCGGCGTCCAGCCGCAGCGCGGTCAGCGGGGTCCGCAGCCGGTGCGACAGGTCGGCCACCAGTTCCCGCTCGTTGGCCAGCAGCACCTTCACCCGTTCGGCCATGGCGTTGAAGGCCAGCCCCGCCTCGACCAGCTCGCGCGGGCCGGTCGGTTCGACCCGCACGTCGAGCTCGCCGTCGCCCAGCGCGCTCGCGGCCGCGGCGAGCCCGCGCGCCGACCCGACCACCTTCGCGGCCAGCCGGTCACCGACGAACACCGATGCGATGACCAGGCCGATCGCGACGGCGGACAGGGCGTACCAGGCACCGTGCACGCCCCGCGTCAGCTCACTGTCGGGTACGAACACCTCGACCACGGCGGTCCGGTTGGCACCCACGTCGACCGGCTCGAGGTAGGACAGCCCACCGGGTACGTCCACGACGAGGGACTTGAGCTGGCTGGCCGCCGAGGCGACCTCCTCGGCACGGGCGTGGCGCTGGCCGACGCTGCCGCCGTTGAGTCCGTGCACGGCGACCCGGCCAGCCGCCGGACCACCGGCGGCGGCGATCGCGCGGTCGACCGTGATCGGGTCGGTGGTGGTCATCAGGACCGCCACGACCACCGCGGTCTGCCGCTCCGCGTCGGCGAGCGCGCGCTCCCGCGCCAGCTGCGCGACGACCAGCCCGAGGGGGATGAGAAACGCCAGCGCCACCATGGCCGTCACGGCCACGCACACGTACGCCAGTGCCCGCCTCAGTCCGGTACCGCGAACTTGAAGCCGACCCCCCGCACGGTGTGTAGGAACCTCGGTTTCGCCGCGCTCTCGCCCAGCTTGCGACGCAACCAGTACAGGTGGACGTCGATCGTCTGGTCCTCGCCCACCGACGGTTGCCGCCATACTTCCTCCAGCAGCTCTCGCCGCGATACGACCCGACCCGGCCGGGCGGCCAGGTACGCCAACAGGTCGAACTCCTTGCGCGTCAATGTCAACGGCTGCTCGTCAAGGTACGCCTGACGCTGCCCGAGATCGACCCGGAGCGCCCCGGCGTCGATGACGACCGGCTCGTCGCGGCTGGCCCGACCGGCCCGGCGGAGCACCGAGGTCAGCCGGGCGTCCAGGTGGGCACTCGTGAACGGCTTGACCATGTAGTCGTCGGCGCCGGCCTTGAGCAGCCGGACGATCTCCGCCTCGTCGTCGCGTGCGGTCGCGATGATGATCGGCACGTCGGCGATGCCGCGCAGCATCCGCAGCGCGTCAGCCCCGTCGAGGTCGGGCAGACCCAGGTCGAGAACGATGAGGTCAGGCGTGTCCGCCGCAACTCTTCGCAGCGCGTCCAACGCCGTTCCCACCGCCTGGACCGTGTGTCCGCGATCGGTGAGCGAACGCATGAGCGCCGCGCGGATGATGTGGTCGTCCTCGACCAGTAGGACCGTGGCCATGGTGAGCACCGTAGCGGGTAGGGCAAGATGGGTCGCGTGCACCGACGGCTCGCGTACCTACTTGCATGGTCCGTAGCGGCAGCGATCACTGTCAGTGTTGCGTGGCTCGGCATCCGGTCGGTACTGGCCGCCGCCGCGCCGACCCGCACGGTACCCCTGGCGACCGCCCAACTGCGGCGGGTGGCCCCGGTGACCCCGCCCGACCGGTCCGCACCCCAGGTCAGCGGCTCGACATCGACGTCCGGCAGCGCCCGGCCGTCGGCCGACTCGTCCGCGTCCCCCTCGTCGGCCGGCTGGCAGGCCACCGGCGGCGGCGGGTTCCGGCGCTCCTTCCACACCGCCGGCGGAGATGCGACGTTCTTCACAACGAAGGACGCGGTGCAGGTCGAGTCGAGCAACCCCAACGCCGGCTACACGGTGAACGTGACCCGGTACGCGACCGACTCGGTCATGGTCTCCTTCTTCGGCAACCGCAAGACGTCGCGGGTCTGGGTGCGCTGGTGGAACGGCCCGTACGGAGAGGTCACCGAGAGCGTCGACTGACCCGCCACGCGGCCGGGCCGGACGATCACGGGCGTCGACGGGTTTGAATCCGCCACTGGCGGTGCACATACCCTGATATGACCACGACGCACTCGGCCACCGGGGCGGCGCGGCGGACCGCCGACAGCCGTCCGGCACGGCTGCTCACCCGGTTCGGTTTCCTCGCGTACGGCGTGCTGCACGGCCTGGTGGGCTGGTTGGCGCTGCAGATCGCCTGGGGCGGATCCGGCCGGGAGGGTGACCAGTCCGGCGCGTTCGCGACGCTCGCCGCGCAGCCGCTGGGCCGGGCACTGCTCGTCGCCCTCACGGTCGGCCTCGCCGCGCTGGCGGTCTGGCAGGCGGCCGCCGCCGTGGGCCACACCGACGAACAGGGCCGGCGTCGCACGGCGGAGCGGGTGTTCTCCGGCTCCCGCGTGATCGTGTACGCGGCGCTGGCGTGGAGCGCCGTGCGGATCGTCGCCGGGGCCGGCACGTCGAGCGCGCAGAAGCAGGAGACCGCGACGGCGACGCTGCTGTCGTCGCCCGGCGGCCACTGGCTGGTCGGCCTGGCCGGCGTGGTGGTGATCGGCTTCGGCGCCGGGATGGCGGGATACGGGCTGCTGGCGGAGTTCGAGCGCAAGCTGGAGCGGGCCCGGATGGGCCGCACCGCCGAGCGCACCGCGCGCCTGCTCGGCACCGTCGGGTACGCCGCCAAGGGGATGGCCTTCGGGATCGCGGGCGTGCTGCTGATCCTCGCCGCGGTCCACCATGACCCGTCGCGGTCGCGGGGGCTCGACGCCGCTCTGCGTACCCTCGCCGCCCAGCCGTTCGGCCCGTGGCTGCTGTCGGCGGTGGCGCTCGGCTTCCTGGCCTTCGCCGGCTACTGCGGCGTGCAGGCCCGCTACCGCAAGGTCTGACCCACAGTATCGGCCATAATCGTCACAACTTCCCGGAAGTCGTGGTCTCAGGCGGTATCCGAGGCCACGGTTTCCCGGAAGTTGTGCCGATCATGGACAGCGCCGGTGGGGTGCGCCTGGCCGGATGCGCACCCCACCGGCTTTTTCTGTTGGGGAAGAAGGTCTCTACGGGAGGGTGTTCAGGTGGCCCTTCACGCTCCGTGACCAGGTACCTCCGGCGGACTTGTCCCAGTTGATCGACCAGGTCATCGCGCCTCGGATCCCGGGCCAGGGAGTACTCGGCCGGAACCGGCCGCAGTTCGTCCCCTTGGCGAGGCAGTCTAGAGCGTTGTTGACCACCGATGGGTCCACGTACCCGCTCCCGGCGGCACTGGGCGAGGCAGGCAGCCCGATCGCCACCTGGTCGGGGCGCAGTCCCGCCTGGATCGCGGTGCAGGCCTGCGCGGTGATGAAGTCCACGGTGCCCTGGGAGTACACGTTGCCGTCGCAGCCGTTCATCGATCCCGAGTTGTAGTACTGGGTGTGCACGACCGTCAGGATGTCCTTGATCTTCAGCGCCAGGTTCAGGTACGTCGACTGCGGGTTCAACATGAAGATCGTCTCCGGCGCCATGGTGATGATGAGGCCGGCCCCCGCCTTGCTCCGCAGCGTCCGCAGCGCCGACGCCATCTGGTCGGGGTTGATGCCGTTCTCCAGGTCGATGTCGACGCCGTCGAAGCCGTACGTCTGCATCAGGCCGTAGACGCTGGTGGCGAAGTTGTTCGCCGCGGTCGGGTCACCGACCGAGACGGTGCCGTTCTGGCCGCCGACCGAGATGACGACCTTCTTGCCGCGCGAGTGCAGGGTCGCGATGTCGGCCTTGACGTCGGCATTGGTGTACCCGCCGAGCGCCGACGACAGTCCGGAGTCGACATTGAAGACGACCTTGCCGGGGCCGCTCGGGTCGGTGTCGGCGAAGGCCACCGCGATCAGGTCGTAGTCGCCCGAGACGTCGCGCAGCCGCTGGACGGCCGCGCCGTTGTTGAAGTTCTGCCAGTACCCGGTGAGCTCGTGCGCGGGCAGTGCGCCACCCGGGGGCGGGGTCGTCGGGCTCGGTGTCGGTGTGGTGGTCTTCGTCGGGCTCGGCGTCGGCGAGGCGGTCTTCGTGGGCGCCGGGGTGGTCGCCGTGGGGCCGGGGTTGCCGCCTGGGCCGGGCATGGTGACGTCGTCGGCGTAGTAGGTGCCCTGGCCGTACCAGCCGTGCAGGTAGACGGTGACGGCGCGGGTGCTGGCGCCGGTGGTGAACGTGACCGACAACTGCTGGTAACCGCCGTTGGTGCCGGGGGTCCAGGTGCTGGGGTCGGTGCCGCCGGTACCGGTCGCGCCGAGGTAGACGTAGGCGCCGTTCACCCAGGCCGACAGGGTGTAGGTGGTGTTCGGTGCGACCGTGACCGTCTGGGTGCACTGCGCGTTGTCGCTGTTCGTCGTGGCTCCGGCGAGAGCCAGGCTGCCCGAGTGGGCGTGGCCGGTGACGGCCGAGGCGGTCGCCGGGCACGACCAGCCGGACAGGCCGGACTCGAAGCCCGGGTTGGTGATCGTGTTGGTGTCCGCCGCGGCCGGCCCCACGATCAGGGCGACCGCGCCGGCGACGGTGGCCGCGACCGCACCGACGGCCAGCACACGTTGGTATCCGCGCATGAACGCACTCCTTCGGACGCGGCACACGGCCGCTTGCGTGGGCACCGATGCAACTCGACGGGCGGTTTAATGTCAAGCTTTCTTAACTATTCCTTCAGGTATTGCCGAAGGTCGATACGGAGCGCTACCGTGCCGGATTAGTTAGGAAACTTTTTCGTACTGCCCGGAAGCCCCCGGGGTCGGGTGGGACAGCCCCCCGACCCCGGGCGTGCGCCGACCACGAGGAGTAAGACCATGCCCAGACCCGGACGCCTGGCACTCGTGGCCGGCACGGCGGTGGCGGCGGTCGCCGCGGTGGCGGCCGCGGCCACCGCCGCCCACGCGGACACCAACACGATCACCAACCCGGGCTTCGAGTCCGGCCTGTCCGGCTGGTCGTGCCCGGCGACCGCCTCGGCCGTCACCGGCCACGCCCACTCGGGCAGCCTGGCTCTCGCCGGAGCCACGACGAACAGCGACAACGCGCAGTGCACCCAGACGGTCACGGTCGCACCGAACACCACCTACACCCTGTCGGCCTGGATGAACGGCGCCTACGTCTACCTCGGCGCGACCGGTACCGGCGGCACCGACCCCAGCACCTGGACCCCCGGCACCAACGGCGGTTACCAGCAGTTGTCGGTCACGTTCACCACCGGCGCCAGCACCCGCGCCGTCACCGTCTACCTGCACGGCTGGTACGGCCAGGGCACCTACTACGCCGACGACGTCACCATGCCGGGACCGGGTGGCGCGCCGTCGCCGTCGGCCACTCCGACCCGGTCACCGTCGGCCGGTCCGACCACGCCGGCACCCACGACTCCCCCACCGACGACACCTCCGCCGGCGGGCAACGGCACGTTCAAGGCGCCCATCTACTTCATGCCGCTGGACAACCAGCCGCAGAACATCACCGAGGCGATGAACGCCTCCGGCGCCCGGTACTTCAACCTCGCGTTCGTGCTCGACTCCGGCGGCTGCACCCCGGCGTGGAACGGTGACCCGGCGCACCGGGTCACGTCGGACACCACCGTGACCGCCGTGGTCAACGCGGTCCGGGCGGCCGGCGGCGACGTGGCGGTGTCGTTCGGCGGCTACAACGGCGTCGAGCTCGGTGCCACCTGCGGCGGCGCGGCCGGCCTGGCCAACGCGTACCAGCAGGTGATCGACAAGTACCGGCTGACCCGCATCGACCTCGACTACGAGGGTGACGACCTGGACGCCAACATGGCGGTACGGTTCGGCGCGATCCGCATCCTCCAGCAGAACAACCCGAACCTGAAGGTGTCGCTGACGATCCCGGCGACCACGGTCGGGTTCCCGGACACCGGCAAGGACGAGATCCGGCAGGCCATCGCGGCCGGTGCCCGGCTCGACCTGATCAACCTGATGGCGTTCGACTACGGCGGGCCGGCGGCGTCCATGGCCGACAGTGTCCGCAGCGTCACCGACCAGGCCGCCGCGCAGCTGCGGGCGCTGTACGGGTGGGACGACGCGACCGCGTACGCGCACCTGGGACTGCAACTGATGAACGGGCACACCGACCAGCCGAGCGAACTGTTCACTCAGGACACATTCCGGGCCCTGCTGGCGTACGCACGCGCCAAGCACGTCGGCTGGTTCTCGTACTGGTCACTCAACCGTGACCGGGCCTGCGACCCGGGCGTGCCGCACAACTGGGCCGAGGGGTACTGCAGCAGCGTGTCGCAGCAGCCGTACGAGTTCTCGAAGATCGTGGCCCAGTACACCGGCTGATCCGTGCCCCGATCCCGTGTTCGTGGAGACTTCGTGAGGCTGGGACACCACCAAGTCTCCACGAACGCGGGGGTGCCGGATGGTCGACACCGTGCCGACCGCACCGATCTCGGCGATGGGCGCGGTCGCGATGAAGGTGGCCTGGAGCCTGGTCGGCGCGATCGCCGGAACGGTCGTCCTGAGGTCGTGGTGATTCAGGCCACGCGGCCCCAGCCACGTCACGGCCGCCCTGGACCGTTGCGCCGCGTCGGCCGTGGTCGAGGGTCTGGTGCGACGTACCCGTCGATACCGGCAAACTAGATGGTCTCCGGTACGGCGGGAGACGGGTAACCAATCTCGGCGAGATCGTCGGCCAGGTCCTCCACGGTCAACTCGGGGTTCAGGCGCTGCACCAACCCGTCGGTGAGCAGGTTCAACGCGAAGATCTCGCGGACGGCATCGCGGTCCACGGCTGTCTCGTAGTAGTCCTCCGCGAAGCGTTGGTACGCGGCAGGTGCGCCGTCCACCAGCACCTCGAACAACCGGTTGGCGCCGTCCGGATCATCGCCGTCGGGAAAGTCGATCTCGCCGGCATGCCACCGGTCGTCGCCGCTTCGGCGCCACAGGCACACCGTCGCTTCCAGCGCGCCCTCGAAGCTGAAGGCCGGCTCGTTCACACAGGGTGAGAAGACGTCGGGCACGGAGTCCACCAGGCCAGGCCACAACTCATCGTCGTTGCCGGCCCGGCTCATCGGCGACTCATGATCGAAGCCCCGGATGAACGCACCGGCCGGCGAGAACACGATCGACCACGCGTCACCGGAGCCGTTACGCATCGACGCCATCTCCTCGTCCGGCGCCCAGCGCGAGTCGAACGAGTAGTACCTCGACTCCCACTCCGGACTCATGATCGCATCGAGCATCGCCAACGCGCGACACCGGTCACGAAGCACTGCGATGTCCGGCAGCACACGGGCCACATCATGAACGGTCACCGGCACATCCAACCCGCTCTCGGTGTAGCGCCACCGGCGGGTCCCGGCTGCGACGGGCGACGGCGAGCGGAGAACAACGAGAAGCGTCACGAATTCCGGCACGATGACAACCTCAGGCGTCCAAAGTGGCGTCTGGGTCCACGAAACCCCGTTGATGAGACCTCGCCAGAGATCTCCGGCAGCAAAGGCACAGGTGCATGGATGATCAGGACGCCACTTTCCACGTGTTCGTGCGGACGCGGACGCCGGCGCTGCTGCGATCGGCCTACCTGCTGACCGGCGACCGGCACCTCGCCGAGGACCTGGTGCAGTCGGCGCTGGTCAGGACGCACCAGGCGTGGCGCCGGCTGCACGACAGCGGCAACGCCGAGGCGTACACCAGGACCATCATGTACCGCCTGCAGATCTCCTGGTGGCGTCGCCGGCGGCTGCGTGAATCGATGCCGGGTGACCTCCCGGAGGTGCCGCGCGCCGACCACTCCGGCAGCACGGCGATGCGGCTGACGCTCCGCCAGGCGCTGCTGAAGCTGTCTGCCAAGCAACGGGCAGTCCTGGTACTGCGCTTCTTCGAGGACCGATCCGAGGCCGAGACGGCCGAGATGCTCGGCGTGACCGTCGGCACCGTCAAGTCCCAGACCGCCAGGGCGCTCGCCCGCCTGCGCGTCGTGGCACCGGAACTCGGCGAGCTTCACGTCACGGAAGGGGCCAACCGATGAACGCCATGATCCCCCACCTGCGGACGGCGCTGGTGGATCTCGCCGAGGAGTCCCCGGCCATCGATCTCTATGAGCCGGTGATCCGCGCGTCCCGCCGCCGCCGCCGGCGGCGCCTGGTGCTCACCTCGGTGGCCACCGCGGCCATCGTCGGCGTGACCGCCGCCGCCGCGCCGGCGCTGATCCCCGGCCCGGACGGCGCGCGCCGGGCCACCTCCGTCGGCGGGGGTGGCCAGAGCCGCGCCCCGCACACCGTGACGATCGATGCCGGCCGGGTACGCGCCGTCGACTCGCCGGGCGGCCGTCGGGACGACGTCGACTTCCACGACGCCGCGAGAACGGTCGACGGGGACCCTGCGACGGTCTGGCGGACCGACAACTACTACACCGCGGATTTCGGCCAGCTCAAGGACGGTATGGGGGTGTTGCTCGACCTCGGTTCGCCGCAGCGGGTCGACTCGGTCGAGGTGCGGTTCGACCATGCCGGCGCGACCGCCGAGCTCCGGGCGGGCGAGGCGGATCCGGGTGACAGTGCGGCCGGTGACGCGCAGGTGCTCCAGTCGTACCGCCGGATCGGCGCGCCGCAGGTCGACGCCCCGTCGACCACGACGTTCCCCGGCTCGACGGAACCGGTCCGGTACCTTCTGGTCTGGATCACCCGCCTCCCCAGACTGCCCGAGAAGGGCACGTTCCAGATCGGGATCAGCGAGATCACGGTACGGACGCGCTGACCGCCCGACAGCCCATGATCATGGACTTCGTGAGGCCATGGGGGTCGCACAGTCTCCATGATCATGGGCGCGGGAGCGGGCCCGTCGGGCGGGACGGCGGGCTCAGCCGACGGCGCAGGGCGTGCCGTTGAGCGAGAACGCGGTCGGCCGCGGGTTGCTGCCGGTGAACGTGCCGTTGAACCCGATGTCGGTGGCGGCACCGGGTGCGAGCGCACCGTTCCAGGACAGGCTGGTCGCGGTGACGTCCGCGCCGGACTGGGTCCACGTCGCCGACCAGCCCTGGCCGATCTTCTGGTTACCCGGGAAGCGGAACGTCAGCGTCCAGGAGCTGATCCCCGCCGTGCCGGTGTTCGCGATCCGGATCGAGCCGCTGAACCCGCCGTTCCACTCGCTGGTGGCGTAGGTGACCTGGCACGCCCGGGCCGGGCCCGGCGTCGCGGTCGGGGTGGCCGTCGGGCCCGGCGTGGGCGTGGCCGTCGGCCCGGGCGTCGGTGTCGCGGTCGGGCCCGGCGTCGGCGTGGCCGTCGGGCCGGGCGTCGGCGTGGACCCGCCGCTCGGCTCGCTCCCCCAGATCCGCACCCCGTTGTCGTACAGCGGCACGTTGCGGTTCGGGCCGGTGCCCGCCTGGTACGACGGGTCGTTGGTCGGGTCCCAGGTGCCGCCCTCGGCCACCCCGATCTTGAGCTGTACCTCCATCTTGTGCTGCGACTGTCCGGCCGGCGCGATGGTGTACCCGGTGCAGTTGACCTCGACGTAGTACAGGTCCCCGGACACCTGGGTGGCGGCCGTCGGCTTCGGGCAGCCCTGGGTGTACGGGCTGTCGACCAGGATCGTCGAGTTGCCCTCGCGGCGGAAGTAGTACCGGAACGTGGCCTTCGTCAGCGCCCGTGCCGGGAACGCCGACTTGTTGTAGACGACCGCCTTCACCGTGGTGAACCGGGTCTCGTTGCTCATCGGCGTGGTCTCGACGGTGATCTCGTCCATGTCCGGCTTCTCCGGCTGCGGGAAGCCGGCCAGCGGCGTGCCGCCGTACTCGCCGTACAGCCGGGCCAGCGCCGACGTGAAGCCGGCGTTGTAGTCGGTGGCGACCTCGTTCATCACGTAGTCCGAGCGCGAGTCGGTGTACGCGTCGTTGGCCGACGACGGGCCGCCGACCAGGGCGCCGTACAGGACGTGGCGGGTCTGGGTCGGTACCGTCATGCTGTCGAACCAGGAGCCGTGCGCGGTACGGTGGTGCGGGTACTTCGGTGAGTTCGCGCCGAAGCCGATCACGTAGCTGGCGTTGCGCGGGTTCGCGCCGAGCGCGTAGTTGACCTGCCGGACCGCGAAGTCGTGGTACCGCGCCTTGCGGGTCGCGTCGGCGGTGCGGTCGCCGTAGACCAGCGCGGCGAACGCGGTGTTCTCGGCGTACCGCAGCGCGCCCCAGGTGTCGAGCACGGCCATGCCGCCCGGCGAGGTGGGCACCTTCTGGCCGTCCACGCCGACCGTCCAGTAGTCGAGCCAGCGGTTGGCGTCGTCGATGTACTTCTGCTTGCCGGTCAGGTTGGCCAGCAGCACGTACGCGCCGAACTGCTTGTTGTCCCAGGCGATCGTCCACTTGTACGACCGGGTGGTCGACTGCGGTTCGGTGCCGAGTTTGTCGTACTCGGACTCCGCCTTGGTCAGGTAGCTCGCGTCGCCGGTGGCCCGGTACAGCCAGATGGCGCCCCAGACGAGTTCGTCGGTGTAGCCGCTCCAGGACTTGTAGAAGTTCGTCGCGTCGGTGATGCACTCGTGGTACGCGCGACGCACCGTGTCGGCGAACGTGTAGAGCTGCTTGGCGTGGGTCAGCAGCCGGTCCGCGTAGGCGGCGTCGGTCGGGCGGAACACCATCGACGACGCGGCCATCGCGGCCGCCGTCTCACCGGCGAGGTCCGCGCCGCCACAGCTCGCGTCGATCTTGTACGCCGGCCGCGCCATCGGCAGCACCTCGGCCGGCCCCCACCACTTGTGGTCGTCGTCGCCCTTGCCGACCTGCCCGTACAGCACATTGGGAGCGGGGTGCGCCTTGATGAAGTAGTCGTTGGACACCCGCAGGTTGTTCAGCAGGTACGGCAGTTGGCCGGACGTGGCGTAGGAGTCCCGGTACTCGACCGCGCCCCAGGCCAGCATCGTGGTCGTGAACGCCATCGGGAAGCCGAACTTCACGTGGTCACCGGCGTCGTACCAGCCGCCGGTGAGGTCGAGGCCGACGTCGGCACCGTCGGAGAGCGCGGAGTCCCCGCGCCAACTGACCCGGTTCGTGGCCGGCTTACGGCCGGAGACCTGCGCCTCGTAGAAGAACAGCGACTTCTGCAGGGCTTCGCCGTAGTTGTAGGCGGGCGCGGCGGCACTGCCCACCTGCATGGTGGCGGCGGTCCGGGTGGCGTCGACCGGCGAACCGGCGGCCGCGGTGGCGAACAGGGCAGCGGCCGTGGCGACGGACGCCGCGAGCGCGAGGGCGGGCCGGTACCACGTCCGGCGCGAGGGGGTGGAGGGCGGCAGGGACATGCGTTCGTACCTTCCGAGCGGTAGTGCCCGAATTGGGAGCGCTCCCAATGGCCCTCAATATTTAACACTGTCGTTGCGTACGTGTGAAGCACCCGGGGAGGCGTCGACGCCTCCCGCGGGCGGCGCGGCGGGCCGGCAGGTGGGCGGGACGAACCGGTGGCCTACCCCGACGAGGTCGGCGCATCCGGCGTGTCCGGAGCGGCCGGCGTATCCGGCGCCGTCGGTGCCGGGTTACCCGGATCGGGAGCGGTCGGCGCGTCGGTCGATGGTTCGTCCCCATCGGACGGCACCGGGTTCGCGCTCGGATCCTGTGACTGCGGAGGCGGCAGTGGCAGCAGCGGCTCGGATGTCGGCACCGGAGGCGTGGTCGGCGGGCGCGCGCTGGCGCTGCGCGTCGCGGGCGTGTCCGGTGTGCCGTGGTCGCGCAGTGACCGCACCATCATGGCGCTGACGGCCACCATGGCGGCCAGGGCCACGATGCCGACCACCGAGTTCCGGGGGTTCATGGCCGCCCGGACGGCCGCGATCCGGGAACGGTGCGGGGAGGTCGGCAGCATGGCGGGTCCCCTCGGCTACGGCCCGGGCGGCCCCCGCCGCCGGCGCACACCGTCCGGGACTTGCCCACACCGGCGCCGCTAAACCCGGGGTCCGCCCGGGCATCCGCCCTCAGACCATGAGCGGGAACAGCTCCGCCCCGCTCCGACCGGTCGCCACCTCGATGAAGTCGACCGGCGGGGCCATCTGCGCGAGCACGTCCGTCGTGTGCGCCACACCGTCGGCAGGCACGTCGGGCGGCAGGCCGAGCGCGCGCTGGAGGTCGAGCAGGTGCACGGTCGCTTCCACGATGCCGACGCTGATGACCTCGTCGAGGCGGAGCGCGGCGAGCCCGAAGTAGTCGACCACGACCGGCCCGAGCTGCCGAGCCGTCGCGATCGCCGATGGCCCGACGCTGGCGAACGTCTCGATCATCTGCGCCGTACTGTAGGTGGCCGCGTCCTCCCGGGCCCCGGCGGCGACCCGGTCGCGGTTGCGCCTGGCGATCCCGTCCGGGCGGTTGAAGTCCCGCAGCAGCGCGGCGGCCGTGGGATACGTGGGCTCGACGTCACGTACCGTCCCGACCAGGTGCGACAGCCCGAACGGCCAGGACCCGGCATGCGCGTACAGGCTCCGCACGTCCCAGTCGCCGAGCCGGGTCGGCCGTTGCCACTGTTCGTCCGTCAGGGACGTGCCCTGATCCCGCCATACCGACCAGAGCGCACCGAGTGTCGTGAGTCGGTCATCGATCGTCATCGCCGAAGTCTACTGAGTACGGACACCACCCGACTGACGTGCCTGACCTGCCTCAGTGCCCATGCGGATGGTGGTGGGAGTGGGCATGGTCGTGCGGGTGGTCGTGCGGCTTCTGTGGCGCCCCCACCCGGTGCTCGTGCCCCGGCAGGGCGATCCGGTACAGGCAGGCGTCACAGTTGGCCCGGGCCTCCCCGCGCAGCGCCTCCTCGTACCGCTCCACGACCAGCGAGGCCAGCCCGTCACAGTCGCCGATCACCTCGGCGACGTCGACCGGGACGCCGCTGCCGGCCGACCACGCGGCGGCCTGGTCGGCGACCCGGCGCGGCAGTACCCCGGTGAACAGGAAGTACGGCAGCACCGCGATCCGCTTCGCGCCCAGCATCCGGCACCGGTCCAGCCCGGCCCGCACCCCCGGCTCGGCCAGCGACACGAACGCGTACTCCACTCCGGTGACCGGCGTGGTCTCGGCCAGCAGCCGGGCGGCCCGGGCGACCTCGGCGTTGGCGTCCGGGTCGGTGGAGCCACGGCCGACGAGCAGCACCATTGTCTCCGGGTCCGGGGAGACCTCCGCCAGCCGCTCGCGGAGCAGGGCGAGGATCGTCGGGTGCGGACCGAGCGGCCGACCGTACACGAAGGACAGTCCGCCGTGGCGCTGCCGCTCGCGGGCCAGCGAGGCCGGGATGTCGCCCTTGGCGTGCCCGGCCGCGACGAGCATCAGCGGCACGGCGGCGACCCGCCGCGCATCACCGGCGGCGAGCAGCACGTCGACCGCCGCACCGATCGGCGGGTCGGACAGCTCGATGAACCCGCCGGCCACGGCCGCGTCGAGGAGCCCGTCGACCCGCTTGACGAACTGGCGGAACTGCTCGGCGCCGGCCTCGTCGGCGGTGCCGTGGCCGGCTATCAACAGTGGGGTGCTCATGCGAGGGGGTCTCCGTACAGCAGGGCGTTGACCGCCGCGGCGGCCACGGCCGAGCCGCCCCGCGCGCTGACGTTGGACAGTTGGGGCAGTCCGGAGGCGCGCAGCGCGGCCTTGGACTCGGCCGCGCCGACGTAGCCGACGGGCAGCCCGACGACGAGCGCCGGGCGCAGCTCGCCGGCCTCGGCGAGTCGGATCAGCTCGTACAGCGCGGTCGGCGCGTTGCCGACCGCCCAGACGGCACCGTCGGGTGCCGCTGCTGCCGCGAGCCGCACGGCCGCCGCCGATCGGGTCAGGCCGGTCTGCGCGGCCAGGTCGCGCGCCGCGGGGCTGCTCACCTGGCAGACCGACGGGTACCGGGTGACGCCCGCGGCGACCATCGTGACGTCCACGACCAGCGGGGCACCGGCACCCAGCGCGGCCGCGCCGGCCGCCAGGGCCGCCTCGTCGGCCACGAGATCGTCCACCCAGGACGGATCCGCGGTGGTGTGGACGATCCGCTCGGCCACGTCGCGGGTACGGGCCGGCAGGTGCGCGGTGTCCACGACCGAACGCAGGATCCGGTACGACTCCGACTCGATCGGGTGTACCGCCCGGTTCACGATCGCGCTCACGACGTGTACCGCTGGTCGAAGCGGCCCAGCTTCCAGGCCACCACCGCGCCGCCCCAGGCCAGCACGAACGCGCCGACGATGAGGTAGCCGAGCAGCTCGAAGTGGTCGGCGATGCCGGCGTACGCGCCGATCGGCCCACCCACGCCGGTGAACTCGTCGACCAGGCCGGCGAGGTACACCGATGCGACGAACCCGGCGACGACGACGGTCATGCCGGTGGTGGCGAGGTTGTAGTACAGCCGGCGGGCCGGGTGCCGGTAGGCCCACGAGTACGCGCGGGTCATCAGCAGCGAGTCGGCGGTGTCCATCGCGGACATCCCGGCGGCGAACAGCAGCGGCAGCGTGAGGATCGCCAGGGCCGGCACCGTACCCTGAGCGGCGGTGGACGCCTGCAGCGACAGCAGTGTCACCTCGCTGGCGGTCTCCAGGCCGAGGCCGAACAGCAGCCCGACCGGGAACATGTGCCAGCTCGACCGGATCAGCCCGCGGACCCGCCCGCCGAGCATCCGGTTCATCAGGCCCCGGTTGACCAGCTCCCGGTCGATCGCGGCCTGGTCCACCTCGCCGTGGCGCAGCCGCCGCCACAACCCGGCCAGGCCGGCCAGGACGGTGGCGTTGAGCACGCCGACCAGCAGCAGGAACCCGACCGCGACGACGGTCGCGACGAGGCCACCGGCGTGCTGGAACGGCTCGACGTGCACGCTGCGCGCGGCGAACGCGACGACCAACGCCAGCACGACCACGACGGCCGAGTGCCCCATCGCGAAGAAGAAGCCGACGCCGACCGGGCGACGCCCGCGCAGCAGCATCAGCCGGGTGGTGTCGTCGATCGCCGCGATGTGGTCGGCGTCGAAGGCGTGCCGGATGCCGAGCACGTACGCGAGCGTCCCGGCTCCGGCGAACGCGCTCGCCGCCGCCAGGCTGGTGCTGTAGTACAGGTACAGCGACCAGCCGGCGACGTTGAGCAGCACGACGGTCGCCACGATGCCCGACAGGCGCAGCCGTTCCGCCCTGGTCCAGGTACTGGCAGGTGCCACTGCTTCGCGCAGGCTCACTCTTCCTCCTCGATCAGGTCGATGGCGTCGACGGGACAGACCTCGACGCACTCGCCGCACTCGGTGCACAGGTCGTCCCGCACGTACAGGCGACCCCCGTCGGGGCGGATCGCGTGGGTGGGGCAGGTCAGCAGGCAGGCCCCGCAGCCGGCGCAGGCGCCGATCGTCACGGCAGCCATCGGTACTCCCGCGGCGTGACCATCCGGCCGGCGCGGTTCTCCGTGCGGCTCGATCCGACCAGCACGACCGTGAACATGTCCACCCGCGACGGGTCGGCGGCCAGGTCAGCGAGCGTGGTGACGGTGACCCGCTGGTCGGGGCGGCTGGCCTGCCGGACCAGGCCGACCGGCGTGGTGTCCGGCCGGTGCTCGCGCAGGATCGCCAGTGCCTCGTCGAACTGTGCCTGCCGCTTGCGGCTGCGCGGGTTGTACAGGCAGACGACGAGGTCGGCCGCGGCGCAGGCGCGCAGCCGGTCGGCGATGACCGGCCACGGCGTGTGCAGGTCCGAGCACGACAGGTACGCGTGGTCGTGGCCGAGCGGCGCGCCGAGCAGCGCGGCGGCGGCGAGGGCGGCGGTGACCCCGGGTACCGCCTCGACGTCGACGTCGTCGCCGGCCACCTGCAGCGCCGGGGAGGCCATCGCGTAGATCCCGGCGTCCCCGGAGCCGATCAGCGCGACGGCGTGCCCGGCCGTGGCCAGGGCGACGGCGGTACGCGCCCGCTCCTCCTCCGCGCCGAGGCCGCTGGCCTCGATCCGGATACCGGGGGTGAGCAGGTGGCGGACCTGGTCGACATACTGGTCGAGGCCGACCACGATGCCGGCCCGCCGGAGGACCGCGGTGGCCCGTGGGGTGCGCAGGTCCTCAGCGCCCGGGCCGAGACCGACGACGCTCAGCCGCCCGCGCGGGGTCAGCCGGGCGACCGCGACGGTCGCCATGGCGCCGGCCCGCTTCGGCGCGATCAGCTCGGCGTCCCGGCCGGCCTCCCGGGCCGCCGTGAGCGCGGCGGCCTCGGCGACGCTGGGCGTACCGACGGCGGCGTCGACGACCGCGGACGGGTTGGGCACGTCGACGGACCTGAGCGTCGCGGCCGGGTAGGTGACGACCGGCCAGCCGTGCCGCCGCGCCACCTCGAGGATGCCCGGCTCGTCGGCCTTGAGGTCGACGGTGGCGACACACCGCACGGAACCGGCGACGACCCCGGCCTCGGCGAGGGACTTCGCGATCAGCTCGTCGATCTCGTCGGCGGGTGCGTTGCGGCTCGCCCCGACGCCGACGACCAGCGACGGCGGCCGGTAGATCAGGTCGCCTTCGGCGGCTGCCCGGTCGCTGACCACCAGCGATCTCGGACGGTTGGACCGGTCACCGGCGGTCGGACTGTCCACGATCGCGGGGAGCGGCCAGGTCTGGTCGGACTCCACCCGCAGCGGGGCGCCGTCGAGGAGCGCGGCGGTCACGCGGGCGACGGGCGCGGCGTCGGCGAGGCGGAACCCGAGGTCCCGGCCGTACGTGTCCAGCGGCGTCAGCCCGCTCGCGTCGGTGGCCGTGGTGACGACCGGCTGCGCACCGAGTACCGCCGCCACCCGCTCGGCGAGCTCGTTGGCGCCGCCGTCGTGGCCGCCGAGCAGGGCGACGGCGAACCGGCCGGCCTCGTCGACACAGACCACCCCGGGATCGGTGTGCTTGTCGCGCAGCAGCGGCGCCGCCAGCCGGGTCACCGCGCCCGTGGCGAGGAAGCACACCAGCGCCCGCGACCGGGGCCACGCCGCGTGGAGCTGCTCGGCGACCGTACCGTCGTAGGTGGTCGTCTCCCCCGGCCAGGCGGCGGCCAGCCGCGCCGCGAGTTCCCGGCCGGCCGCCGTCGCGGTCACCAGTGCGATCATGACCGCTCCCCCCACACCACGTACACCGGGTTCGTCGCCTCCAGTCGGTGCACCCCGCCGGGCAGCGGGGCGATCCGGTTCGCCTGCATCTGGGTACCGCCGGCGCGGTACCCCGCGCCGGTCAGCGCGGACAGCGCCGGTCCGACCCGCTCCACGGCCGCGTACGCGGCGACCACGCGGGCGGGCCGGCGCTCCAGGCACCCGGCGAGGACCGCCGCCCCTCCCCCGCCGACGAAGACCGCGTCCGGCGCGGGCAGGCCGGCCAGTACCGCCGGCGCGGACCCGTGCACCACGCTGACGTCCACGGTGAACGCTGCCGCGTTGCGCCGCACCCGGTCGCAGGCGTCCGGGTCGCGTTCGACCGCGACGACGGCGGCACCCAGCCGGGCGCACTCGACCGCCACCGAGCCGCTACCGGCGCCGACGTCCCAGACCAGGTCGCCCAGGCGCGGGCCGAGCCGGGCCAGGACGAGCGCCCGTACCTCCGCCTTCGTGATCATCGAGTCGCGGTGGTCGAAGGCCTCCTCGGGCAGCGCCCAGCCCGCCGGCCCGGGCTGCGCGCCGGCCACCCAGCGCGGCGACGGCCCGGCGTCGCCGCCGGGTGCGCCGCCCACGGGCACGCCGTCGGCGAGGACCAGGACCACGTTCGGGTCCGCCCAGTCGCCGTCGGGTCCGGTGATCCGCTCGTCGGGGGTACCGAGCCGGGAGGCCACCACGATCCGGCGGGACGTGTCGGCCAGCTCCTTCGCCAGCTCGTGCGGCCCGGCGCCCGGCGCGGTGAGCACCGCGACCTTGCGGTGGGCACGGCAGACGTTGACCGCGCGGCGCAGGTCGCGCCCGTGCGCGGAGACCACGACGGCGTCGTCCCAGGGCAGCCCGAGGCGGGCGAACGCGTGCGCCACCGAGGACGGCGCCGCTACGACGTCCGGTCGCAGGCCGGCGCGGCGCAGGGTCGCGACGATGCCGAAGAAGCCGGGGTCGCCGCTGGCCAGGACGACCGCGTGACCGTCGTGGGTGGACAGCCTCTCCACCGCGGCGGCCACACTGCCCATGACCAACCGCTCGGCGGCGGTGTCGACCTGTGCCAGGTGCCGGGCGGCGCCGACCACCAGGGTCGCGTCGGCGAGCAGTGCCCGTACGGCGGGCGGCAGCGGCCCGCCGTCGCAGCCGACCACCGTGATCATGAGACCCACCCCGGTTCGGTGGCGGCGACGACGACCTTCCCGGTGAAGTCGACCATCGCCACCTCGGCGGGCAGGCCGCAGAACGCGACGAGCACGTCCCGTACCCGGGCGCACAGCGCGTCGCCGGCGGTCCGCAGCAGGCCGGCGGCGGCCCACAGCTCGTACGCGTGCCGGGCGGTGTTCGCCGCGGCCACCTCGGCCATCAGCGCGCCGGAGCCGCCGGCCGCCGCCGTCAGCCGGCCCAGCAGGCCGGTGTCGACGGCGGAGCGGGTGTAGTGCGTCATCAGCACCCCGGAGGCGAGCTTGGTGAGCTTGCCGGCCATGCCGACGAAGACGACGCGGGTGATGCCCCGCTCGACCGCCGTCCGCAGGGCCGCCCCGGTGAAGTCACCCACCTCGATGAAGCACACCTCGGGCAGTTCGGGTAGCAGCGCCATGGCGCCGGACTCGGTGCGCCCGCCGGTACACAGCACGATCGTGTCCTCGCCCTGCGCCGCCGCGACTCCGACGGCCTGAACCACGCTGGCCCGCCACGACGCGGTCGAGAACGGGCGCACGATCCCGGTGGTACCGAGGATGGAGATGCCACCGAGCACGCCCAGCCGCCGGTTGGTCGTCTTGCGCGCCATCTTCTCGCCGCCGGGCACGCTGATCACCACCCGGACGCCACGGTCGCCGACGACCTCACGCACCGCCTGCGTGATCATCGCGCGGGGTACCGGGTTGATCGCCGGCCCGCCGACCGACAGGCCGAGACCGGGCTTGGTCACCACGCCGACGCCCTCGCCGCCGTCCAGCTCGACGCCGTCGCCGTCACGCCACGACACCGTCGCGGTCAGGTGGGCGCCGTGCGTGACGTCCGGGTCGTCGCCGGCGTCCTTGACGACCACGGCGGTCGCCGATCCGGCCGCCACAGCGGACTCCTCGACCGCGAACGTCACCCGGCGGCCGCTGGGCAGCGCCACCTCGACCCAGGGCGGTGGCGCGCCGGTCAGCAGCAGCGACGCGGCCGCCTTCGCAGCCGCCGAGGCGCAGGTACCGGTCGTCCAGCCGGTACGCAACGCCTTCGGGCGGACCTTCGCGGTCCGCGGCAGGTCGGGCTCGCGCAGCGCGGGGATGCCGTCCGCCGCCGGATCGCCCAGCGCGGGGACGTCATCCACCGCTGGCCCGCAGCGCCTGACGTGCCGTCCGGTCGGCCCGCCGGTGCCCGTGGAAGTGCCCCGGGTGGTACAGGTGGCTGCGGGTGCCGTGCGCATCGAGCGCCGGGCCGACCAGGAACAGCGTGTGCTTCCACAGCTTGTGCGCGCGTACGGTCTCGGCCAGGGTACCGACGGTGCAGCGCAGCATCAGCTCGTCCGGCCAGGTCACCCGGTAGGCGACCACCACCGGGGTCTCGGGGGCGTACCCGCCGGCCTGCAGCTCCTCGGCGAGCTGCTTGGCGCGGGCGGCCGACAGGAACAGCGCCATGGTCGTACCGTGCCGGGCGAACTCCCGGACGCTCTCGCCGGCCGGCATCGGGGTCTTGCCGCCTTCGAGCCGGGTCAGGATGACCGACTGCGCCACCTCGGGGACGGTCAGCTCCCGCCGCACCGCCGCGGCGGCCGCCGAGAACGACGACACCCCGGGGATCACCTCGACCTCCAGGCCCAGCTCGGCGCAGCGGTCGAGCTGCTCCTGCATGGCGCCCCACAGCGCGGGGTCGCCGGAGTGCAGGCGTACCACGTGCAGATCCTCGGCCGCCGCCCGCTGGTAGATGTCCACCGTAGACTCCAGCGTCAGCTCGGCGGAGTCGACGATCTCGGCGCCGTCGCGGGCGTAGCCCAGGACGTCCGGGGAGACCAGGCTGGCCGCCCACACCACGACGTCAGCGCGCTCCAGCGCGCGGGCGCCGCGGACGGTGATCAGGTCGGCCGCGCCCGGACCGGCGCCGACAAACGTTGCCCTACCCGTCACAGCTTTCCTCCTCGGCTGGTGCGGCGCGCCGGCAGCAGCACGGTCGCCAGGTACGGGCCGGCACCGTCGACGTCGGACAGTGGCCGGACCCGCTCGTCGGGCAGGCCCAGGTGCTCGCCGTACACGGCGTCCCGGCCGGCCTCCTTCGCGATCTCGGCGATCTCGGGCAGGTGCCGACCGCCCTTGTAGACCACGACGGTGCCGTCGCCGGCCACCGCCTCCCGCAGCGGCTCGACCCCGCGGGCCAGCGGCAGCAGGGTCAGCGGCTCGGTGCCCTCGACCAGCGGGGTCCCCGACACGGCCGCCACCGCCTGCATCGCGGTGATCCCGGGGACCGTCTCGACCACCGTTTGCGGCAGCAGCTCCCGTACGGTCTGCGCGAGGTAGGCGAAGGTCGAGTACACGTTGGGGTCGCCGATCGTCGCGAACGCCGCCGTCCCGCCGGTCTCGCGCAGCCACTCCGCCACCCGCTCACCGGCGGCGTCCCAGTGCCGTTCCCGCCGCGCGGTGTCGCTGCGTTCATTGAGCGCGAACACGAGCCGCTCGATGCGCTCGTGCGAGGCGTGCGCGCGGACGGTCGCCTCCGCGCGGCCCGTGTCGTCGGCGGCGAGGACGGGTACGAAGACGCGGCCCGCCGTGGCGAGCACGCGCACCGCCTTGAGCGTGACAAGCTCCGGGTCGCCGGGGCCGACCCCGACCCCGATCAGGCGCATGCTTCCACCAGCCGTCGGGCGAATTCCGGGGCCGCGGCCCAGTGCAGGTGCAGGTACGACGCGTGGACGTTGCCGGTGACGAACCCCTCCGGCGGCGCGTCGCGCCAGGCCCAGGCGGGGGTGCCGTCGGCGGTCGGGGTGACGGCGGTGCGGTGGAACTCGTGCCCGGTGACGCGGGTACCGACCGGCGCGAGCCAGCTCGGCGACACCGCGACCGCGTCGCGATATCCCAGGGTGAGGCGAGGCGTCATCGCCGCGTCGGCGTCGACGACCCCGCACATCGGCGCACCGTCCAGGGTCCGGCACAGCCACAGCAGGCCGGCGCACTCGGCCGCGACCGGCGCGCCGGACGCCGCCAGGGCGGCCACGGACGCGCGCAGCGGCTCGTTGGCCGACAGTTCGGCCGCGTACACCTCGGGAAAGCCGCCACCGACGACGAGTCCCCGCGCGCCGTCGGGCAGGGCGGTGTCGTGCAGCGGGTCGAACAGGGCCACCTCGGCGCCCGCCCCGCGCAGCAGTTCGACGGTCTCGGCGTACCCGAAGCTGAACGCCGGGCCGCCGGCGACCGCGACCACCGGCCGGGGGCCGACCGGCGTACCGACCTGCGGCGACCACGGCTCGGCGGACAGCGCCGGCGCGGACCGCGCCACCGCGAACACCCGGTCCAGGTCGACCGACGCGGTGACGAGGTCGGCGAGCGCTTTCACCGAGGCGACCGCCTCCGCGCGGCGCTCCACCGCCGGTACCAGGCCGAGATGGCGCGACGGCGCGGCGACCGCCTCGTGCCGGTGCAGCGCGCCCAGCACCGGGGTGCCGATCTCCTCGCACGCGGCGCGCAGCAGGTCCTCGTGCCGGAACGAGCCGACCCGGTTGAGGATCACCCCGGCGATGCGGACGCCGTCGCCGAACGACCGGAAGCCGTGGACCAGCGCCGCCACCGAGCGGCCCTGCGCCGCCGCGTCGACGACCAGGATCACCGGCGCGTCCAGCAGCCCCGCGACCTCGGCGGTCGAGCCGTGGTCGCCGGCGCCGGTACGCCCGTCGTACAGGCCCATCACGCCCTCGACGACGGCCAGGTCGGCACCGGCGGCACCGTGCGCGAACAGCGGCCCGATCAGGTCTGTGCCGACCAGTACCGGGTCGAGGTTGCGGCCGGGCCGGCCGGCGGCCAGGGCGTGGTAGCCGGGGTCGATGTAGTCCGGGCCGACCTTGAACCCGGCCACGGACAGGCCGCGCGCCGCGAACGCCGCGAGCAGCCCGGTGGCGACCGTCGTCTTACCGTGCCCGGAGGCGGGCGCGGCGATGACGACCCGCGGGGTGGCTACCACTCGATGCCCTGCTGGCCCTTGCGCCCGGCGTCCATCGGGTGCTTGACCTTGCCCATCTCGGTGACCAGGTCGGCGGCCTCGACCAGCGCGGGCGCCGCGTGCCGGCCGGTGATCACGACGTGCTGGCTGCCCGGCCGGTTCCGCAGCGTCTCGACGACGTCGGCGACGTCGACCCAGCCCCACGTCATCGGGTACGTGAACTCGTCGAGCACGTAGAAGCGGTACCGCTCGGCGGCGAGGTCGCGCTTGACCTGGGCCCACCCCTCGGCGGCCTCGGCGGCATGATCCCGCTCGGTGCCCTCGCGCTGGATCCACGACCAGCCCTCGCCCATCTTGTGCCAGGTCACCGGCGCGCCGACGCCCTTGGCGGCGTACGCGTCGCCGAGCGCCCGGAACGCCGCCTCCTCGCCGACCCGCCACTTCTCGGACTTCACGAACTGGAAGACCGCGATCGGCCAGCCGGCGTTCCAGGCGCGCAGCGCCATGCCGAACGCGGCGGTGGACTTGCCCTTGCCGGTCCCGGTGTGCACGGCGAGCACCGGCTGGCGGCGCCGCTGGCGGGTGGTGAGGCCGTCGTCGGGTACGTTCTCCGGATTACCCTGCGGCATCAGGCGGCCCTCCTGATCGTGGTGGCGTCGAGCGCGTCGAGTGGGATGTGGCCGGCGTCCAGCGCGCTGGCCAGGCGTTTCGCCAGGCCGAGGCGGACCGGGCCGGATTCGCAGTCGACCACGACAGCGGCCGTACCGGCCAGCGCCGGCGCGACGGTCAGCGGGTCGGCGCCCGCGGTGGCCCGGCCGTCGGTGACGACGACCAGCAGCGGGCGGCGGTGCGGGTCGCGCCGGCGTTCGGCGGCCAGGGTCCGTACCGCCGCCCGCAGGCCCTCCGCGAGCGGGGTACGGCCGCCGGTGCGCAGGTCGGCCAGCTTCGCCACGCCCACCTCGTGGCTGGTGGTCGGCTCCAGCACGGCTTGTGCCCCGGCCCCCCGGAACGTGATCATGCCGATCTTGTCGCGCCGCTGGTACGCGTCGCGCAGCAGCGACAGCACGGCCGTCTTCACGGTGCGCATCCGGGCTCGTGCGGCCATCGAGCCGGACGCGTCGACCACGAACAGCACCAGGTTGGCCTCGCGGCCGACGTGTACCGCCTCGCGCAGGTCCGTCGCCTGGACGCGGCGTGATCCGCGGGCGGCGGCGGCCCGTACCGACGCCGGCAGGTGCACGCTGGCCAGCCGGCCGGCCGGCAGCCGGGAGCCGACGACCCGACCGGTGCGGGCGTACGCGGCAGACCGCCGGCCGGTCGGGCCGGCGGCGCCACGGCCGGGTACCCGCAGCGCCTGCGGCCGGTACGCCGCACCGACCGGGGCCGGCTGGCGGGTCGGACGCGACGACCCGGACCCGTCGGCGTCGGCGTCGGCGTGACCGTCGGGGCCGGCCTCGTCGCGGTCGGACCGGTCGTCGGGGCCGCGGTCGGAATCGGGGCCACCGTCCGGGCCATCGCCCGGACCGCCGTCGCCCGGCGGCGGGTCGTCGTCGGGGTCCGGGCGGTTGTCGGCCAGGACCTCTTCGAGTCGCTGCTCGTCGGTGCCGGGCGGGTCCAGCGGGTCGCGGCGGCGGCGGTGTGGCAGCGCCAGCCGGGCGGCGTCGGCCACGTCCGCCGGGGTGACCTCGTCGCGGCCGTGCCAGGCGGCGAGCGCGGTGGCCGCACGCGCGACGACGATGTCCGCGCGCAACCCGTCCACCCCGTACGCGAGGCAGATCCGGGCGATGCGGTCGAGTTCGGCGTCGGGCAGTCGGACCTTGGGCAGCCGGTCCCGCGCGGCGACGATGCGCGCGGCGAGGGCGGCGTCCTCGCCGGCCCACCGGGCGGCGAAGCCCGCCGGGTCGGCCTCGTACGCCAGCCGCCGACGTACCACCTCGGCGCGCATGCCCGGGTCGTCGGGCGCGGCGACGGAGACCACCAGGCCGAACCGGTCGACCAGTTGCGGCCGGGGCTCGCCCTCCTCCGGGTTCATCGTGCCGACCAACAGGAAGCGGGCCGCGTGCTGTACCGAAACGCCGTCGCGCTCGACGTGGGCGCGGCCCATGGCGGCGGCGTCGAGCAGCAGGTCGACCAGGTGGTCGGGCAGCAGGTTGACCTCGTCGACGTAGAGCACGCCCCGGTGGGCCGCGGCCAGCAGGCCAGGCTCGTACGCCTTGACGCCGTCGCCGAGCGCGCGCTGCAGGTCGAGCGCGCCGACCACCCGGTCCTCGGTGGCACCCACCGGCAGTTCGACCAGTCGGGACCGCCGCCGGATGCCCGCGGGGTCGAGGTGCGGCCCGTCCGGGCAGGACGCGTCGGGCGTCGCCGGGTCGCAGGCGAACCGGCAGCCGTCGACGACGTCGACCTCGGGCAGCAGGCTGGCGAGGGCCCGCACGATCGTCGACTTGGCGGTGCCCTTCTCGCCGCGGACGAGCACGCCGCCGACGGCCGGCGACACGGCCGTGAGCAGCAGCGCCAGGCGCAGGTCGGCGAGGCCGACGACGGCGGCGAACGGGTACGGCGGGATCATCCGCCGCTCAGGCGCGTAGGCATGCGCAAGTCCCTTCCGCGGGTGTCCACGCCCGCGTGTCGGTGTTCCACGAACGGCTGGAGTCTCCTGGCTCCCGGATCGGCGCGTACGACAACTCCGGGTCGGCGCTCGACCCGGAGCGGTCGCCCCCTCGGCCTTCCCGCCGCAGATGCGGCCGTGGCGCGTCGGTGAGGGTTCGCTCCCCGGTAACAGTGGCGGGACCGCCCCGGATTCGCACCGGGTTCCTCCACTGCCGTTCTGGTGGTCATGCTGTCCCACCGGCCGGGTCCGCGTCAACGTGACAGGCCCCATGATCGCCTGTCCGGTGGCGGTCCGCCCGGCGCGGGCGGCCACCGGCCGGGTCCCCGCACGGCGGGCGGTACGGATGGCATGAGCGGCGCGGATCGGGGAAGGTCTCCGGCGTCCGCACCGATCGCGACGTGAGGAGTCGGATCCATGACCACGACGCGGGAAAAGGACGTGGTGGAGCTGCTGGTCGACCAGCACAACCAGATCAAGACGATGTTCGCCGAGATGGAGACGGCCAAGGGCGACCGTAAGCGCGAGGTGTTCGAGGATCTGGTACGGCTGCTGGCGGTCCACGAGACGGCGGAAGAAGAGGTCGTCCACCCCGTCGCCCGGCGCAAGATCGCCAACGGCAAGCAGGTCGTCGACGAGCGGCTGCACGAGGAGGACCAGGCCAAGCGCATGCTGGCCGAACTGTACGACCTGGGTATCGACAAGCCGGAGTTCGACATCAGGTTCCGGGCGGCGAAGGACTCGATCATCGCCCACGCCGAGCGCGAGGAGCGTGACGAGTTCTCGGGCCTGCGCCAGACGGTCGACGCCGACCAGCTGCGGCGGATGGCGGACGCGGTGAAGGCGGCCGAGCGGACGGCGCCGACCCGCCCGCACCCGAACGCCCCGGAGTCCGCGGTCGGCAACCTCCTGGCCGGGCCGCCGTTGGCCGTGTTCGACCGGGTCCGGGACTCGATGCGCGAGTACGCCAAGACGCACAAGGGCTGACCGCCACGGGCGGCCGCCGGAACCGACCGGAGGCGGTGGCCTGAACCGGCCGGACGGTCAGGCCGCCGCCGCGGGGCCGGCGGCGCGCAGGCGGGCGAGCAGCTGGTCGCGGTGCAGCCGCGCCACCGGGTCCAGCAGGTCCGGGTGGCGCAGCAGCGCCGACGCGTAGCGGTCGCGGTCGTCGGGGGCGGTGAGGCGGCGGAAGTCGCAGTACAGCCCGGCCATGTGGTCGCTGCCGCCGACCGCGGCCACCGCGGCGGCGGCCAGGTCGGCGTCGGCCAGCAGGCAGGCGGCCCAGCTCGCCACGACCTCGTCGACCCAGGTACGCCAGGCGTACTCGGTGTCGGAACGCTCCGTGGCGTCCGCCCCGACCAGCCAGTCCAGCCGGTCCGCCCCACCCGGGCCGACGACGCCGAGCAGGGCGGCGTCCATCACGGTCGGGTACCGCAGCCAGGCCGCCACGGTCGCCGCCTGGCGCGCCTGTACCTCGGCGAGCGCGGCGCTGAACGTCCCTCCGGGCGCCGGGTAGGCGCGGACCAGCCACTGTGCGGTAGCCGCGATGACGGAGGAGAGGTTCGCTGGCACGTCGGGTTACTCACTCTCGGTACTGACCAGACTACGGCCGCGCCACCGTACCCGTCGCAAGCGGGGCCCGACAACGAGCGGGGTCCGGCAGCGGGTCAGGAGTCCTCCAGGTCACCCTCCACCGCGAGGTACGCCGCGCGCAGCTCGTCCAGGGTTTCCTGCCGCGGTTCGGCCCACAACCCCCGATCAGCCGCTTCGAGCAGTCGTTCGGTGATGCCGCGCAGCGCCCACGGGTTGGACTTCTCCAGGAAGTCACGCACGCCTCTGTCGGCCACGTACGCCGCGGCGAGCTGCTCGTACATCCAGTCGTCGACCACACCCGCGGTGGCGTCGTAGCCGAACAGGTAGTCCACGGTCGCGGCCAGCTCGAACGCGCCCTTGTACCCGTGCCGGCGCATCGCCTCGATCCACCGCGGGTTGACCACCCGGGCCCGGAACACCCGCTTGGTCTCCTCCGCGAGGGTCCGGGTCTTCACCTGCTCGGGGCGGTGCGAGTCGCCGATGTACGCGGCCGGGTCGCTGCCGCGCAGGCTGCGGACCATCGCGACCATTCCGCCGTGGTACTGGAAGTAGTCGTCGGAGTCGGCGATGTCGTGCTCGCGGGTGTCGACGTTCTTGGCCGCGACCGACATCCGCCGGTAGACGGTCTCGAGATCGTCGCGGGCGGCCCGCCCGTCCAGGCCCCGGCCGTACGCGTAGCCACCCCACACCGCGTACACCTCGGCCAGGTCCGCGTCGTCGCGCCAGTTCCGGGCGTCGATCAGCGGCAGCAGGCCGGCCCCGTACGCGCCGGGTTTGGAGCCGAAGATCCGGGTGGTGGCCCGCCGCCAGTCGCCGTGCGTGTCCGCGTCCGCCACCGCGTGCGCCCGGACGAAGTTCTGATCCGCCGGTTCGTCGAGGGCCGCCACGGCCGCGACCGCATCGTCGAGCAGCCCGACGACGTGCGGGAAGGCGTCCCGGAAGAAGCCGGAGATGCGCACGGTCACGTCGACCCGGGGCCGGCCCAGCTCGGCCAGCGGTACCACCTCGAAGCCGGTGACCCGGCGGGAGGCGTCGTCCCAGGTGGGCCGGCAGCCCAGCAGGGCCAGGACTTCGGCGATGTCGTCGCCCTGGGTACGCATGGCGGACGTACCCCACACGGTGAGGCCGACCAGTGCCGGCCACTCGCCGGTGTCCGCGCGGTGGCGCTCCAGCAGCGAGTCCGCGAGCGCCCGGCCGACCTCCCAGGCGTTGCGCGACGGGATCGCCTTCGGGTCGACCGAGTAGAAGTTGCGCCCGGTCGGCAGCACGTTGACCAGGCCGCGGGTCGGCGAGCCGGACGGGCCGGCCGGGACGTACCCGCCGTCGAGGGCGTGCAGGACGCTGCCGATCTCACCGGTGGTGGCGTCGAGGCGGGGTACCACCTCGGTGGCGGCGAACCGCAGCACGCCCTCCACCTGCGGCACGGGGCCACCGAGGACCTCGGCGACGACGGCGGGCACGGAGTCGGCCGCCCAGCCGAGCGTCTCGCAGCCCACGACCAGTTTGCGGGCGAGGTCCTCCAGCCGGTCGACGAGGTCGGCCGCGCTGGTCGCGGGCCCGTCGACGACCTCGGTGAGCGCCGGCGGGGTCGCCGCCGGCGCGATCCCGGCCAGCAGGTCGGCCTCGGACAGCCCGAGGTGCGTCGCCAGGGCGGCGCGCAGACCGGGGTGGGCATGCCGGCCGCCCCACACCTGCCGCGCCCGCAGGACCGCCAGGACCAGGTTGACCCGCGCCTCGGCCTGCGGCGCGGCGCCCAGGACGTGCAGGCCGTCGCGGATCTGGGAGTCCTTGATCTCGCACAGGTACCCGTCGACGTGCAGAATGAAGTCGTCGAAGTCGTCCTCACCGGGCATCTCGGACTGGTGCAGGTCGTGGTGGAGCTGGGCGGCCTGGATCAGCGTCCAGACCTGGGCCCGCACCGCCGGCAGCTTCGCCGGGTCCAGCGCCTGCACGGTCGCGTACTCGTCGAGCAGCTGCTCCAGCTTCGCCAGGTCGCCGTACGTGTCGGCGCGGGCCATCGGGGGCACCAGGTGGTCGACGATGGTGGCGTGCCCCCGACGCTTGGCCTGGGTGCCCTCCCCCGGGTCGTTGACGATGAACGGGTACACCAGCGGCAGGTCGCCGAGTACGGCGTCCGGGGCGCAGGCGGCGGACAGGCCGAGCCCCTTGCCGGGCAGCCACTCGAGGGTGCCGTGCTTGCCCAGGTGCACGACGGCGTCGACGTTGCCGGCCAGCCACCGGTACGCGGCGAGGTAGTGGTGTGAGGGCGGCAGGTCAGGGTCGTGGTAGATCGCGATCGGGTTCTCACCGAAGCCGCGCGGCGGCTGGATCATCAGCGTCACGTTTTGAAATTGCAGTCCGGCCAGCACTATTGCCTTATCGGGTCCGTCGCCGTCGACGTACAGCTCGCCCGGCGGCTCGCCCCACGCGTCCAGCATGTCGGCGCGCAGCGACTCCGGCAGCGCGTCGAACCAGCCCCGGTAGTCGGACAACGGAACCCGGATCGGCGCCGCCGCCAACTGGTCCTCGGTCAGCCACTCCACGTCGTGGCCACCGGCCGCGATCAGCGAGTGGATCAGCGCGTCGCCGTCTTGAGGGAACTCGCCCACGGCGTACCCGGCCGCGCGCAGCGCCCGTAGCAGGGAGACCGCCGAGGCGGGGGTGTCCAGGCCGACCGCGTTGCCGACGCGCGAGTGCTTCGTCGGGTACGACGACAGCACGATCGCCAGCCGCTTGTCGCGGTTGTCGACGCGCCGAAGCCGGGCGTACGCCAGCGCGATGCCGGCCACCCGCGCGGCGCGCTCCGGGTCGGCGAGGTACACCGGGATACCGTCCGGGCCGGCCTCCTTGAACGAGAACGGCACCGTGATCAGTCGGCCGTCGAACTCCGGGATCGCCACCTGCATCGCCGCGTCCATCGGGCTCAGCGCGGCGTCGGAGCCGGCCCACTGGGCGCGGCTCGACGTGAGGCAGAGCCCCTGGAGCACCGGTACGTCCAGCGCCGCGAGCGCCTCCACCGACCAGGCGTCGGAGTCGCCGCCCGCACTCGCGTCGGCGGCCGTGGTGCCACCCGCCGCGAGCACCGTCACCACCAGCGCGTCGCAGCGCCCCAGCAGTTCGGCGAGGCCGTCGTCGACCGCGCGCAGCGACGACGCGAAGATCGGCAGCGCGTTGGCGCCCTGCTCCTCGATCGCGGCCGCGAGGGTGTCGACGAACGCGGTGTTGCCGGCGAGAGCGTGTGCCCGGTAGAACACGACCCCGACGGTCGGCCGGTCGGGCCGTTGGTCGTGGGTGCCGTGCACACCGTAGGCCGGCGCCGGCGCGGGTGCCGCGAACCCCTCGCCGGTGAGCAGCACCGTGTCGGACAGGAACCGGTACAGCTCGCGCAGGTTGTCCGGGCCACCCTCGACCAGGTAGCGCTGCGCGTCTCCGACCACGCCGGTGGCCGCGGTCGACAGCGCGGTCAGCTCGGCGTCCGGGGTGGCCTCACCACCGAGCGCCACCACCGGCAGCCCGGCACGCCGCACCTCGTCCAGACCCTCGGGCCAGGTACGCCGGCCGCCGAGCAGCCGGACCACGGCGAGCGCCGCGCCGTCGAGCAGGCCGGGCACGTCCGCGGGATCGAGCCGGGTCGGATTGGCCACCCGCCAGTCGGCGCCGCTGGCCCGGGCCGCGAGCAGGTCGGTGTCGGCGGTGGAAAGCAGGACGAACGTCATGAGAGGCAACTCCCGTCGGGGTCCGCGCCCCGGTCGCAGGGTCGTAGGTGGGGACTTCTCGTCCCCCGGCGGCCGGAGTCTCCTGGCTCCCGGATCGACACGTACGACTGCTCTGGCTCGGCGCTCGACGCTGCGCAGCGCCCCAGAGCAGTCGCCCCTCCGCCTTCCCACCGGCGTGTGCCGGCCGTGGCATGGGTGAGGGTCGCTCCCCGGTGACAGTGGCGGGACCGCCCCGGATTCGCACCGGGTTCCTCCACTGCCGCCGTCGCGGATGCTACGGCATCACGGATCGCCCGGCGGCGCCGATCCACTGCCGGGTGACGGGTGCGGGGCGACGAGCCGGCCCAGTTGCCGCGTGAACACGTACCCGACCAGGACGACGACGTGGAGCACGTACAGCCACAGCGCGACGGCGACGACCGCGCCCACGGCGGCGAACCCGCCGAACGGCAGCCCCAGGTTCAGCGGCAGCGACCAGAACAGCACGAAGCCGTGCAGGAAGCCGGACAGGTTAGCCGCCGCGAACGACCCGCCGGCGGTGGCCGCCGGCCAGGGCGGGCGCGCCGGGCCGACGAACCGGTACACCCAGATCACCACCGGGCTGAGTGCGAGCCACACGCCCAGGAACGACACCACCACCGCCGCGACGCTGGCCAGGCCGCCCCGGCCGAGCAGCCCGGCCGCCCAGGGCAGCGCCAGCAGCAGCGCCAGCAGCAGCCCGGGGCCCGCGGCGAGCAGCGGCAGCACGAGCAGCCGGCCGCGCCACCCGATGGCCCGCTCCCGCCGCGCCGCGGCACCGCCGGCCAGCGACACCAGTGAGCGGCGCAGCCCCTCGCCGTACAGGGTGGCGGGCAGCAGCGCCGCCACCGCCTGGGCGGCGGACAGGTGCAGTCCGGCCGTCACCAGCCTCGTGGCGGCAAGGTTCGCGCCCAGTTCGGCCGGGAACGCGGCAGCCACCCGACCGGCGCGCGCCGCCAACCGGTCGGTGCCCACGATCGCCGCGGCCAGCCGCAGGGTGAGCAGGCTGACGGGTACCACGGCGATCCCGCCGTAGAACGTGGTGGCCGCGGCGTGCAGCGCCAGGTCACGGCCGCGCAGCGCGCCGACGACCCTGCCGATCAGCCGGCGCGGCACGGCGCGCAGCGTCCCCACGTCCCCTCCAGATATTGTTTTGTGCCGATCGGTAGTTAATGGTCGTTAAGGTGTCGAGTTTGGGCAGTCAGCGGCATGGGCAAGACCGCTGACACGGAGGTGCCCAATGACCAGTTCCCCACAAACAGTCCGCAGCGACGTACCGGCCCGTATCGACCGGCTGCCCTGGGCGCGGTTCCACTGGCTGGTGGTCGTCGCCCTCGGCGTGGCCTGGGTGCTCGACGGCCTGGAGATCCAGATGGCGGCGTCGATCGCCTCGGTACTCAAGGACCAGAACACCCTCCACCTGACCGCGGGCGAGGTCGGCCTGACCGCCTCGGTCTACCTGCTCGGCGAGGTGGTCGGCGCGCTGGTGTTCGGGCGGCTGTCCGACCGGCTGGGCCGGCGCAACCTGTTCCTGGTCACCCTGGGCATCTACCTGGTTTTCAACGGCCTGTCCGGGTTCGCCTGGAACCTGTGGTCGTTCCTGGCGATGCGGTTCATCGCCGGCATGGGCATCGGCGGCGAGTACACCGCGATCAACTCGGCCATCGACGAACTGATCCCGGCGCGCTACCGGGGCCGGGTCGACATCGCGATCAACGGCACGTACTGGCTGGGTGCCATGATCGGCGCCGCGTCCCAACTGGTCCTACTCAACCCGGACATCCTGCCCAAGGACCTCGGCTGGCGGATGAGCCTGTTCGTCGGCCCGGTCATCGGCCTGGCGATCTGGCAGCTGCGCAAGCACGTCCCGGAGAGCCCGCGGTGGCTGCTCACCCACGGCCGCGCCGAGGAGGCCGAGCGGACGGTCGCCCGGATCGAGGAGCACGTCCGCGCCGACGGCAAGGAGCTGACCGCGCTGAGCGAGGACGCCACCATCGAGGTGAAGCCGACCGACACCGTGACATACCGGCAGATCGCCCGCGTCATGCTGCGCGAGTACCCGAGCCGGTCGGTACTGGGTTTCGCAATGCTGGTGACCCAGTCGTTCCTGTACAACGCGATCTTCTTCACGTACGGGCTGGTCCTGTCGGGCTTCTACCACATCCCCGACCAGCGCATCCCGTGGTACTTCTTCCCGTTCGCGCTCGGTAACCTGGCCGGCCCGCTGCTGCTCGGCCGCCTGTTCGACACGGTGGGCCGCAAGCCGATGATCGCCGGCACCTACCTGGTGTCCGCGGCGATCCTGGCGATCAGCGGGTACCTGTTCTGGATCGGCGCGCTCAACGCGGTCACCCAGACGATCCTGTGGTGCGTCGTATTCTTCATCGCCTCCGCCGGCGCGTCCAGCGCGTACCTGACCGTCAGCGAGATCTTCCCGATCGAACTGCGGGCGCAGGCGATCTCGTTCTTCTTCGCGGTCGCGCAGTTCTTCGGCGGCGTCGTCGCCCCCTGGATGTTCGCCCGCCTCATCGGCGACGCCAAGGACCCGACGCCGCTGTTCATCGGGTACCTCGTCGGCGCCGGCCTGATGGCCGTCGGCGGCCTGGTCGCGCTGTTCTACGCGGTACCGGCCCACGGCCGCTCGCTGGAGCACGTGGCCAAGCCGCTGTCGGTGGTGTCGCGGACGCCGTCGATCGACGGTACGCGCCGGGCCGCGACAGCCTGACGGAAGCCGCGCCGGGCCGGCGGTGTGATTGAGGTTGTCGGCCGGCGGGTAAGTAACCGGTAGTCCGCTAGGGACCTGGAGGTTGACATGGGCTACGACGACAAGCTGGAAAACCAGTCCGAGAACCTTGCCGGCAAGGTCAAGGAGGGCGTCGGCAAGGCGACCGACGACGAGAGCCTCGAGGCCGAAGGCAAGGGCGACCAGTTCAAGGCCAACATCAAGCAGGCCGGCGAGAAGATCAAGGACGCTTTCAAGCGCTGACCGGATCTTCCACCGAATGCGGCGGGGGCGCCCGGAGATCTCCGGGCGCCCCCTTGCCACAACGTCCGGGACGTTGTGGTCTCGGGCCACCCCGATGACCACAACGTCCCGGACGTTGTGGTCACCAGGGGCAAGTCACGGTCAGACGAGCGCCCACACCGCCGTGTCGACCGGCACCCGGCCGTCGCCGTCGAGTTCGCCGCTGGCCAGCAGGACCCGCGCCCCGGCCGGCAACACCACCGGTTCGTCGCCCAGGTTCGCCACCACCATGACCTCGCCGTTACGGAAGGCCACCACGTCCGGGCCGGCGCCGTCGTCCCAGGTCACGTCCCCGGCGCCGAGCCCGTGCGCCCGGCGCAGCCGCAGCGCCTCCCGGTACACCTCGTAGGTCGACCCCGCGACCCCGCGCTGGCGGCCGAGCGCGTACCGGTCCCAGACCGGCGGCTGGGGCAGCCAGCTCGCCGTCCCCGGGCCGAAGCCGTACGACGGGCCACCCGGCTCCCACGGGACCGGCACCCGGCAGCCGTCCCGGCCGCGCACCTTGTGGCTGGACCGCTCCCAGGTAGGGTCCTGGCGCACCTCGTCGGGCAGCGTGGTGTGCTCGGGCAGGCCCAGCTCCTCCCCCTGGTACAGGTAGGCCACGCCGGGCAGCGCGAGCATCAGCGTCGTCGCGGCGCGGGCCCGGCGCAGGCCGAGCTGCTCGTCCGGCTGCGGGTCGTCCGCGCCGATGCCGACCCGGTCGTTGTTGGTCCGCGGGTAGCCGAACCGGCTGGGATGGCGGACCACGTCGTGGTTGGACAGCACCCAGGTGGTGGGCGCGCCGACGGCCCGACAGACCGCCAGGGACGAGTCGACCACCGCGCGGATCTCGGCGGGCGACCACGGCGTCAGCAGGTACGCGAAGTTGAACGCCTGGTGCATCTCGTCGGGCCGCACGTAGCGGGCCATCCGCTCGACCGGGTCCACCCACGCCTCGGCGACCAGGATCCGCTCACCGGGGTACCCGTCGAGGATGCGCCGCCAGTCGCGGTAGATGTCGTGCACGCCCTCCTGGTCCCACATCGGCTGGTCGCCGTCGCGCAGCGCGGGCGGCGGCGGGGTCACCGCGTCGCTGGGTGCCTGCCACCGCTTGACCAGGCCGTGCGCCACGTCGACCCGGAAGCCGTCGACGCCCCGGTCGAGCCAGAACCGCAGCACGTCCGCGAACTCCGCGCGGACCTGCGGGTTGTCCCAGTTGAGGTCGGGCTGGCGCACGTCGAACAGGTGCAGGTACCACTGGCCGTCCGGCACCTGGGTCCACGCGGAGCCGCCGAAGACGCTGTCCCAGTCGTTGGGCTCGTCGCGGAACACGTACCGGTCGCGTTCCGGGCTGCCCGGGCCGGCCGCGAGCGCCGCCGTGAACCAGGGGTGCTCGTCGGAGGTGTGGTTGGGCACCAGATCGACGATCACCCGCAGGCCGAGGGTGTGCGCGCGGGCGACCAGCGCGTCGAAGTCGGCGAGGGTACCGAACAGCGGATCGACGTCGCGGTAGTCGGAGACGTCGTACCCGGCGTCGGCCTGCGGCGACGGGTAGAACGGTGACAGCCACACCGCATCGACGCCCAGATCGGCGAGGTGGTCCAGGCGCGCGGTGATACCCGGCAGATCACCCAGGCCGTCGCCGCCGGAGTCGGCGAACGAACGAGGGTAGATCTGGTAGATCACGGCGTCGCGCCACCAGGGGGTACTCAGCTCGGTAGTCACAGAAAGGCGACGATAGCCGACCCGGCGTCGCCACGGCCGGCGGAGTGACCGCCGTACCGGTGGGCGGAGCGGCCACCGACGCGGTGGCGGAGCGGCCGGGCGGATCGTGATCCATTTGAGGCGGTTGAATATCCCCCGTTGGGGGAACACCTCCGTTCGACCGGGATCTCTACCCCGGTGACGGGAGGAACGGTGGACACCCTTGCGCAGAGCGGACTGCGCCTCGACCTGAACATTCTCGATTACCTGCTTCTCGCGTTGTACTTCACCACCGTCCTCGGGGTGGGGTTCGCGGTACGGCGGGCCATCTCCACGAGCGCGGACTTCTTCCTCTCCGGCCGGGCGCTACCGGCCTGGGTGACGGGTCTGGCGTTCGTATCGGCCAACCTCGGGGCGATCGAGATCCTCGGCATGGCGGCCAACGGCGCCCAGTACGGCATGATGACGGTGCACTACTACTGGATCGGCGCGGTGCCGGCCATGGTGTTCCTGGGCATCGTGATGATGCCGTTCTACTACGGCTCCAAGGTGCACAGCGTCCCCGAGTACCTGCGGCGGCGCTTCAACGCACCGGCCCACCTGCTCAACGCGATCTCGTTCGCGGTCGCCCAGGTCCTCATCGCCGGCGTCAACCTGTACGCCCTGGCGCTGGTCATGCAGGCGCTCGTCGGGTGGCCGCTGTGGCTGTCGATCATCGTCGCGGCCGCGTTCGTGCTGGTGTACATCACCCTCGGCGGACTGTCCTCGGCGATCTACAACGAGGTGCTGCAGTTCTTCGTGATCCTCGCCGGCCTGGTGCCCATCACGGTGCTCGGCCTGATCAAGGTCGGTGGCCTGTCCGGCCTGTTCGAGAGCGTCCGACACTCCCCGCTCGGAGACGCCGGCCTGCACAGCTGGGCCGGTACCGGGAGCGCACACAACCCGCTGGGTGCCAGCTGGATCGGCATCGTGTTCGGGCTGGGCTTCGTGCTGTCGTTCGGCTACTGGACGACCAACTTCGCTGAGGTGCAGCGGGCACTCTCGGCCCGCAACATGACCGCCGCCCGGCTCACGCCGATCATCGGGGCGTACCCGAAGCTGCTCATCCCGGCGGTGACCGTCATCCCCGGCCTGGTCGCGCTGGTGACCGTGAAGGGCCTCGGCACGAAGACCGGCGACCTGCAGTACAACAACGCCATCCCACTGCTCATGCGCGACCTGCTGCCCAACGGGGTACTCGGCATCGCGGTGACCGGCCTGATGGCCTCGTTCATGGCCGGCATGGCGGCCAACGTGAGCGGCTTCAACACCGTCTTCACGTACGACATCTGGCAGCCGTACGTCCGCCGCGGCCGCGACGACGCGTACTACCTGCGCACCGGGCGGATCATCACGGTCGTCGGCGTCGTCATCGGCATCGGCACCGCGTTCATCGCCGCCGGGTTCAGCAACATCATGAACTACATCCAGGCGCTGTTCGCCGTGTTCAACGCACCCCTGTTCGCCACGTTCATCCTCGGCATGTTCTGGCGCCGGATGACCGCGTGGGCCGGCTTCTGGGGGCTGCTGGCCGGTACCGTCGCCGCGGTCGCCAACTACGTGCTGTACCGGGCCGGCGTCCTGCACTACGGCTCCGACCTCGACCAGAGCTTCTGGGGCGCGGGTATCGCGTTCGTGACCGTCATGGTCGTTTCGACGATCGTCACGCTGTTCACCACGCCCAAGAAGGTGGATGACCTGCGCGGGCTGGTGTACGGCGTGGACCGGGTCGACCTGACCGCCGACATGGACGCCGCCGACCGCGTCTGGTACCGCAACCCGCTCCTGCTCGGCGGCGTCGCCGTGGTCCTGGCCGCCGCACTGTACGTACCGTTCCTGTGAGGGGTTAGTGATGGCTGACGACAACACCGACGAGCCGATTCCCACCAGCAAGGCGCGGCTGTTCGACGTGCGCCGGGTCATCGGGGGACTGTTCGTCCTGTACGGGCTGATCGTCACGGTCGTCGGGCTGTTCGACAGCCCGGCCGAGATCCGCAAGGCCGCCGGGGTCCGGATCAACCTGTGGACCGGCCTGGCCATGCTCGCGCTCGGCGCCGGGTTCCTGATCTGGATGCGGCTGCGCCCCTTGAAGCTGGGTAGCCCCGGCCCCGAGGACTCCTGAGCCCGGTCCCGGCGCCGCCCCGGCCGGCTCCCGTGAGCCTGAAGCGTGGTAATCCTGGATTTGCGGGGGCCGTTTTGCTATGTGGGTGATCGCCCGCCACGGCTGCCCTTGGCGGCCCGGCGGGCGATCTGGTCGCACCGTTCGGGAATGGCGTGGCGGATGCCGCGCCCGGCGGGTGGACTCGTGGGCATAGCCCTTGTCGGCGATCAGCAGGTCCGGCCGATTGCGTGGGCGGCCCGGACCAGCGGCCTTGACGCGGATGGCGTCCAGCAGTGGCAGCAGCTGCGGGTTGTCGCCGGACTGGCCCGGGGTGAGCAGGACCGCCAACGGCCGGTCCCGCCCGTCGACAGCCAGGTGGATCTTTGTGCTCAGCCCGCACCTCCATCAACTCGACCAGCAACTCCCCCACCCCGGCCGGTACCGCCGGTGTCGTGGCATCCCTCGCCATGGGCGCGAGACTGGCCTCCGCCACATACGCGGCCACCGCCATCCGCCCCGACGCGGCCACCGCCAGCACGTCCGCGTACTCAGCATCGTTGAGGTACGCGGTGACCTTGTGCTGCCGCGGCGTCGGCGAATGCCGCCGCCGGCGAGCCCGCACCGCGCTCGTCACGACCGCGCCGACCCCTCTGTTGCTCGACCACATCGTCCCTTCTGGAGCGCACGCGACCGGCCCGGATAGGGCTCTCTCTTTGCGATGGGGCCGTTCCAGCTACGCCAGCGGGCACGGCCTGGTGCTCGCCGACGAGAGTCCCAGCGAGTGCCGGGCGCATCAGGGTGATCGAGGCGGTCAGTCGTCGCCGGCGGTTGACGCGTCAGGAGACTCCCCGAGCGTGGATCCCTTGGCCGCCCTCCGGCGACTGTCGCGCCGCATGGCTCGCGGTACTGCGACGGAAACGCCGAGGGGTCGCGCCCAGCCACGTTCCGCTGGCGCCGAACCGACTGCCCAAGGGCGCAAATACGTCAACAAGAGCCGCTATATAGATATAGTTCTATATGGTCTCCCGGCCTGAACGGCGCGGGTTTCCAGACGTACACAACGTGGCGGCCCCCGTGCGCTGCATCGGAGGGGCGCCGATTACGCGGGGAACGGGGCAGCCGATGAAGAACGATGTAGACGAGGTGGGGTTCGAGGCATTCGTCCAGACGATCCGACGATGGTTGCGTCGGGAGGCTTACGGCATTTGTGGAGATTGGTACGAGGCTGACGACCTTGTTCAAGTGGCGCTCTACAAAGTGCACCAGCGCTGGGACCAACTAGACCGGCATGCGGAGCTGGGGGCGTACGCCCGACGTGTCGTGGTTCATAGCTTCCTGACCGAGCGTCGTCGATCACGCTGGCGGCACGAGGTGGCGACGCTCGTCGCGACCGACGACGTCCCGACTCCGAACTCGTACAACGCCGTCGACGATCGTGCGCTGCTGCTGCCTGCACTGCGACGGTTGGGCTCGCGTCAGCGTGCCGTCGTGACGCTGCGCTTCCTCGGCGACCTCAGCGTCGAGCAGACGGCACGTCTGCTGGGGTGCTCGCCGAGGACCGTGACCAGCCAGACGGTACGGGCACTCCAGACACTGCGTCACGATTTGCAAAACTGACCGCTACCCCACGTGCAGCATCCATCTCCCGCTGCCGCGTGTACGCGGCGACCCCATCAGGAGTGCTACACGGGAGGCACTATTCAATGAGGTTCCATCGCGCACTCATCGTCGTCGCCGCCGCTTTGCTGGCCGGTCCGACGCTGGCGGGAGGCACGGCACAGGCCGCTCCTCCCGCCAAGGGGAAGGCCTGGAGTCCGGCTCTGATCTCCACCGAGCGGCTGTACGACGGCTCGGCCGTTCGCCTGCGCTACACAGACGGCATCACCGTCGTCGCCCCCACCGGCGCACAAGTGATCTTCAAAGACTCTGGGGCCTCGACCACCGCAGCTGACGGTCGGCGCATCTACGACCGCGCCGTACAGGTCCTAGACCCGCACGCCGTCAGCAGGTCCTCGGCCACCGCCGCAGCCGCTGCGTACGCGGCGGCTGGCCGCAGTGTCTACGCCGACGCGATCGCCGCCGGGTTCAGCCCGGACGAGGCCCGGCGACAGGCACAACCCGAGGGCGTCGTCGCCATGGACGAGCCGCCGATCGCGAGCTCCGGCTGCGTCTACAGCGAGACCAACTACCCGGACCCCGACTACGAATGGTCCGGCTGCTACAAGCTGTACAACGTGTCAGCGTCAGACAGTTCGGCCTGGTATGCGATGGGCTCTGGGACGGCACACGGCTGGGGTACTGGTGTGCTGGGCGGCAAGGAACTCCAGAAGGGTTACACCCAGGTCTCCTGGTCGGGCAATGGTGCTCAGATCATCGAGGCCTCACCGAGCCGCAACGAGTCCGGTGGCAACTGCGCCAACTTTACCGTCGCCCTGTCCCACATCTTCGGGCTTGAGTACCAGGTGCCGCTCTGTAGCGACGGCTGGTCCGTGACGTGGAACGGGACGCTCCACAAGGTGGAATGGCACGGCCACAGCGCCGGCGGCCCGTCCGACCAACGTTCCGCTACGGGTGCCAGCACCGTAAAACTGCCTCTGAGTACCCCCCAGGTGTGGATGAACTACCAGATTGGCTGGGAGTACGCCTGCTTCTGCTGATGCATCACCTTCGTTCCCGCTGCGGCCATTGGCCGCAGCGGGAACGAAGGAACGAGGACATACTGGAGACATGCGTCTACGCATCATCATGGTCGTCGTGGCCGGGCTGCTCGCTGTGCAGGGCTGTGCCGGCAAGCCGCCTGCCCGTGTGGAACATCCCCCGACCGTGGGCGGGCCGGTGGTACTGGACGCACGCGTACCCGGCTGGGAAACCTCCGCCTGGCTGGCCGAAGACGCGTTCTGCGTACGCGCGGCCCGTGCCGGCGGCGAGCACGTGGACCGCCAGGAGAACGAATTCATTTTCTGCGATCCGGCACCATCGGCGCTGAAGACCGTCGGCCCGCCGCTGCTACCCGCCAAACCGACGCCCTACATCGCACCCCTGGACCCACAGCAGCGGGAAGTCATCCTGGTCGGAACCGTGCGGGGCACCGCCGCCAGCGTCGCGGTCACCATGCTCGACCAGACCGCCACGGCCACCGTACATCCGCTGCCCGCGACCGGCGGTCGCCAGATCGGCGCATACGCGGTCTGGCTACCCCGTCACGCTTCCGGACGTAACGGTATGGACCTCTCCGACATCACCGCCATCGTCGCCCGCGATGACGCAGGAAACGTCGTCGCCCAACTGACGTGACCTCACCTTCAGGATCACGGGAAGGCGGCCGGGGTCAGAGCCGGACCTGGAGGCTTGTGGCCTGTTCGCCCTCCTCGAAGATCTGCGAGGCGCGCCCGACGATCCGCGGGTCCGGCGTACCCGCCACCTCAGGGTCCTTGCCCGTGTAGTCGAACTGGTCGAGCACGAAGCGCATGGCCTCGACCCGGGCCCGCTTCTTGTCGTTGCTCTTCACGATCGTCCACGGCGCGTCGGCGGTGTCGGTGTAGAAGAGCATCGCCTCCTTGGCCTCGGTGTAGTCGTCCCACTTGTCCAGCGAGGCGAGATCCATCGGGGACAGCTTCCACTGCCGGACCGGGTCGACCTGGCGGATCGTGAACCGGGTGCGCTGCTCGCTACGGGACACCGAGAACCAGAACTTCACCAGGTGGATGCCCGAGCGCACCAGCATCCGTTCCAGTTCCGGGGCCTGGCGCATGAACTCCAGGTACTCGGTACGCGACGTCAGCTCCATCACCCGTTCCACGCCGGCCCGGTTGTACCAGGACCGGTCGAAGAGCACGATCTCTCCGGCGGCCGGCAGGTGGGCGATGTAGCGCTGGAAGTACCACTGGGTACGCTCGCGCTCGCTCGGTTTCTCCAGCGCCACGACCCGCGCGCCGCGCGGGTTCAGGTGCTCCATGAACCGTTTGATCGTGCCGCCCTTGCCGGCCGCGTCACGCCCTTCGAACAGGATGACCAGCTTCTCCCCCGAATCCTTGATCCACCGCTGGAGCTTGAGCAGCTCGATCTGCAGCAGGCGCTTGTCGCGGTCGTACTCGGAGCGCTCCATCCGTTCCCGGTACGGGTACCCCTCGCGCCACGTCTCGACCGGCTTGCCATCCTTGGTGAGCAGCACCGGATCGTCGTCACCGTCATCGACGACCGTATAGTCACCGAGCCGCACAAGGTCCCGCGTGTAGTCGGGTGCTTCCCTCACGCCCTCCATACGGGTGACGTACCCGTCGCCGCCACCGGTGAACGCGCGCCGATGGGCCGGGCCCGGCTGAACGCCCGGTCCGCCGGCCCCGGCGCCCGGACGATCAGCCGGCGCCGACGGTGACCCGCTGGCGGCGGGCCTCGCGGCGCTCTTCGAACCGGCGGGCGTTGGCGTCGAGGCCGGCCAGGAACGCCGCCAGCTCCTCGCGCGCCCGCTCGCCGTCGCCGCTGAAGTCGGTGCGGTCGAACACGCGCAGGTTCCGCAGCACCGGCGCGACCACCTCGTTGTGGTGGATCCGCAGGTCGTAGATACCGGCAAGGGCTATCTGGGCGGCCTTGCGACCGAAGTTCTCGATGCCGGTACCCGGCATCGAGAAGTTCGTCACGACGTCGGTGACGGCCCGCATCGTCTCGTTGGGCGCCACCTCGAAGGCCCCGGCGAGCAGGTTGCGGTAGAAGATCATGTGCAGGTTCTCGTCCTGCGCCACCCGCGCCAGTAGCTGCTCGCAGACCGGGTCGCCGCTGAACCGGCCGGTGTTGCGGTGCGAGATGCGGGTGGCCAGCTCCTGGAACGACACGTACGCGATCCCGTGCAGTACGTCGTCGTCGTATTCGTTGGTGTAGCCGGCGGACATGTGGCTCATCCGGGCCCGTTCCAGCGCGATCGGATCGACCGCGCGGGTGGTCAGCAGGTAGTCCCGGATGACGATGCCGTGCCGGCCCTCCTCGGCGGTCCAGCGGTGCACCCACGTGCCCCAGGCGCCGTCGCGGCCGAACATCGCCGCGATCTGTCGGTGGTAGCTGGGCAGGTTGTCCTCGGTGAGCAGGTTGACGATCAGCGAGGTACGCGCCACGTCCGACAGCGCGGACTGCGACTCCTCCCACGGCTGGCCGCCGAGCACGCCGTCGAAGTCACGTCCGGCGCTCCACGGCACGTACTCGTGTGGAAACCACTCGGTGGCCTGCTTCAGGTGCCGGTTGAGGTTGGCTTCGACGACCGGTTCGAGCTGGAGCAGCAACTGGGTCTGCGATGGCATGGTGGTCCCTCCGGATTCCTACGGCTACGTACCCGTAGGTTAACTCGCGCCACCCCACCACGCAGAACGCGGCGATCAGTGTCATCCGCGAGGGTCCTCCGGGGGCGTCCTCCGCGACGGCGGCCGCCTCGCGGTGACCATTCGGTTACCCTGCGCGATGGCCAGCCGTCCGGCTACCCAGCGGCGCTGACCAGCCTGCGGATCTTGCTCGACACCGACGTCAGCACCGCGATGTGCTCGTCGATGTTCGGCAGGTCGGCCCCCATGGTGTTGACACAGACGTGGGTGGCGCCGAGCCGTTCCCACTCGAACGCCTCCTCGGCCACGCCGACCGAGCCGCGCGGACCGTACTGGATCCGGCCCTCCATGCCGATCCGGTCCGGGTCGCGGCCGGCTTCGCGGGCGGCCTCGTCGACGATGCGCCTGGCCTCCGCCAGTCCCGGCCCGGGAGGCATCTGCGGGAACCACCCGTCGGCCATCCGGCCGGCGCGGCGGAACGCGGGCGGTGAGTCCGCGCCCATCCAGATCGGGATCGGTCGCTGTACCGGCATCGGCGCCAGGCCGGCGGCGGTGATCCGGTCGAAGGTGCCCACGTGGGTGACGTTGGGCTCGGTCCACAGCCGGCGCAGCAGCTCGACCTGCTCCTCGATCCGTTTGCCGCGGCGGGAGAAGTCCTGCCCGAGCGCCTCGTACTCCACCGGGTTCCAGCCCACGCCCACGCCGATCCGGTACCTGCCACCGGTGAGGATGTCGACCTCCGCCGCCTGCTTGGCGACCAGGACGGTCGGCCGCTGAGGCAGGATGAGGATCCCGTTGACCAGTTCCAGGTCGGTGATCGCGGCGAGGTACCCGAAGAGCACCATCGCCTCGTGGAACTGGGTGCGGATGTCGTACGGACCGGTCCAGCCGGAGTAGTGCTCCGGGTCGGCGCCCACGACGTGCTCGTAGGCGAGGATGTGGGTGTAGCCCAGATCCTGCACGGCAGTCGCGTACGTTCTGATCGTGGCCGGGTCGGGCCCGATCTCGGTCTGCGGGAAGACAACCCCGACGCGCATTGATCCGGTTCCCTCGTGGTGGGTGTCAGTTGTTCGGGTCTTCGGCGGCGATCGCGGCCTCCAGCGAGTCCGGCGACTCCTCGACCTCGATGTCGCCCAGCGCCACGACGCCCACGAGCCGGTCGCGCTCGAGCACCGGCAGCCGCTTGACCGCGTGCGTCCGCATCAGCCCCTCGGCGGCCCTGATGTCGTCGTCCGGGGCGACGGTCACCGGGTCGCGGGTCAGCACCTGACCGACCGTCGTCGCCCGGGGGTCCGCGTCGGCGGCGACCGCGCGGACGGCGATGTCCCGGTCGGTGACGATTCCGCAGACCTTGTCCCCCTCGGTCACGATCACGTCGCCGATCGCCTCGTCGCGCATCTGCCGGGCGATCGCGTCGAGGGTGGTATTCACGTCCATCGCGATGGGGTTGGCGGTCATGACCTCACGTACGGTGGTCATCGGGGTGCCTCCCTCCGTCGGCCGGAGTTCCGTGGCACGGTACCCGGCCGGCAACCGCCGAAACCCCGTACGGCACGGCGCGGAGCACGGCCCGGCGCCCCGTCGTGGCCGGTCCGGGCCGGCATCATGTGCGGGTGGCCGATCCCCTGCTGACCCGCGACGCCCGCGCACTCCGGACCCTGGCCCGGCCCCGCTGGCTGCACCGGGTCCTGCCCTGCACCATGCTGCTCACCGCCACCGTGGTGGCCGGGTTGCACAACGACACGGCACCGGTCCCCCCGTGCACCGACGCCGCGCCCTGCGGTCCGGACGCGGGGGCGGCGGTGGTCTTCGGGCTGCTGCTCGCCGCGGCCGTCACCGGCTTCGTGCACGCCCGTACCGCAGCGTGGCTGGCGGCCGCGTTCGCCGTCACGGGGTTGGGGTACGACCTGTTCCATCCGGCGGTCGCGTCACCGGCCTGGGTGTACGCCGCCGACGTCGCCCTCGTCGCGCTGTGCTTCGCGGTCGCCGGGGTCGGCCGGGCCCGCCCCGCGACCGGCACCGCACTGGCCTGGCTCACCGCGGTCGCCCACCGGCAGCCGCCCGCCCCGGTGGCACCACCACGCCCGCAGCGACGCTGGCGGGTCGCCGCAGCCACCGCCGGCCTGGTCGCGGTCGGGTTGACCGCCTGGACCTGGGTCGGCCAGAGCCGTGCCGATGACCGCCAGCGGGCCGCGACCCGGGTCACCGGAGAGGTCACCGCGGCGGTCGACGAGTTCACCGTGCGGGTACGCCTGCCCGACGGGACGCTCGTCGACACCGACGTGCGCGACGCCGGCGAGCACCCGGTGGGCCAGGCGTTCGCGCTGTACACCGACTCAGACGGGCTGCACCAGCCGGTCAGCGAGCCGTACGACCTGACCGGCCTGCTGGTCCTCGCCGTGGTCGCGGCCGGCACCGGGCTGGCCGGCCGGGCCCGCGGCACCGCGCGCACCGCCGCGCTGCGCTCCCTGTTCGGCCGGCCCCAACCGGTGACCCGGGTGTACGTGCGGGCGGTACCGGACCGGGTCGCCGTCTACGCGTGCGACGCGCGCCCCGGTGAGCCCGCCGTGGCCGAACTGCGATGCGCGCCGGGCACGCCCGCGCTGCTCGACGCCGTACCCGTCGACGACGGCGTGGACCAGCAGCCGTTCCTGCCGCCGACGCGACCGGCGCTGCTGTACGGGGTACCGACGCCCGGGCGCTGGTGCACCGTCGTCGTCGACGGCGAACCGGCCGTGCCGGTGGGGCCGCTGCGGGCGGGCCTGGACGCGCCGGCGTTCACCGAGCCGGCGACCACGGCGTGGACCGTCCCCCCGCTCGGGGTGCTTCCCCTGCGGTCCGAGGAGGTCGAGGCGCTGAGCCCGGCCGACCGTGACGCCAACCCGTACCAGGTGCGCACCCACGCCCAGCACCGGGCCATCGGGTACGCGCTGACCGCCGGGATGCCCCTCGTCCTGGTCGGGCCGGCGGGGCTGCTGCCCGCCGTCGGGTACCGGACGGCCCTGGCCGTCGCGGCGGTGGCGGTGGGGCTGGCCTGCTGGGTCGGCTGGCGGCTGTACCTGCGCCCCCGGCTGGCGTGGAACGCCGGCGGCGTCGCCGTGGCCGGGGTGTTCGGTGGCGGGCGGTTCCCCTGGTGGCAGGTCATGCGGATCGAGCCGGGTCGGGGCGAGGTCACGATCGGTACGGGGCATCGGCACCTGGTGGTCGCCGCCCGGGGCGGTACCGGGGTGCTGGCCGGGGTGCTGCCCGGCCGGGATGCCGAACAGCTGGCGAACGCGCTGCGGTACGCGAGGGAGCGCGCGATCGCCGAGGTCGACCCGCCGCGACTGGCCGCGCCGGTCCCACCGGTCGGGCTGTATGTCCTGTGGCTGGTTGCCACCCCGCTCATCGCCTGGGCGCTCCAGGCGTTCAGCGGCTGGTAGGCGAGGCCGTCGGCGGCGGGTACCCGCTACCGCGGGACCGGTACCACCTCGGTGACCGCCTCGGTCGCGACCGGCGGCACGGACTGCCGCCGGTCGACCACGACGAACCGGCAGGATCCGAGGTCGAGCAGGTCACCCGGTCGCACCATGGCCGGCCCGGGCAGCCGCCAGCCGTTGAGCCAGGTGCCGTTGCGCGAACCCAGGTCGGCGATGACCCAGGCGCCGTCGAGGTACGCCATCCGGGCGTGGTGCCGCGACACGGAGATGTCGTCGAGGTGCAGGTCGACGTCCTGGGAACGGCCTATCACGTAGGTGCCCGGTACCGGCGGAAGGGCCAGCTCGCGCGACTGCCCGGCGCTCCACCGCGCGAACACGCGGGCGAGCCGGGTGGTGAGCCGGGCGTACGGCGCCGCCAGGCGCATCCGCGGCGGCCGCCGGGACGGCAGGTCGGAGACCAGGCGGTCGAGCTCGGTGCGGCGGCGGGCGTCGAGGGCGAGGAAGAGCCGTCGTACGAAGGTGACGTCCGACAGGCGCCCCTCGCGTAACTGGCCGCGCAGCGCCCGGACGACCCGTTGCCGCTCCCGGTTCGACGCCCGCATGTCAGCGCTCGAGTCGCTCATAGCGTTCTATTGTCACCGTCGTCCCCCGCGGTGAACAGACCACGGTGACGGGCGCCGCGACCGGGCACCGGGCGATCCGGACCGCCGCCGGCGGGGCACCCGCACCTGCCGGGGTCCGTGCGGGTGGGCCGGACACGCGGATGCGATGCCCGGCCCGGCTACGCGGCCGCGGTCAGTGACCGGCTTCGGCGTGGTAGCGGTCGACGATCTCCTGCTTGATCCGGCCGCGGTCGGACACCGCGATGCCCTTGGACTGTGCCCACTCCCGGATGGCCCGGTTCTGATCGCGGTCGACCGCCGCGCCGCGCCCCCGGGAGGCCGCCCCCCGCTGCGCGATACCACCGCCGGCCCGGCCGACCTTCGCGCCGGCCGCGACGTACGGCGCGAGCGCGTCACGCATTTTCGCCGCGTTCTCCTTGGACAGATCGATCTCGTACTGGGCGCCGTCAATAGCAAACTTGACGGTCTCCGCCGCCTCGCCGCCGTCGAGGTCGTCGACCAGCATGTGGATCGTTCGCTTTGCCATCAGGGTGGTCCTTCCAAAAACGTGCAACCTACCGTCGAGTAACGATAGCTGCCTATCCACAACAGCGCAAAGTCCCGTTTATCGCCCTGGTCGAATCAGCGCGAATCAAGGAAATATTCATTAGCGACGTTTCGTGGTCGCTAACCGTTTTCTCCCGGTAACCAGCAGTCACCAGAAAAGCGTCGATCCCCGCACTCTGAAGACACGGGACCGGACACCCCATGATTGCCACCGGACCAACCGCGCCGACATTACCGCCCACCCACCACGCCGAAACCGGCGCCGCGCCGGGTTCAACGGGAACGGACCCGCGACTCATGACCGCCAACCCCGCAATGACCTCGGACTCTACCCTGCCGCCGGGTAACCCCTTGTCAGGTAGGAACCACCCGCACATCCGGGACCGGGTGGTCCGAAGCCGTCACATCGCCTGACCCACCGGGCACGACGGCTCGGCGCCGCGATCTACCAAACGGCCGGATCCCTCGAACGCCCGGATCCCTCAAACACCCGGATCGATCCGACGGCTAGCTCGGCCCAACTGACGACCCGGTCCAACGGACGACCCGGTCCGACGGACGATGATAAAGCGAGCCACCCGTCAAAAACCCGGGTAACGCTAGCAAGGGCCGGGCTTTTTTCATAGCCGGCACCGCACGTCCGCGCGTCGCCGCATCGGACCTGCCGAAACGGCACATGCGGGCGGGCCGGTCGGCCATCGGGCCGCCGCATCAGTGGCGACCGTCGCATGTCGCAACAGGTGGTGACCGGGGTGGGACGAATGCCACCCACGCCCGCCGGGAACACCGACCGATCGGCCGGCTCCGGCCCACGCCGTAGGCGCCGGGCCGGAGCCGCTACGAACACATCACGTTTAGCCGGGTCGCTGAACGGTAAGCAAACAACATAGACAAGCGACAGGAAAGGTGACCATGAGCATCAATGGAAAGTCCGTGGCCTTCCTCGTCTCCAAGGAAGGCATCGAGCAGGTCGAGCTGACCGAGCCGTGGAAGGCGGTCGAGCAGGCAGGCGGTACGCCGCGACTGATCTCAGTCGAGCCGGGCGAGGTACAGGCGTTCCACCACCTCACCCCCGGGGACACGTTCCGGGTGGACGAGACCGCCGACACGGCCCGCGCCGAGGAGTACAGCGCTCTGGTGCTGCCGGGCGGCGTGGCCAACGGCGACCTGCTGCGCTGGCAGGAACCGGCCCGCGACTTCGTGCGGCGGTTCATCGCCACCGGTCGGCCGGTGGCCGTGATCTGCCACGGCGGATGGGTCCTCATCGACGTCGACGCGGTACGCGGCAGGCGGATGACGTCCTGGCCCAGCATGGCCGTGGACTACCGCAACGCCGGCGCCGAATGGGTCGACGAGGAGCTCGTCGTCTGTACCGGCGGCTCGTTCCCCCTGGTCAGCAGCCGCAAGCCGGACGACCTGCCGGCCTTCTGCCGGGAACTGGTCTCGCAGGTGGAGCGCCAGCGACTGGTGACCGCGGGGAGCGGCGGCTGAGCGGCCGCGGCAGCGCCAAAAGATCGCGGCCGGCCGGTTTATGACGGCACAGGCGGGTAGTGATCCCCCTCCCGATCGTCGGTCGACCGGCCGGCCGGTCATGAGGAGGTACCCGCCGTGGGGCGCTACAGCGAAGACACCAGACGATTGGCGGCGCCGCTGTCCGACGCCGACGACACCGATCCGGTACTGGCCCGCGTCGGTGACGCCCGGATCGTGATGCTCGGCGAAGCCAGCCACGGCACGCACGAGTTCTACGAATGGCGGGCGCTGCTGACCCGACGCCTGATCGAGGAGCATGGCTTCTCGTTCGTCGGCGTGGAGGGCGACTGGCCCGACTGCGAACGGGTCGACCGGTCGGTACGCTGCCGGGAGGGCGCGGCCGACGACCCACGCGAGGCGCTCGAACAGTTCGACCGGTGGCCGACCTGGATGTGGGCCAACGAGGAGGTCGTGGACTTCTGCCGCTGGCTACGGACCCGCAACGCCAATCTCGCACCCCACCGGCGCGTCGGCTTCCACGGCCTGGACGTGTACTCACTGTGGGAGTCGATGGAGGAGATCATCCTCCATCTGCGTGAACACGATCCGGAACGGGTGGAGGCGGCGATGAACGCCTACCGCTGCTTCGAGCCGTTCGGCGAGGACCCACAGAGCTACGCCCTGGCCACCCGGTTCACCCCGCACAGCTGTGAGGACGACGTCGTCAAACTGCTGCGCGCGGCCCGGCAGCGGGCCGTCGAATCCGACAGCGGCGAGTTCGCGTTGTGGCAGAATGCCGAGGTGGTGGCCGGCGCCGAACGCTACTACCGGGCCATGGTCACCGGCGGCGCGAACTCCTGGAACATCCGCGACCAGCACATGATGGACACCCTGGACCGGCTGCTGGCGCACTACGGGCCGCAGTCGAAGGCCGTGGTGTGGGCACACAACACCCACGTCGGGGACGCGCGCGCCACCGACATGACCCGCGCCGGCATGTTCAACATCGGTCAGCTCGCCCGGGAACGCCACGGACGGGACCGGGTCGTGCTGATCGGGTTCGGCGCCCACCGCGGAACCGTGATCGCCGCCCGCGAGTGGGGCGCTCCCATGGAGATCATGACGGTACCGCCGGCCCGGCCCGGCTCACTCGAGGATGCCCTGCACACCGATGCGCCGGCGAAGGCGCACCTGGTCTTCCCGCGCACCCCCGGTGGCGGCCGTCCGCGCCTGCTCACCGACTGGCTCGACCACCGCGCGATCGGCGTGGTCTACCGGCCGGAGCGGGAGAGTTGGGGCAACTACGTCCCGACGAAGCTCGGCGACCGGTACGACGCGTTCCTCTGGTTCGACCGGACCCGGTCCGTCCGCCCACTGCACGTGCGCCACGTCGACCTGCGCGAGCCGGAGACCTACCCGGTCGGGGTCTGAAGACCGGAGCGGACCAGCCACCGGAGCGGACCGGCCCGCCGTCACTCGCGGCGGCGGGCCGGTCCGCTCCGGTCGTACTGGGACGATCCGCCCGGCTGTTTCCGGCTACCCGGCGGTTTTCCGGCACGGCGGCTGTGTTCGCGCCGCTCAGCCGGTGCCCACGCCGCTGGCCGGTGAGCCCAACCGGCTCAGCAGGTGCCGGGCCTGCTCGGCGCGGTCGGCGTCGACCACGACGTCGTACCGCCCTGCCACGATCTGGCTGCGCGAGTCGAAGTCACGCTGGCCTCCGGTCGCGGCATGCGCGATGGCGCCGAAGACCGCCCCCCACACGGCGCCGATCACCAGGCCGGCGAGCAGCAGCGCCCACCAGGCCGACACGGTGAAGATGCTGAGCAGCAGGCCGATGAGCAGGCCGAACCAGGCCCCGCTGGCCGCACCGGCGAGCGCCGCGCGGGCGGTGGTCATCCGGCCCAGTACCTTCTCGACCAGCCGCAGGTCGGTACCGATGATCGCGGTGTACTCGACCGGGAACTGGTTGTCGGACAGGTAATCCACGACGCGCTGTGCCGACTCGTAGTCGGCATAGGTCCCGACGGTCACGGTCGGGTGCCCGGTACGCGGGCCACCCATGCTGCCGCCCGGCGTCATGGGCACTCCGGCCGGGCCGGCCGGAATGTTGGATCCGGCCCCGGGCCTGCCCGGCGCCGGACCGTCTGCGGGATTCGACGGCATGGTCACGTGTACCTCCCTAGTCTCCGCGGCTGCCTTCCCCCAGATGCCGACCGGTAACACGCCCCGCCGTACCGGCCACGCCGCAGTTCGACAGCCCCGCCACGGCTCAGTCGCGCCGGGGCTCGAACCGCACGGTGGTGATCGTCCGGCCCGAGGTGGCCGGAGGTCCGCTCCCCACGATCACGGCCGGGGTGTGCTGCTCCAACTGGCCGTACGGACCGCCGGCGCTTTCCGGGGCCGCCGCGTACCCGTGCGCCGGCTCGTCCCCACGCACGGCGTTGTACCCCTGGACCGCGTCGCCGTCCGTACCCGCCGTCTTCGACCGGGGCAGGTCGCAGTAGGGGGCGCCCGGCCGCGGGTCGAACCGGCGTTCGATGACGACGTGGCCGCCGGGTACCGGCCGACGGTAGTCGCAGCGGCCGCTGGTCACCGTGGCACGCAGGCCGACCTTGAACCGGTCCAGACCGGTGATGTCGAGTTCCAGCGCGTCGTCGCCGACGTACAGGTGGCCGGAGGTGACCGGTTCGTAGTAGTCGCGGTAGGCGGGCATCCCCTGGTAACCGAGGAACATCCGGCCACCCACCGGTACCTGCAGGATGCTCCACGCGCTCACCGGTTCGCCGGGCGGCCCGTCCCGTACCCGGAGGGTGACGGCGGTGGCGTAGCGCGCCTCGCCCGCGGCACCGGGCAGCCACTCGAACTCCCTCCGCACCTCGACGGTCATGTCACCGGCACCGTGCAGGTCGTCGAGCCGGGCCGTCGTCCCCAGCCGGCAGTACCGCGCCCCGACGTCCTCGACGTGCCAGTGCCCCGGGTCGATCTCCGCCGGTACGACGTAGTCGGTCGCCTGGTCGAGGGCGGGTTCCCGCCAGAACCAGGAGTACTCCGGGCCGAACCAGAGCCGGTCCCCACCGACGTCCCAGCCGCCCGCACCGGGGTCGGTCCAGTACGCGTCGTGCCCGGCGACCCGCACCTGGAGCACCCGTCCCCGGTCCGGCGCGAAGGTCAGCTCGGCGTCGTCCCAGCGCCAGTTCGGCTCCATGTCGTCTTCTCCTCGGCGGCGTCCCGCGCGAGTTCGGCGTTCCACTCCGTTACCCCTACCCGGTTCAGGCGAGGGCGTACCGGCCGGTCCGGACCGCGAGGCCGACCCGGACCAGGTCCGCGTTGTCGGTGACCGGCTCGCCCACCCACCCTTCTCTCACAATATGGGATCGACCATCCACTTTGTGGACGGCTCGAACGTGCGCCGAATCCTGAACTATTCTCGACCGGTGCTCAGAAACGAACCCGTGCGTACCCTGCTGCTCGAAAACATCCACGAAGACGCGGTCACCCGACTGAGGTCCGAGGGCTACGACGTCGAGACGGTCTCCCGCGCCCTCGACGAGGACGAGCTGATCGAGCGGCTCGACGGCGTCCACCTGCTCGGCATCCGGTCGAAGACGCAGGTGACCGCCAAGGTGCTCGAGACCGCTTCGGAACTGCGGGCCGTCGGGGCGTTCTGCATCGGCACCGACCAGATCGACCTCGGCGCCGCGGCGCGCGTCGGCATCGCCGTGTTCAACGCGCCGTTCTCCAACACCCGCAGCGTGGTCGAGCTGGCCATCGCCGAGATCATCGCGCTGACCCGGCGGCTGACCGAGAAGAACGCCGGGATGCACGCCGGGATCTGGGACAAGGCCGCCGAGGGCAGCCACGAGGTACGCGGCCGCACGCTGGGCATCGTTGGCTACGGCAACATCGGCACCCAGCTGTCGGTGCTCGCCGAGAACCTGGGCATGCGGGTCGTCTTCTACGACACCGCCGACAAGCTGGCGCTGGGCAACGCGCACCGCTGCGGCACGCTCGACGAGCTGCTGGAGCTGGCCGACGTCGTCACCCTGCACGTCGACGGCCGGCCCGGCAACAGCGGCTTCTTCGGCGAGGAGCAGTTCGCCAGGATGCGGGCGGGCAGCCTGTTCCTCAACCTCAGCCGCGGTTTCGTGATCGACCACGCCGCCCTGCGCCGCCACCTCGACTCCGGCCACCTGGCCGGCGCCGCGGTCGACGTCTTCCCGGTCGAGCCCAAGGGCCGCGGCGACGAGTTCCGCTCGGAGCTACGCGGCCTGCCCAACGTGATCCTCACCCCGCACATCGGCGGGTCGACCGAGGAGGCCCAGGCCGACATCGGCTCCTTCGTCGCCGAGAAGCTGTACCGGTACGTGATGGAGGGCGGCACGAGCCTGAGCGTGAACCTGCCCTCGCTCGCACTGCCGCTCCAGTCGGGCACGCACCGGCTGGCGCTGGTGCACCACAACGTGCCCGGTGTACTCGCCGAGGTCAACAGCATCCTGGCCGCCCACTCCGTCAACATCGAGGGCCAGTTGCTCGGTACCCGGGGCGAGGTCGGCTACCTCCTCACCGACATCGGCCGCGACTACCCGGACGAGGTGCTCACCAAGCTGCGCGACCTGAGCCAGTCCATCCGCCTGCGGGTGCTGCCCTGGCGCGTCGCGCCGCAGGGATGAGGGCAGGGCGTGCGGCAGAGGGCAAGAGCCATGGGGGATGAAACCGGCCAGGTCCGGAGTAAGGGGACTGTCCCGGTGTCATAAAAGGGTGGGACGGGTACCCGCCCCACCCGGTGACCCAGGGAGCCCCTCATGGCTACGGTGCGCGACACGACCTACGACCTCCTCCGTGACCTCGGCATGACCACGGTCTTCGGCAACCCCGGCTCGACGGAGGAGCCGTTCCTCCAGCGGTTCCCGTCCGACTTCACGTACGTCCTCGCCCTGCAGGAGGCGTCGGCGGTCGCGATGGCCGGCGGGTACGCGCAGGTGACAGGCAAGCCCGCCCACGTCAACCTGCACACCACGCCCGGAGTCGGCAACGCGATGGGTAACCTCGCCACGGCCTGGCACAACCGGGCGCCGCTCGTCGTCTCCTCCGGCCAGCAGCACCGCGACATGCTCCGACTCGAACCGCTGCTGACCAACCGGTACGCGCAGCTGCTGCCCATGCCGTACGTGAAGTGGAGCTACGAGCCGGCCCGCGCGCAGGACGTCCCGGGTGCGTTCCTGCAGGCGTACGCCCGCGCGGTCCAGCCGCCCGCCGGCCCGGTCTTCGTCTCGGTCCCGATGGACGACTGGGAGCAGCCGGCCGACGGCGCCCCGGCGCGGCGGCGGGTCAGTACCCGCGTCGCCCCGGAGCCGGAGCGGTTGCGCGAGTTCGCCGACGCGCTCACCGGCGCCCGCAACCCGGCGCTGGTGTTCGGCGGCGGAGTCGACCGCAGCGGCGGCTGGGACTCGGCGGTGGCTCGCGGAGAAGCTGCGCGCGCCGGTGTGGTCGCCGCCGTGGTCGGAGCGGACGAGCTTCCCGGAGGACCACCCGCAGTTCCAGGGGATGCTGCCACCGGCGATCGGGCCGCTCGGTGAGGCTCTGCGCGGGCACGACGTCGTCCTGGTGATCGGCGCCCCCGTGTTCCGCTACTACCCGTACGTACCCGGTGAGTTCCTGCCCGAGGGCACGCGCCTGCTGCACGTCACCGACGACCCGGACGAGGCGGCGCGGGCGCCGGTGGGCGACAGCCTGCTGGCCGACGCCGCCCTGGCCTGCGCGGCCCTCGCCGAGCGGGTGCCGGCCGCCGACCGGCCGGCCCCGTCGCCGCAGGCACCGCCGGAGCCCGCCCGGCCGGGCACCCCGCTGTCGCCGGACGCCCTGTTCGCGACGCTCGCCCGGGTGTGGCCGGAGGACGGGATCCTGGTCGAGGAGAGTCCGTCGAACATGAAGACGCTCAAGCAGTACGTGCGCGTCCGGCGACCGGCGTCGTTCTTCACCGCCTCCAGCGGTGGTCTGGGCTACGCGCTGCCCGCGTCGGTCGGGATCGCGCTGGGCGAGCGGCACACCGGCCGCCGCCGCCCGGTGGTCGCGGTGATCGGCGAGGGCTCGTTCCAGTACTCGATCCAGGCGCTGTGGACCGCGGCGCGGCACCGACTGCCGGTGGTGTACCTGGTGCCGGTCAACGAGGAGTACGCGATCCTCAAGGCCTTCGCGGAGTTCGAGCACACCCCGGACATTCCCGGCTTAGACCTGCCGGGCCTGGACATTTCGACCATCGCGCGGGGGTTCGGCTGCCAGGCGCAGCGGGCCGAGTCGGCGGACGCGCTCGCCGACGCGCTGGGAACGGCGTTGCGGGCCGACGGCCCGACGGTGCTGGCGGTACCGATCACCAAGAAGGTGCCGGCGCTGATCTGACCCGGGCGTTTCACGCTTAGCGGCACGGGAACCGACAGCGGTGAACCAGCGCCGTGAACCGCGTCGGACCGCGCCACGGCGTACCGTCCGCTGCCCTCGGGGGCAGCGACAGTAGGAGGCCGCCATGGGCCAGCCGAAGGCCGGCATCGACGTGATGACGCGTACCGGCACCGCGGCGGACACCGGCGTGTTCAACTGCCACGACCACCGGGTCGTCGGGGACGGCCACGCCAACGACCAGCCGATGTTGCAGGCGCTCGTTGACCGGCTCGGGGAGGCGGCCGCTGCCGACGGCCGCCCCCGGACCATCTACTGCCCGCCGGGGATCTACCTGATTCGCGACACCGGCGTGGTCTGGCGCAGCGGCGTGTGCCTGATCGGCGCCGGCCCGGCCGTCACCCGGTTCGTCCTGGACAACTCCGGCAACCGGAACGAGCCGGTCCCGCTGGCCTGGTTCACCGAGCTCAAGCACGGTGCCAGCCGGGACAACCACCTGGCCGACTGCATATTCGCCGACTTCGAGGTCGACGGCTCACGCGTCGACCTTCCCGACTACAATCCGCTGTCCAAGGGGCTGGGCCTGCAGTACGTGCTCCGGGGACTGTTCCGCAACCTGTACATCCACGACACCATCGGTACCGGGTTCGGCTGCGACCACCTCCAGGACACCCTCGTCTGGGCCGTCACCGCGCACCGCTGTGGGCGTCTGGACAACGGCGGGCAGATGGGCGGCGCCGGCATCGGCATCGGCATCGGCGGCTGGGGCGATGTCGAGCGGCTCAGCATCAGCAGCTGCACGACCATCGGCAACGGCACCAACGGGATCTTCGTGGAACTCCAGCAGGGGTTGTGGCCGCCGCCCCGGGGGATCCGGATCGTCGACTGCCATGCCGAGGACAACCGGTTCGGCATCTCCGACTGGGGCGCCAACGGGCTGGTCGTCAACGCGTGCACCATGTTCGGTAACCACGAGGCCGGATTCGACCTCTCGTCGCAGGGGACGTCCTCGGTGGCCGGGCGCGGCGGCCTGGTCACCAACTCCGTCATGGACAGCAACGTCCGTGACGGGCTCGGTATCGGCAACACCCCCGGTCCGTACTCCTTCACCGGCAACCGCATCAGCGGCAACGGGCGCTACGGGTACTGGCAGCACAACCTCAACGCCGGCAACCGGGGACCCGCCGGCAACATCGTCCTCGACGACAACGAGATCTGGGCCAACGCCCTGGCCGGCATCCATCTGGACGCCGACCTCTTCGACGCCACCATGCTCAACAACCGGATCCGCGACAACGGGCGGCGGGCGGCGCCGGCCGCGGCGGGCGGCGGGGACACGGTCACCTACACCGCCAAGACGGTGACCGACACCGCCGCGAGCTGGCTCAGGGGTGGGCACCTCGGCAAGTGCGTGACGGTCGGTGAGCAGAGCGCGATCGTCATCTCCAACACCGAGACCGAGCTCACCCTCGCCCCCGCCCGTCCCGGCGCGACCACGTCCTGGAAGATCGGGACGCCGCTCAAGGGCACCCCGTACCGCATTCCCGACTCCCCCGACGAACGCCCGGGGATCGCCGTGGCCGCCGCCACCGACCGCACCACGAAGCGGGGCAACCGGGTCTGGGACAGTCAGCAGCCCCGGCACCAGACCCACGGTATCTGGATCACCGAGCACGGCTCGTGCCACGACAGCTGGTCCACCGGCAACAACTTCCTCGGCAACGCGTACGGCGGGGCCCGCTTCGACACCGCGCCGGAGGGCGGCTACTGGCGCGACAATCTCGGCATCGACGCCACCTGACCATTTTTTCGTGATCATGATGGCTTCGTGCGGCCAACGACCGGTTGAGCCCGCCATGACCCCACCAAGTCTCCATGATCATGGGGGAAGCGATCGGGGGCCGTATGGTTGGTCCCGGGACAGGAGCGGCGCCGGGCCGGTGGTGACGATGCCGTGGAAACAGATGCGAGGACCAACGCGTGCACGAACGGGCGTCAACCTGGTTTCACAAGCGAAGTTCGAGTTGGCGGGACTGGCCGCTGGACCGACTGCTCGACACCAAGTTCCGGCAGGACTCGCGCATCAGCCTGGTGATCCCCGCGCGGGACGAGGCCGCCACGATCGCCGACATCGTCACCGGGCTGCGCACGGCCCTCGTCAAGGACGCACCCCTGCTCGACGAGCTCGTCGTCATCGACTCGAACTCCGGTGACGCCACCGCGACGCTCGCCGAACGGGCCGGCGCGACGGTGTACCGCGCGAGCGACATCGTGCCGGAGCACGGTAACCACCACGGCAAGGGCGAGGCGCTGTGGAAGTCGCTCTTCGTCACCAGCGGTGACCTGCTGGTCTTCGTCGACGCCGACCTCACCGGCTGGGGCCCGCACTTCGTGACCGGGTTGTTGGGGCCGCTACTCACCGAGCCGGACACGCTGCTGGTACGCGCCGCCTACACCCGACTGCGTACCGGAGCCGACGGCTCCACCTCGCCGGACGGCGGGCGGGTGACCGAACTCGTCGCGCGGCCGCTGCTGAGCCTGTACTGGCCGGAGCTGGCCGGCGTGGTCCAGCCGCTCGCCGGGGAGTGGGCCGCGCGGCGGAGCCTGATGGAATCGCTGAGCATCCCGGTCGGCTACGGGGTGGAGCTGTCGACGCTCGTGGACACCGCCTCCCGGTACGGACTGGACGCGATCGCGCAGGTCCACCTCGGGGCCCGGGCCCACCGGCACCGCAGCGACCGCGATCTCGCACTCACCGCGGCCGAACTGCTGGTCGTGGCGGACAGCCGGCGGCACCTGCCCGGTGGGGCGGACAGCCGGCGCAATGTGCCTGGCGGGGCGGCGAGCGCCGAGCTTCAGCAGTTCCTGCATGATGGTGACTGGGTGCGACCACACGCCCGGGCCGTACCGACCGTCGAGCGCCCCCCGGTCGTCGATGTCGCCGGCACCGGATCCGGTGACGCCGCGGGTGCCGGATCCGGTGACGCCGCAGGTGCCGGATCCGACGGCGACGCGGGTGCCGGATCCGACGGCGAGAGGAGGACCGGATGAGCGCCGTCCCCGGCGGCACCGCCTGCGACCCCCGCGAGCCGGGAGTGCTCCGGCTCGGCCGGCACTCCTTCGACGTCCACCAGCGCCTGGTCATGGCGATCGTGAACCGGACCCCTGACTCGTTCTTCGACCGGGGAGCGACCTGGCGCGAGGACGCGGCGATGGAGCGGGTGCACGCGGTCGTCGCCGACGGCGCCGAGATCATCGACATCGGCGGCGTCCCGGCCGCTCCGGGCGCCGAGGTCGACGTCGCCGAGGAGATCCGCCGGACGGTACCGTTCGTGGCCGCCGTCCGGAACGCCTATCCCGACGTCGTGATCAGCGTGGACACCTGGCGGCACGAGGTCGCCCGGGAGGTGTGCGCCGCGGGCGCGGACCTGCTCAACGACTCCTGGGGCGGCTGGGACGACAAGCTCGCCGAGGTGGCCGCCGAGTACGACGTGGCGCTGCTGTGCGCCCACGCCGGCGGCCTGCCACCGCGTACCCGGCCGTTCCGGGTCACCTACGACGACGTGATGGCCGACGTCCTGGAGCGGACCCTCGGGCTGGCGCGCCGCGCCGTCGCGGCGGGGGTCGACCCGTCCCGGATCCTGATCGACCCGGCCCACGACTTCGGCAAGAACACCTGGCACTCGCTCGAGGTCACCCGCCGGCTCGACGAGATGGTGGCGACCAGCTGGCCGGTGCTCGTCTCGCTGTCGAACAAGGACTTCGTCGGCGAGACGCTCGACGTCCCGGTCGGCGAGCGGCTGACCGGGACCCTGGCGGCCACGGCCGTGTGCGCCTGGCTCGGTGCCCGGGTGTTCCGGGTCCACCACGTCCGCGAGACCCGCCAGACCCTGGACATGGTGTCGGCCATCCGGCAGGAGTGCCCGCCGGCCCGTACCGTCCGGGGCCTGGCCTGAGACCTCCCGCACCGGAGCCGAGCCCCTCACGACGCGTTCCCATCGGAGCCGAGCCCACCCGCAACGGAGCCTGATCCATGATCGTTTCTGCCGCCCTGTGTCCGAGTCCGCCGCTGCTGGTACGGGAGCTGTCCGGCGCCGACCCCGCGGCGGCCGAACTGCGCGACGCGTGCGCCGTGGCGATGGCGGCGCTGGTGGCGGGGGCGCCGGACCTGATCGCGGTGGTCGGCGCGGCGGACGGCACCCGGGCCTGGCCCGCGGACGTCCGGCTCGACCTGGGCGCCTACGGCGGTCCGCCCCGACCGCGGCCCACCCGCCCGGCGCCCCTGGCCGTCGGGCTGGGCGCGCTGCTGCTCGACGAGGCAGGGTACGCCGGGCGGCGGCTGCTGCAGTCGGTCGGCCGGGACGAGCCCCTGCCGGAGTACGCGCGGCTCGCGGCGGAGCTCGGCGACTCCGCACCGCGGGTCGGCCTGCTCGTCATGGCCGACGGTACGGCGCGGCGCACCCTCAAGGCGCCCGGGTACCTCGACGAGCGCGCCGCCCCGTTCGACGCGGAGATCCACCGGGCGGTCGCCACCGGGGACCCGGCGGCGCTGCGCGCCCTGGACCGGACGCTCGCCCACGAGCTGATGGCAACGGGCTGGCCGGCGCTGCAGGTGCTCGCCGGGGCGTTCGACGGGCGCCGGGTGGACCCGACGGTCCACTACGCCGACGCGCCTTTCGGGGTGGGCTACCTGGTGGCAGTGCTGGCCGCCGTCAACGGCTGACCGGCGGGGCGGGCCGCCGGCGACGGCGGACCGGCGGAGCGGGCCGAGCAAGCCACCCACGGGTAGCCCGCACCGCCCGTGCGACGGCTCCGGCGGCTACGCGGCGCTGGCGGTGAAGCGGTCGGTACGGGTGCCGTCCCGCCGGGACCACTGCCCCAGCAGGGTCCGCAGCGCCGCGACGAGCGGCAGGGGCTGGTCGAGCATCGGATGATGCCCGGCCGCCGGCAGTTCGACGATCTCGACCCGGTGGTCGAGCAGCTCCTCCATCTGGCTGGCCATCTCCTGGGTCACCAGCCCGTACTCGCACCGGAACACCGCCGTCCGGCAGCGCAGCGCCGGGAGCAGGTCGCGCATCAGCATCCGGCGCTGTCCGATCATGGCCGGGTCGAACTTCCAGGTCCAGCCGCCGTCGACCGGCCGTACCGACTGACCGGCGATGTGCTCGCGCACGTACGGCAGAACGACCTCCTGCGGCGGAAGCGTGGTGAACCGGGCCAGCACCTCGTCCCGGGTCGGGTACACCCGGGTCTCCCGGCGACGCCCCCGGAGTCGCTCCTCCTCCGGCGGCTGGTCGTTGAGCGGCGAGTCGAGGACGACCACGCCGGCAAGCCGGTCGGCGTGCTGCACGCCCGCCGTCGCGGCGACCCAACCACCCATGCTGTGCCCGACCACGATGGGACGGCCACCGACGCCGCCCGCCTCGGCGGCGGCGAGCACCTCCGACGCCCACCGGGACAGGTCGTAGTCCGGCCGCCGGTCGCTGTCACCGTGCCCGCTCAGGTCGAGCGCCACGACACGGTGCGTACCGGCGAAGAACGGCGCGATGTGATCCCACCAGCCGGAGTGGGCGGCGCCGCCGTGGACGAAGACCAGGCCGGGCAGTCCGGCCGCGCCCCAGCACCGCAGGTGGATCCGGCAGCCGTCGACCGTGACGTCCCGATGCTCGGGCGCGGTGTCCAGGGCACGCGCAAACCAGGTCGGTGCCTCGCCCACCGCGGCGCCATCAACGCTCGATGCCATGCCGGCTTCCTCCGTGGGATTTCTTGCAATGGTTCAGCCAGCTTTTAATACGAAGATCGGCCATCGCAAGCCGATGTGACCGGCGACGCTGCGGGATCCCGCGGCGACTCGCCATCGCCACCGACCGTCCCGGGCTGCCCGCGCGCCGACGGATACGGCGATCACCCCGCCGCGGACGGCTCCACCAGGCGGGTGCGCCACGCCTCGAGATGGCCGGGGTCCGCACCGTGGTCGGCCCACCAGCGCCGGGCGCCGCCCGGCCAGCCGGCGATCCGCTCGACCACACTGGTGATCGCCGACTCGGGGGCGGCGAGCCAGCCTTCGGGGATGGCGCGCCCCGACGTGCCGCGTACCCGATGGGCCGTCCAGCGCTGCCGGAGCGCCGGCATGTTCGCCGCGGTCGCCACGTAGTCCGCGACGACGGCCTCCGGTTCGACGTCCGCGGCCAGCAGCAGCGCGGCGACCACGATTCCGGTGCGGTCCTTGCCTGCGGCGCAGTGCACCAGTACCGGCCCGCTGGCCTCCGCGACCAGCGACGCGACGGCCGCGACCCGGTCGGCGGCGGTCTCGAGGATCAGCGTGTACAGCGCGATGAGGTCGGCGTCCGGCGGCAACCGGCCGGGCGCCGCGTCCGAGTGCAGCGGGTGGTAGTGCACCACCGTGCCCTCGGCCCAGGAGTAGGGCCGACGGGCCACCTCGCCCTCGGACCGCAGGTCGATGACCACGCCGGGCGGCCAGATCCGCACCTGGTCCGGGTCACGGTCACCGGCATAGGGCGCGTCGCTGCGGTACAGCACCCCCGCGCGCGTCCGGCCGCCGCCGCTGACGGGCAGACCGCCGACGTCGCGCAGGTTGGCCAACCGCAGAGAGATCATGTACCCGATTCAGCCAATCGTGCGGAGCGGCGTCAACGTGACAGCGGTCTCCCCGGATACCCCGTGACGCCCGGAGTGACACCGGCGACTGCGGGACAGCGTCGAAGACCACCACGTCAGTCTCGTCGGTGCCGATGCCGGCGCGCCACGGGACGGGCGGTCCGGTGCGTCAGGTTCCTACCGCCCTGGCATGTCAGGTCGCTGTCGCCGGATTTGAGACATCCGGCCGAGGTCGGCGACCACTCGGTGGAGCAGCGCAGCCCATCGCGGGCCGACAATTCATCCAGCAAAGCTCACTGCGCGTCGATCACCATACTGGCGGAGACGCGCAGTGCCCTGGGAGGATGCAGCGGATGCCGGCGAGACTCGGTGACGGACCGGGCGCGGACCCGTCCTACCGGGTCCGCGCCATCCGCACCGGCGGCCTGCGGGGCGCCCTCGGCCCGGGCATCGCCGCGCTGTACGTGCTGGCGACGTGGAACGGCCCGCACCGTCCCGTGATGCTCGCGATCGCGGCCACCATGCTGGCAGCCGCCCTGCTGGCCCGATGGCAGGCCCCGGCGATCGCCCGGTCGCGGGCGCGGTTGCCGGTCCAGCTGGCCGGGATCATGGTCAATATCCTCGGCTCGACGGCGCTGTCGCTGCTCGACGGCGGGGTCACCAGCCCGCTCGGCCCGATGGTGCCGTTCTCGCTGATCTTCTTCGCCGTCATGGTGCCGCCACGGGTGTACGGCCTCGTCTTCGTCGCCAGTACCGCCGCGTACTGGGTGGTGGCGCTGCTCGGCGACCCCGCCCCCGCCGGGTACCCGTGGGTCTACACCCTGGCGTTCGCGGGCGTCGGGTACCTGTGCGTGCGGCACGCCGGCACCCTCGCGTCGCTGCGCCGCCGGCTCACCGAAGCGGCCCGGCTCGACCCGCTGACCGGCTGTCTCAACCGGCGCGGTTTCGACCAGCGGCTCGGCTCCGCACTCGCCGACGCCGCGCGGACCGGGGCGCCGGTCACCCTGGTGCTGGCCGACCTCGACCGGTTCAAGGAGGTCAACGACACGTACGGCCACCGGGCCGGTGACGACGTGCTCGCCTGGACCGGCCAGACCATGCGGCGGCACCTGCGGGAGCACGACGCGGTCGGGCGCCTCGGCGGCGACGAGTTCGCCGCGGTGCTGGACGGCACCGACGCCACGGATGCCGAGGTCCTCGTCGCGCGGCTGCGGGCGGCCCTGGACCCGGTCGCGCCGGCCTCGATCGGGTACGTCTCGTACCCGGCCGAGGCCGCCACCGCGCACGACCTCCTCCGACTGGCGGACGCCCGGCTGTACCGGGACAAGTCCGGCCGGGCCGCACCGGCCCCGGTGCCGGACGCGGTCGCGACCGCCCGGCTGGTCGTCGACCGTCGGGCGGCGGCCGCGGTCTCGCAGCGGGAGCGCCGGCGCCGCTCGATCGCGGACATGGGCTGGGTGGCCGTGTCCGACTTCGCCATCGGCCTGCTGTACGCGGCCTTCTTCGCGGTGCAGGCGCCGCACCGGATGGCGATGGCCGCCCTGAGCGCGTGCGGCTGCGCGGCGGGACTGCTGGTCGTGGCTGCGGCCGGCCGGCTGAGCCGGTCGGCCGCAGCCCGGTGGTTCATGGTCGCCTTCGCGGTCGCCTCCTTCCCGGTCGGCATCGCCGTGGCCGTCCTCGACGGCGGGGCCGGCTCCGCCACCGCGCTCGGCATACTGGTCCCGATGCCGCTGATCGCCCTCGGCACGCCGCCGCGGGTGGCGGTACCCATCCTCGTCGGCCTGTCCGCGTGCTACCTCACCCTGGCGGCGCTCGTCGGCGCGCCCAGCGGCTGGTACGTCACGACGCACCTGGCCGGCATCGTCGCCGTCTCGGTGATCTGTGCGGTACAGGGCACCAGTGCCGCCCGGCAGCGGCGCCTGCTGACCCGGCTGTCCCGGGTCGACCCGCTCACCGACTGCCTCAACCGGCGTGGCTTCGCCGAGCGGTTCACGGGCGAACTCGCGTCCGCCCGCCGTACCGGCCGGGTGATGTCGCTGCTGATCCTGGACCTGGACGGGTTCAAGAAGCTCAACGACGCCTGCGGGCACGCCGCCGGCGACGACCTGCTGCGCTGGGTCGCCCGGACCCTGCGGCGCCACCTGCACCCCGCCGACGTCGTCGCCCGCCTCGGCGGTGACGAGTTCGTCGTGCTGCTCGCCGGCGCCACCGCCCCGGCGGCGCGGACGGCCGCGGACCGGCTGCGTACCGTGCTGGCCGAGCGGACGCCGGTCAGCGTCGGCACCGCGACGCTCGGCGCGCACGGGCACGACTTCGACGCCCTGTACGCCCACGCCGACGGCGAGCTTTACACCCGCAAGCCCGACCGGCGGTACTCCCGGCGCAGCGACCCGGTCGCCTGACCGGAACCCGGTCCACTACTCCGGCATCCGGGCGCGCAGTGCCTGGAGGAACCAGGCCAACGCGACCATCCTGCGTCACCTGTCAGCTGGCCGCGCACGCCGCCGCCCGGTCCCTCTCGCCGCGTGAACGTCAGCCGCTCCTCGCGCACTCATCGCGGGACCAACGCGATCAACCATGCCGAAAGCGACTGCGCCATCTCGACGCATACTGTCCCAGTGACCGAGATGGACGTCTCAAAGTACGGACACTGCGGTGTATCGTGGTGGCCATGAACGCCACCGAGGGACGCCGGCCGAAAGCCCCGCGAGCTGATGGCCCGACGAACCCGAGCGCGGGATTGCCGCCGTTCGTTGACACGATCGGCGACCTCGACCCCCGGACGGTCCTCGTCGACGTGAGATGGGGTGCCGAGGGCCGCCCGGGGCGCGACGCGTACCGGGCGGGGCATCTGCCCGGAGCCGTTTTCTGCGACTTCGAGGCCGATCTGCTGGCACGTATCGGCGGCCATCCCGCGGGGCTGCCAGCTCCCGAGGATCTGGCGGCGATGCTCGGCCGGCTCGGGATCGCGACAGACACCCCGGTGGTGGCCTACGACGACCTCGGAGGGGTCGCCGCGGCCCGGCTGGTGTGGATGCTCCGCACCCTCGGACAGCCTGCGGCCGTCCTTGCGGGCGGCCTCGCTGGATACGCCGGGACACTCGACACCGGCGATGTCACACCCGTCGCACGCGCGATCGAGGCGCGGCCGTGGCCGGCGAACCGCGTCGCCGACCTCGCCACCGCCGTGTCCCCGGACGTTCGCCTCATGGACGCGCGCCCCGCGAGCCGCTACCGCGGCCTTGACGAACCGGGCGACGCCAGGGGCGGCCACATCCCAGGAGCAGTGAACGTGTTCTGGCGTGACACCCTCGACGCCGACGGCCGCCTGCTTCCCGCGGACCGCCTGCGCGATCTCGTCGACACCGCGCAGCGCGAAGGCTCCGGCACACTCGTCTGCTACTGCGGCAATGGCGCCGGCGCCTGCCACCTGCTCCTCGCGTTCGAGCACGCCGGGCTCCCGCCCGGACAGCTCTACGCCGGGTCATGGACCGAATACAGCGCCACTGACCTGCCCGTCGCTCGCTGAACCGGGGGGCCGGTCGCGACTCGTCGACCGTGCGCCACCGGAAGAACACCACTCTAGAGACGTCCACCTATCGGCATGACAGGTGCATGCCTGCCCCGGCGACCACGCTGGGAAATGGGACACACCCAGTGAGTAGAACCGGACGGCCTTGACCGTCAGCCCGGCGCGCCGGGCCAGATCACCGATCGAGTACCGCCTGTCGCCGTTCATGCCCTCACCTTCGCGCCTCCCCCTGGGGAGGCGCGAGCCGGTCCGTCGGAGCTGTGGACCTGACCGGCCCGGTGCCGTCAGCGGGCCGGCGACGCCACCCGTTCATTCCAGTCGGTGGCGTACCGGTGCACCCAGCCGAACATCCTCTCCTGGTTGTAGAACGGCCGCATCGCGATGGGGAACATCAGGTCGCGCAGGACGCGCCCCACCGGTCCGGCCGCCTTGTCGCTGTTGACCCGGGCGGTCCGGGCAATGATCTTCTCTACCCGGTGGCGGCGCAGCCGCTCGTACGCGACGAACGCCTCCGCGGGTGTGGGCAGCGACACCAATCCCGTCATGGCCGACACGGCCCGACACACCCTCGCCGCCGCGCTCGGGTGAGTCGGGTCAGCCGTCGAACCCGACCGCGCCGTCGGTCTGCTCACGCAGGATGTCGGCGTGACCGGCGTGCCGGGCGGTCTCCTCGATCATGTGGACGTAGATCCAGCGCAGCGACACCTGCCCCAGCCTGGGGTGCGGCACCCGGTCGTCCAGACCGAACCGCGCCGCCGTCCGGCGGGACTGCGCGCAGGCGTCCTCGTAGTCGGCCAGCAGCCCCGCGATCGTCTCGTCCGACCCCACGCGCCACTCGCTGCCGCCGGACGGCACGCCCGACCGGTCGGACGGCCGCTGCGCCAACGTCTCCTGGAACCACTCCCGCTCGACCGCGGCGAGGTGTTTGGCGATCCCCGCCAGGGTGGTCGACGAGGGTACGAGCCGCTGCCGCACCCGATCGTCGTTCACGCCGGTCAGCTTGCGCCGTACCACCGTCCGGTAGAGGTCGAGGAAGGCCTCCAGCACCTCGCGCTCGCTGCCCGTACTGACCAACTCGTCCGGAGCCAGCGGTGGATCCGGTCGCGACACCGTCATGGCCGATCACCGTAGTACACGGGAAATCTCGTACGCCGCCGTAAACGTCGCCGCCATGATGGACCACATTGGAATCCAGGTATCCGACGTCGAGGCGTCACTCGCCTTCCGCGCCGGTGACCGCGAACCACCCCGCCGGGAAGGAGTTCTGGTACACCGGGCGGGTACCAGAACTCCCCGGTCAACCCATGGCGCGCTACGGCACGATCGCCCGCAGCCTCGGTATCGCGTCGATGGCGATGGGACGGCTCGTGTTGCGGCAGGAGTACGACTCGACCCAGGCGTAGTCGATCGGTTGTTCTATCTGGCTGCCGTACCAGTACTCCGTGGCCCCCACACGCTCGCCGTCGTACGCGGTGCAGGTGTACGTGACCTCCGAGTACCACGTGTACACGGGATCCCCCCACGTGTACCAGATCGTCTTACACTGCGGAGCGGTCTTGGTCACCACCACGTCGTAGGCGCGTACCTGGTCACGGATCAGGTAGTCGATACCGTTGACGAGGCCCGCCTTCGTCCGTGCGGCGACCGCGATCGCGTAGATCTCGCCGAGGAGGAAACCGATGTCGCCGGCCGCCTTCGCGCTCTGGACGGCGGTGACGTACGAGGTGGCCTTGGTGGCGCAGGCCGTGGCGTCCTGCGCCCACGACTGGAGCACGGCGGCGTTCATGTTGTTGATGTCGGTGAACTCGATGGCGTGGTGCCTCGCGCACGACTGCACCTCGGCGCTGGCGATGGCGTCGATGTGGTTGAGGATTTCGGTCTTGGCGGCCCCGACGGCCCCGACGACCTGCTGCACCGCCGCGTTCAGTTCGCCGGAGCTGACACCCCCGCCGCCGCTGCCGATGAGCTTGGTGGCGATGTTGATGATCAGCGCGGTCCAGTCGATCGTCGGGGCGGCGGCGTGCGCCGGCTGCGCGGTTCCCGCCACCGCGACCGTCACCGCCAGGGACGCCGCGACCAGGCATTGTCGCAGTTTTGTTCTCATCTCCGTCTCCGTTCTCGGCGCCCGTAACGGTCGCTGCCGGCCGGGCACCGCCGGTGTCACCGTCGTCGCACCGACGCCGGGCGCCGCCCGGTCCGCAGCGGCCGGCAGGGCCACCGAGCCCCTCACCTCGGCACCTGTCGATGTACCGGCCAGTCTGCCGGCGTCGGCGTACCGGGGTCTTCGTGAGCCGGGGAAAACCGCGGCGGCGCGATTGCGAATCTCCGCAGTGCCGCCAGACCTGCCCGCGTCAGTGCCGTCAGAGCGGCCCGCGTCAGTGCGGTCAGACCGGCCCGCCGGCGAGCAGCCGGGCCACCGCCGTACTGAGCACCCGCACGCCCGACGTCGACCTGGGGTCGACGCCGGTGATCTCCCGGACCCGTTGCAGCCGGTAGTCCAGCGTCCGGGGATGAATGCGCAACGCCGCGGCCGTCGCCGTCCGGTCCATGTCGTGGCAGTAGAACGCGTGCAGCGTGGCCACCAGGTTCGAGCCGGCGGCGAGGCCCTTCGCGAACGTACGCAGCCACGCGTCGACCTGCGGCGTGCGCGCCACGGCGATCTCGACGAAGAGGTCGGCGACCGTGTACAGGCGCGTGGGCCGGTCCTCCGGCGGCGCGACCCGGCTGGCCTCGCGCGCCCAGCCGAGGCTCTCGGCGAGGTGCCCGACCGCACCGTCGGCCGACCCGACCTGACACGGTTGCCCGACCGCGGCGGCCACGTCCCGTACCTGCTCCAGCGCCCGGACCCGGGCGGTGTCACCACCGCCTGGCGTGAGCAGCACCAACTCGTCCGAGGCCAGCCAGGCCGCCGGTGTCCGACGATGCGCCAGGGTCCGCACCACATCGAGCCGCGCCTCCGGGGACGGCGACGGTGCGGGGACGCGGAGCACCGACACCACGTAGTGCCGGCACACCGGTACGCCGAGCCCGCCGGCGAGAAGCGGCTCCACCGGCTCGTCCGCGAGCAGCGCCCGGGCCAGGAGTTCGGTCCGGGTGGCCAGGACCCGGCGCGGCCCCACCCCGTCGGTGTAGCCGCGCAGGTACGCCCCGCGCGCACGGATGCCCTGCGTGCCGTACCAGCCGATCATCCGCAGCAGGTCGGCGACGTCATCGGGCCGGGACGCGTCGTGGATCTCCTTGAGCATCAGCGCGGTGTGCAGCCCGAGCACCTGCTGCTGTGACGGCACGGACAGCCCCAGCTCGGCCCGCTGCCGGCCGACCAGGGCGATGGCCGACAGGTCGCCGTCGCGCAACGGCACGTCCGCCGCGGCGCGTTCGAACGTGAGCTTCCGAATGAAGATCGCGAAGTCGACCATGTCGGTCCGGTCGTCGACGGCTGCCACCATCGACCGGTACTCGGTGACTTCCCGGGTGTAGAGCTCGACCGCGCGCTGGGCGTTGACCTCTATCCGCTCCCGCAACAAGCTGAACAGTCCGCGCATGATCCGACGTCTCCCCGGTGTGCCGAGCCACCGCTCGCGGCCCACGGGTACAGCGGTCCGGCGCGGATGGGTCGGGTCGCTTCGGTCGGTCGCGTCCAGCCGACCCATAGATGCGCGTCGAGGGCCGGACGCCCCGCCAGTATCGCCGTCCCCGAATGAGGCGCGCAATCGGGTACCGGACCGGAACACGCCGGGCACGCCGGAGGCGCGGACGCGTACGCGGGCCCCGATCGGCGGATCTCCACGCCGCCCGGGCGCTGGCGGCAGATCTTGCTGTTAGCCTGCGACGGCCGGCGCAGTGGACACCGGCCGCTCCGGCCACGAAACGCAAAAGGGGGTGCGGATTGTCCGTGCACGGGACAGAAGCGGTCTACCGGGTCGGTGCGGGAGCGTCGTACTCCCCCGTCATCCTGCACGTACCGCACAGCTCCCGGCACATCACGCCGGCCGCCCGCCCGTACATCCTGCTCGACGACGCCGCGCTGGCGGTCGAACTGGACCACATGACCGACTCGCACACGAGCCTCATCGCCGACCGGGCGGCGGCCGACTGCGACCCCGCCCCGTGGACGTTCACCAACCTGGCCTCCCGGCTGGTCGTCGACCCGGAGCGGTTCCCCGACGACCGGGAGGAGATGCGCAGGGTCGGCATGGGCGCCGTCTACACCCGGACCTCGCACCGCCAGCCGCTGCGCGCCGACGACCCGGTACACGAAAAGGCGCTGCTCGCCGCCCACTACGAGCCGTACGCGGCGGCCATGACCGACCTCGTCGACGCGCGCCTGGCCGCGACCGGCCGCGCGGTCATCATCGACGTGCACTCCTACCCCAGCGTGGCCCTGCCGTACGAACTGCACGCCGACGGGGAGCGACCCGCGATCTGCCTGGGCGTCGACGAGATGCACACCCCACCGTGGCTGCGCGCCGCCGCCGAGCGCGCCTTCGCCGGGTGCGGCGGCATCGCCGTGAACACGCCCTTCTCCGGTTGCTACGTGCCGCTCAGGCACTACGGGACGCAGTCGGCGGTGACCGCGCTCATGGTCGAGATCCGGCGCGACGTATACATGACCGAACCGGGGGGTCCGCCCACCGACGGCGTCGACCGCGTCGTCGAGGCGCTCACCCTGCTGGTCGAGGCGGTGTCGGCCAGCGGCGACCGCGACGGCTGACCGCTTCTTCGTGGCGCGGGCACGGCGATGTCGCCGGGTCAGCGCGCCTTGGGGCGGGCGCGGACGTGGATGCGTTCGCCCTGCGGGCCGAAGAGGGTGAGGATCTCGGCCGGCTCCGGGCCGGGGTTGGCGACGCAGTGCGGCACGCGCGTGTCGAACTCGGCGACCTCGCCCGGGTTCAGGATGAGATCGTGCTCGCCGAGCAGCAGGCGCAGGCGGCCGGAGAGGACGTACAGCCACTCGTACCCCTCGTGGGTCTTCAATTCCAGCTCCCCGGCCGGCGTGTGCGGCGGGAGGATCTGCTTGAACGCCTGCAGGCCGCCCGGCCGGCGGGTCAGCGGGAGGAACGTCACGCCGTGGCGGACGATCGGGCGGGCGTGCACGCGCGGGTCTCCGGTGGCGGGCGCGTCGACCAGTTCGTCGAGGGGCACCTGATGGGCCCGGGCCAGCGGCAGCAGCAGTTCCAGGGTGGGCTTGCGCTGGCCGGACTCGAGCCTGGACAGGGTACTGACGGAGATGCCGGTGATCCCGGCGAGCTGGGTCAGCGTCGTGCCGCGCTGGGTGCGGAGCGCACGTAGCCGCGGCCCCACGGCCGCCAGGACGGCGGCCTCGTCGTTTGCCATACCAGCAACGATAGTTGTCGAATCCGCCGATAGCGTCGCACCGTGGGCGCAGTCGACGAGTGGAGGGAAGCAGACGGTGGACGAGACGTACGACGTGGTCGTGGTGGGCGGTGGCGCCGCCGGGCTCAGCGGGGCCCTGGCACTGGTCCGGGCACGGCGGTCGGTGCTGGTGGTGGACGCGGGCGAGCCGCGCAACGCGCCGGCCGGGCACGTGCACAACTACCTGGCCCGGGAGGGCACGCCGCCGGCCGATCTGGTGGCGGCCGGGCGCGACGAGGTGACCCGGTACGGAGGTGAGGTCGTCGCCGGGCGTGTCGACGCCGCGACCAAGGACGGCGAGGGTTTCGCCGTGACGCTGGACGGCGGGCGTACCGTGCGGGCGCGGCGACTGCTGGTGGCGACCGGGCTGGTCGATGAGCTGCCGGACGTGCCGGGGCTGGCCGAGCGGTGGGGCCGCGACGTGCTGCACTGCCCGTACTGTCACGGGTGGGAGGTCCGGGACCGCCGGATCGGCGTCCTGGCCACCGGGCCGCTGGCCGCGCACCAGGCGCACCTGTGGCGGCAGTGGAGCCGGCACGTGCTGCTCCTGCTGCACCACGCCCCGGCGCCGGACGCCGGGGAGGCCGAGCGGCTGGCGGCGCGCGAGATTGCCGTCGTGCCCGGCCCGGTCGTGGGGCTGGAAGTTACCGGCGACGCGCTGACCGGGGTACGGCTGGCCTCGGGCGAGGTCGTGGAGCTCGACGCCCTGGTTGTCGCGCCCCGGTTCACCGCCCGTGCCGGCGCGCTGGAGTCGCTCGGGCTGACGCCGGTCGACGTGGAGGTCGACGGGTACGTCATCGGCCGGCAGATCCCGGCCGACCCGACCGGGGCGACCGCGGTCCCCGGCGTCTGGGTGGCGGGCAACGTGGCCGACGTCCGCGCCCAGGTGATCGCTGCCGCCGCGGCGGGCGTGACCGCCGGCGCAGCGATCAACGCCGATCTCGTCGCCGAGGACACCCGCGACGCCGTGGACGCCTACCGCCACCGGGTGCACACGATGTTCGACGAGGCCGCCTGGGAGGAGCGGTACCTGTCCAAGCCGGCGGTGTGGAGCGGGCGACCGAACCCGCAGCTAGTCACCGAGGCCGGCGAACTGGCGCCGGGCCGGGCGCTCGACGTCGGCTGCGGCGAGGGTGCCGACGCCGTCTGGCTCGCCGAGCGGGGCTGGCAGGTCACCGCGGTCGACATCGCCACCACCGCGCTCGAACGGGCCGCCGCCCACGCCGCGGCCGCCGGCCCCGACGTTGCCGGCCGCATCGAGTGGGTCCACGCGGACCTGCGCGACCAGCCGCCCGCCGAGGGCGCGTACGACCTGGTGTCGGCGCAGTTCATGCAGCTTCCCGCGGAGCCGCGGCGGGAGATGTTCGCCCGGCTGGCCGCCGCCGTGGCCCCGGGCGGGCGGCTGCTGATCGTCGGGCACCACCCGCACGACCTGCGCACCACCGTGCACCGGCCGCACTTCCCGGACATGCTGTACACCGCCGAGGAGGTCGCGGACTCGCTCGACCCGGCGGTGTGGGAGGTGCTGGCGGCCGAGGCCCGGCCGCGTACCGCCGTGGACCCGGAGGGGCGGGAGATCACGATCCACGACGCCGTCCTGGTCGCGCGACGGCGGGGGTGAATGGGCAAGGCCCGCTGGCGGCGCGTTCACCGCCGGCGGGCCTTGCGCCCATCGGCTTCGGCGCGCCCATCGGCTTCGGCGCGCCCATCGGCTTCGGCGCCACTGTGGCGGACGCCACCACGGCGGGAGTTCATCACCGCTCAGGTCCCGCTTCTCCCCGCCGATTGGCGCAACGGGCCACCTTGCCGACGGTCGCCTCAGCGCCGTCGCGGTACCGGGAGAGTCACATGGCGAAGGTAAAGAAACTGTTCAGCGCGGGCGTGCTCGCGGCGGCGCTGACGGCGGCGGCCGGTTGCGGTGGTGCCGGCGCGACCACGGCGACCGTGGGCGGCTCGGCATCCTTCGCCACGTGCGCGGCGCACCCCAACGACTGCAACAGTGGCCCAACCGTGCGCGGCGGAACGCTGGCCTACGCCATCGAGAAGCCGATCTCGGGCTGGAACATCGCCGACGCCGACGCCAACAGCTTCGAGGCCGCCCAGGTCCTCGCCGGCGTACTGCCGTCGGCGTTCATCGCCTACCCCGACCTGTCCGTCCGGGTCAACAGTGATCTGCTGGTCTCCGCCGAGCAGACGGCGACCGATCCGCAGACCGTGGTGTACCGCATCCAGCCGGCGGCGACTTGGGACGACGGCATGCCCATCAGCGGCGACGACTTCACGTACGCCTGGCAGACGCAGAACGGCAAGGACTGCCCGGACTGTTCGGCGGCGTCCACCGCCGGGTACGACCAGATCGCCTCGCTGGCCCAGGGCGACGGCGGCAAGACGGTCACCGTCACCTTCCAGCCGGCCTTCGCCGACTGGAAATCACTGTTCGCCAACCTCTACCCGGCACATGTGGCGCGCGCCCACGGCGATCTGGCCACCTCCTGGAAATGGTTCAACGCCAACCCGCCGACCTTCTCCGGCGGCCCCTACAAGGTCTCCGGACACGTGCCCGACACCGCGGTCGAGGAGGTGCCCAACCCGCGCTGGTACGGCCACGTCAAGCCGACGCTCGACCGGCTGGTGTTCCGCACCATCACCGACCAGTCCGCCGAACTCACGGCCCTGCGCAACAACGAAGTCCAGGCCGTCTACCCGCAGCCCACGATCGACCTGGTCAACTCCGTCAAGGCGGAACGGTCGGTGCAGTACACCGTGGGCAAGGGTCTCAGCTGGGAACACCTGGACCTCAACGTGCAGAACCCGCTGCTGGCCGACCGGGAGCTGCGACGGGCGCTGTTCACCGCGATCGACCGCAACGCGATCATCAGCAAGACCGTCGGCCAGGTGCTCGCGGACACTCCCGCCCTGGGAAGCCACAACTTCGTACCGGGCCAGACGAGCTACCGTGACCTGGTCACCCCGACCGGCCAGGGAACCGGCGACCTGGCCAAGGCCCGGAAGCTGCTCACCGACGCCGGCTACCGCGACGTCGGCAAGGCACTGAAGACCCCGGCCGGGGTCCCCGTAACCCTGCGGGTGTCCTACATCGCGGGCAACGACACCCGGGCGCGGATCGCCGAGCTGATCCAGGCCCAGCTCGGCCAGCTTGGAATCACCGTACGCATCATGCCGGTCACCAACTTCGGCGCCTCGCTCACCGGGGGCGACTTCGACCTGATCCTGTTCTCCTGGACCGGCACCCCGTTCCCGGTCAGCAATGCGCTCCAGACCTGGACCAGCGACGGTGGCAGCAACTTCGGTGGATGGCACAACGACGCCAGCGACAGGCTCCTCCGGCAGGCGGCGGCCGAAACCGACGCGGCCAAAGTGGCCGACCTGCTCAACCAGGCCGACCAGCTCATGACCGACGACGCCTACGTACTGCCGCTGTTCCAGAAGCCGACCCTGCTCGCCGTCAACAGCCGATTCGCGAACGTCCGCGACAACGCCACCAGTTTCGGGCCCACCTACAACGTTCAGGAGTGGGGCCTGCGGGCACCGTGAGAGCGGGGCGGCGTTGGGCCGACGACCGCCTCCGCAGGTCAGCGCAGCAGCCGCTGCTGCTCCGGCGTGAGCTTCCAGTCCGGTACGCGGATCAGGTCGGTGTCGATTCCCGGCCGGCGCGGGACGTAGAACCAACCCTCGTCGGTGTCGGAGTCATAGTGGACAACCGTGTCGTCCTCCCGGCGGGCCCGCAGCCAGGACTCCACGCGGGGCTCTAATTCGGCGCTGATCGGATAGCCCGCCCGCTGGCGCCCCACCGCCCGCAGCATCATGGGCGCGTACTGCCAGCGGTGCTGCTCCTCGACCTTCCAGGGCATCAGCTCCGTGTCGTGGATGATCCGAAGATCCAGGCCCCTGCGCCGACGGAAGTTGCCCCACATGGAGATCGTGGTCTCGATGTTGTACTTGCGCCGGTACTCCTCGATGATCCACCGGTAGGTGCGGCCTTCCTCGATCCACCGGATGGCTTCCTGCTCATTCACGACCTTGCCAGCGGGCATGTGCCTCTTCCCCTTGCCGGAGCACCGACGACGAACACTGTCGGGTGTAAGTGAATCAGGTGCAGTGCGCCTGGTCAGACGCCTGCTGATCATGGCATACGCTATGCCGCGGACGTCGTAAGCCGCTCAGGTGACAGGGAGGCGAGAGTGAAGCTCAGTTTGACGGTGTGCGACGTGTGCCAGGACACGGCACGCGGAGCCCGCACCTACCGGGTGCAGTCGGGCGGGCGCGCCGCCACGACCGACCTGTGCGACGAACACAACGCGCCGTTGGAGGCGATCCTGAAAACCGCAGCGGCGCCCGACGAGCCCGTCAGCGAAGGTCGCCCACGCCGCGGGCGCCGCAACCGCACCACCACGATGGAAGAGATCGAGGCGTTGAAGGCGGCCCGCCGCCAGGAACGAGCGGGTTCCGGCCACGTCGAGCGATGACCGGGGTCCGGCGAGATGCCGAGGTACACCTCTGGTCAGGCGAGGTCGAACTCGCCCCGGCGGACCCCGTCGATGAAGGCAGCCCACTCGTCGTTAGCGAAGATCAGAACTGGCCCCGTGCGGTCCTTGGTATCGCGAACCGCCACGTCCTGATCCAGGAAAGCGACCTCGACGCATCCGCCGTTGTTACCGGACTTTGTGCTCTTGCGCCACCCGGCGCGGGACAGATCGGGTGTCACGGGGCTCTCCGTCAGCGTCGGCGTACTGTCGAGCGACGGCCGTGATCAACCTGGTCGACTCCTGCCTGCTGAGCGCAGCCGCCGTCATGTGGCTGTAGGCCAGCGTACACCGGCGGAGATCTTCTACTTTCTCCATGTACAGGTTGCCCGCCTGGCCTTCGACGTACACGACCGGCGAGTGCATCTGTTCGTCGAACTCGAAGATGGTCAACGCGCCCCGCACTCCCGGATATCCACCGTGTGAGAGCGGCACGATCTGCAAGGTCATCCGCTTGGCCATCGCCGCCAGGTGCTTGAGCTGTGCGGCCATGACCGCCTTGCCGCCGACCTCGCGACGTAGCACCGCCTCGTCGAGGATCACCCACAGCTCCGGTGGCTCGTCGCCCAGCACGCGACGCTGTCGCTCCATTTTGATCCTTACCTGACGCTCGACCTCCTCCTCGGTCAGGAGACCGCCGTCCCAGGTTTCCGCGACGGCACGGGCGTAGTCCTCCGTCTGGAGCAGTCCGTGCACGATCATCGGCTCGAAGATTTTGATGCTGGTCGCCGCGCTCTCCAAGCCGAGGAACGTCGCGAACGGGGCCGGTACCTGGCCGAACGTCGACCACCAGCCGCGCTGCTTGCCCAGCCGTTGCAGCTCCAGGTACGACTCGCGCACCTCGGCGTCGGTCACGCCGTACACGTCGAGCATGAGCAGCAACTCGGCGCGCACGATGCCGACGTCGCCGGCCTCCATCTTCTGGACCTTGCTGACCGAGCAGCCGAGTTGCTCGGCGATGTCAGCCTGGGAAATACCGACCGCGTCACGCGCACGGGCGAGCTGCTCGCCCAGTTGCCACCGCGGAATCGTCGGTCCGATCGGCTTCGGCATCGGCGTTCTCCTCTCAGACGCGAGCAGTCTTATCGATCCCGACCGCAGTGACAACCATGTTGGCAAAAGTTACGGCATAACCTTGACGGTCACTGCGCGAAGGAGCAATGTGGCGCCGGGTTCACGACGGTCGAAGGGAGTCGACGGTGGACGATGACGGCCACACCCCGGAACGGCAACGAAGACGGCTCACCGTGCCACTCAGCGCGATGGTCACGGATTCCGACATCCTGAAAGCGCGTCGCCTGCTCGTCGTCCACCGGCCACGTACCGCGGTCCGGCGGGTCTGCACCGGCTGCGGCAACGCCTGGCCCTGCCTGGACACGCTCTACGCCGGGGCGGTCACCGACACGAAGCCGGATCCAGCGGATCCGGAGTCGAGCGATCCGGGGCCGAGCGATCCGGAGTCGACCGGCCCGGAGGCCCAGCCGTGACCGATGAGCGGTGACCGGGATGGGCGTGTACGAGTCCCAGGTCGTGGCCTTCGCCCGGTACGCGACGGCCCAGGTGGTGTACCACGAGCAGGTCATCGCGCAGCACCAGATCGACGGCACCGGCTGCTGTCGCTTCTGCGGTCGGGTGTGGCCGTGCGACCAGGTCCGGCACAGCCGGGGAATGGTCGACCACTTCAGCCAGTGGGCGCTGACCGACGAGCAACCGGTACCGGATCCCGAACTCGTCCGGCCGTACGTCACCCCGACCGCCGACGGATGATGGCGACGTCACGACTCCGTACGTACCTACCGAGGGCGGTCGCCATGAAGACCTACCGGGTCCACGCCGAGCGCGAAGGCAGGGTTCTGGCTTCTGAGGGTGCCCGAGTTGCACATCATGACGCAGGCCCGCCGGCTCACCGAGGCCGACGAGACGGCACGTGACCTCATCGCGACCTGGCTCGACGTCGCCCCCGACTCCTTCGTCATCGATCTAGAGGTCCCGCCACCGGCGAGTTGACGCAGCGGCCCGACCGCGCCGCCAGTTGCGCAGGGCAGCCGACCAAGCCCGGAGCAAGCGACCGAGGAGCTTCGGTCGGCGGTAACGGCGTTCCATGAACCCAGCTACAGATCTTGAAGGCTAGGTTGACCAACGTGTGGTCGGCGTGTCGTGGTGACAACGGCCGATGGAGCTTGTAGGCCGGATGGATGAGGTACCCGGATGGTGGCGGCCTGTCCGCGCAGGGACGGGCGAAACGGGAAGCGGTGCGACTGCAGGCGGCGACCTGGTTCGCCGAGGGCATGCCGGTGCCGGACGTGGCGCGGCGGTTGCGAGTGCCCAAGACCGCGGTGTACGGCTGGCGGCAGCGGTGGTTTCGTGGAGGCGAGCGGATGCTGGCCTCGAAGGGGCCTGGCGGCGCCCGCTGTCGGCTGGACGATTCCCGACTGCGGCGGCTGGCCGACGCGTTGCAGGAAGGCCCGTTGGCGCACAGCTTCGGTAAGGACCAGCGGTGGACGCTGGCCCGAATTTCGGATCCGATCGCGCGGATGTTCCGCGGGTCACGTCCCGCGAGATGGTGTAGATCGCCTGCGTGAGGCTCTGTGCGCTGTTCAGTTTTCCGGTCGATAACCGGCTGGGCAACGGGTGTGGCTATGCGGCGGCGAGTTCGGTGGTCGTG